>DATFHM010000190.1:0-44775 GCA_035248385.1 Nocardioides sp. | reverse complement strand
GTCGGCCCTCGTGGTGACCGCGGTCGGCTGGCTCCTCCTCGCCCACACCCGCGACGGCCTCCTGCAGCACCGCGTCGACGTGGCCGTCGGCGAGGTCAACAGCGAGATGGCCGACGCCACCGTGCGGCTCGAGGCCGCGTCCGGCACCGAGGTCAACGCCGGACGGCAGCAGCGCGACCTGCTCGACCCGATCATCGAGCGCGGCGCGAGCCGCGGGTACCTGGTGGTGCTCGGCCCCCCGGTCGGTGCCGGGCTCTCGGTGCAGGGCGGCGGCGGTCAGTACACCAGCGGCCTCGACCTCAGCAGCGTGCCGGTCAGCCTGGAGCAGCGCTTCGACGGCGTCGGGCCCGGCACGGCCTGGACCTACACGATGATCACTCGGACCCTGCCCGACGGGACGCGGGTCTCCGAGCCGGGCGTCGCCGTCGGGGCCGAGATCCAGCTGCCCTCCGACGGCCGGACGTACCCGCTCTACTTCCTCTTCCCGCTCGACGAGGAGCGCGACACCCTCGACCTGGTCGCGAGCGGGCTGCTCGTGGCCGGCGGGCTCCTGCTCGCCCTCCTCGCGGCGATCACCTGGCTGGTCATCCGCCAGGTCGTCACCCCGATCCGGCTGGCCCGCCAGGTCGCCGAGCGGCTCGCCGCGGGGCGTCTCCAGGAGCGGCTGCGCGTGTCCGGCGAGGACGACCTCGCCCGCCTCGCGCTGTCCTTCAACCAGATGGCGACCAACCTGCAGCGCCAGATCCGCCAGCTCGAGGAGCTGAGCTGGCTGCAGCGCCGGTTCGTGTCCGACGTGTCCCACGAGCTGCGCACCCCCCTGACGACGGTCCGGATGGCCAGCGACTTCCTGCACGAGTCCCGCGCCGACTTCGACCCGGCCACCGCCCGCTCGGCGGAGCTGCTGCAGCGCGAGCTCGGGCGCTTCGAGGACCTGCTCGGCGACCTGCTGGAGATCAGCCGGTTCGACGCCGGAGCGGCCGTGCTGGAGACCGACAGCGTCGACCTCGTCGGGGTGGCACTCCGCGTGGTGGAGGCGTGCACGCCGCTGGCCGACAAGCGCGGCGTCCAGGTGGAGGTGGACGCGCCCGACGAGCCCGTGTTCGCCGACGTCGACGTACGCCGGGTGGAGCGCGTCCTGCGCAACCTGGTCAGCAACGCGATCGACCACGCCGATCCCACGCGCGTCGACCGCCCGGTCGCCGTCCGGCTGGCCGCCGACGAGCACGCCGCCGCCGTCACGGTCCGCGACCACGGCGTCGGCCTGGCCGCGGGGGAGGCCGCGCTGGTCTTCAACCGCTTCTGGCGCTCGGACCCGGCCCGGGCCCGCACCACCGGCGGCACCGGTCTGGGCCTGGCCATCGCGCTCGAGGACGCCCACCTGCACGGCGGGTGGCTGCAGGCGTGGGGCCGTCCCGGGGGAGGCGCGCAGTTCCGGCTGACGATCCCGCGGCACGCGGGCGAGACCGTCCACTCCAGCCCGCTTCCCCTCGCGCCCGAGGACGACGTGCTGACGCCGGCCGCCGAGGTGGCCGAGGTCGCGGCCCGGCTCGAGGGAGGTGCCCAGCGATGAGGACCGCGCGCCGGGCGCTCCTGGCCGCCGTGGTCCTGCTGCCGCTCGCCGTGACCGGCTGCGTCCAGCTGCCCGCCTCCGGCCCGGTGGTGAGCGTCGGCTCGCACGGTGACACCGACAGCCGGCCGCCGTCGGACATCGACCCGGAGCCGCCGCAGCCGGGGGAGTCGCGGCTCGACGTGGTCAACGGGTTCCTGGACGCGATGACGGCCTGGCCGATCGCGACCACGGTCGCCAAGGAGTACCTGACGTCCGACGCGGCGAAGGAGTGGAACCCGGCCGCCTCGATGGTCGTGTACGCCGACTTCGACCCGCCCACCGACGAGGGCACCCAGGTCGTGGTGCCGCTCCTGGGTGCCGCGCGACTGGACTCGGCGGGCGCCTGGCAGGGCCAGCTCGCCCCGTCGCACAGCACGCTGGGCCTCGACGTCGAGCTGCAGGACGGCGAGTACCGGATCGTGAACCCGCCGAACGAGATGGTCGTCCCAGCGACCTGGTTCCAGCAGCGCTTCGCGGAGGTCGACCTCCACTACTTCGACCCCACCGCGCAGTACCTCGTCCCGGAGCCGGTCTTCGCCCCGATCGGCGAACAGCTTCCCACCGCCCTGATCTCGGCGCTGCTGGCCGGTCCGCCGCGCAGGCTCGCCGGCGTCGTCAGCACCTTCCTGCCCGCCGGCCTGAGCCTCAGCCTCTCGGTGCCCGTGACGAACGGGGTCGCCCAGGTCGACCTGGCGGGCGGCCGCATGCAGCCCTCGGCCCAGGAGGCCGACCTCATGCTCGACCAGGTCGCCGCCACGCTGAGCCAGGACCCGACCCTCAGCGGCTTCCGGCTGCGGATCAACGGGCAACCCGTCGGCGGGGCCGACCGGGTCCACCCGGTCGACCTCGGGGCCGACCGGATGGCGACCGCGCGGTCCTCCAACACGCTCTACGGCATCAGCCGCAACCGGCTCGTCGGTGGCGAGCCGTTCCGGCTCCAGCCCGTCCCGGGACCGTTCGGCGAGGGCAAGGAGGTCCTCGACAGCCTCGCCGTGGACCCGGACGGCCAGAACGCGGTCGCCGTCACCGCCGGCGGCACCACGGCGCTCGAGGCGCCCATGACGGCGGTGGAGAACCCCCAGGTGAAGGTCCTGCTGGCCGGCGCGACCTCGCTCGCGCGGCCGACGATCGACCTCGCGGACCGGGTGTGGCTGCTGGACCGGCGCCGGCAGGGGGCCGTCGTGCGCTGCTGGCAGGACGGCCGCACCACCGAGCTCACGATGCCCGGTGTCACCGGTCGTGACGTCCGGCGGCTCCTCGTCTCCTACGACGGGACCCGGCTGATCGCGGTCGTCCACCACCCCGGCGGCGACCGGGTCGTGGGCGCGCGCGTCGCCACCTCGGCCACCGGTCAGGTACGCCGCCTGGTCGACCGCTTCGACGTCCCGCTCGGGCCCGGCCGCCGGATCACCGACATCGCGTGGGTGGCGCCGACGCTGCTCGCCGTGCTCTCACCGACCCGGCCCGGCATCCTGTACCAGGTCGACATCGTGCCCGCGGACGGCTCCACGATCGGCGCCGACAGCATCTCGACCGTGGTCAGCGGGCACGTGACCGGCCTCGCCGGGACGCCCGACCCCACGAGGCCGACGTACGCGGTCCTCAAGGGGGCGCTCGTCGACGTCCGCACCCGGGTCAGCACGCCGTTCCCGTCCGCGATCGCCGACCTCACCTACCCCGGCTGATCCACAGCCCGGCGGGCCGCGGTTGCGGGAGGGATGCACGGCTGCTGCCATGGATGCGTGACCGCCGGCTTGTACGACGCCTTCGCCGACCTCGTGCTCGGCGCCGCCTGCGTGGCCTGCGGACGGCCGGGCCGGCCGCTGTGCCGGGAGTGCCACACGGATCTGCCGGTCGTCGCCGCCCCGGCCTGGCCGACGCCGACACCGGCCGGCCTCGCTCCGCCGTACGCCGTGGGGGAGTACGCCGACGCGCTGCGTGCCCTCGTGCTCCGGCACAAGGAGGACCGGCTGCTCGCGCTCGCCCGGCCGCTCGGCGAGCTGCTCGCCGTCGCCGTGCGCTCGGCCGTCGCGGACCCGGCGCACCGGGTGCTGCTGGTGCCGGTCCCGTCCCGCCGTGCGGCACAGCGGCAGCGCGGCTACGACCCGACCGGCGCGTTGGTGCGGCACGCCGCCCGGGTGCTGCGCGGCGACGGGCGCACCGTCGACCTCGCGCCGGTCCTGCGGCTGCGGGCCCCCGTCCAGGACCAGGCCGGCCTCGGCGCCGACCAGCGGGCACGCAACCTGGCCGGCAGCATGTGGTGCCCGAGCGGCCTCGTCCGCCGCCATGCGGGGGTGCGGGCGCAGGTGGTCGTCTGCGACGACGTGCTCACTACCGGTGCCACCGCGCGCGAGGCGCAACGGGCCCTGGAGGCGGCAGGGATCGGCGTCCGTGCGATCGCCTGCGTGGCCGCGACCCGCAGGCACAAGTTCTCAGCCAATTCAGGGACTCAATCCCTTTCCTGACCGGCCGCGGCGCACTAACGTCTTTGCATGGAGTCCACCTGGATGCCTCTTCCGCGTCACCGCGACGCGAGGCGGTCCGGGGCTGCGGCCGTCGCATCGATGTCGATGGTTCCGCGCGCGACTCCACACCATCAATCCGCACATGGAGGTACACGATGGACGTTGTGGTCACCGGTCGGCACTGCGAGATCTCGGACGGGTTCCGAGCGCACGCGAGCGACAAGCTGAGCAAGCTCGAGAAGCACGATCACCGGATCATCCGGGTCGCGGTCGAGGTCGAGTCCGAACCCAATCCGCGCCAGCACGACCACGCCGTCCACGTAGAGCTCACCGCCTACTCCAAGGGCCCGGTGATCCGCGCCGAGGCCGCCGCCGAGGACAAGATGGGGGCGCTCGACCTCGCCCTGGACAAGATGGCGGCCCAGATGCGCCGCGCCGCCGACCGCCGCCGGGTGCACCGCGGCCGTCGTACGCCGGTGTCCGTGGGCCAGGCACTGGCCGGCGGAGCGGCCACCATCACCGAGGTCGCCACCGAGGCGGAGGTCGAGGAGCGCAAGGTCGGCCCGATCACGGTGACGGGGGACGGGCCGCTCGTCGTCCGCGAGAAAACCCACCCGGCGACCAAGATGACCCTGGACCAGGCGTTGTACGAGATGGAGCTCGTCGGCCACGACTTCTACCTGTTCGTCGACAAGGAGAGCGAGCGGCCGTCGGTCGTCTACCGCCGCCGCGGCTACGACTACGGCGTGATCTCACTCGACCTGGGTGGCGAATGACGGTCCGAAAGAGGGTCTAGACCTCTGTTGGATCGGGTCCACGTGCCATGATCTCGGGCGTGAGCAGTGTGATGACGCCGGCAGCGTCCGAGCCGGTGCGAGTCCTCGTGGTCGACGACCAGGAGCTGTTCCGCCGCGGCCTCACGATGCTGCTCGGCGTCGAGGACGGCATCGAGGTCGTCGGCGAGGCCGGCGACGGCGTCCGCGGGGCGGAGCTGGCGATCAGCACCGCCCCCGACGTCGTGCTGCTCGACGTACGGATGCCGAAGCAGTCGGGCATCGAGACCTGCGTGCAGATCAAGGAGGCGCTGCCCTCCACCAAGATCATCATGCTGACGATGTCCGACGAGGAGGGCGACCTCTACGAGGCGGTCAAGAGCGGTGCCTCCGGCTACCTGCTCAAGGACTCCTCGATCGAGGAGGTCGCGCAGGGCATCCGGGTCGTCGCCGACGGCCAGTCGCTCATCTCGCCGTCGATGGCCGCCAAGCTGATCGACGAGTTCAAGACGATGTCGAAGCCCGAGCGCAACGGCCCG
This sequence comes from Nocardioides sp., assembly GCA_035248385.1. Taxonomy (GTDB): domain Bacteria; phylum Actinomycetota; class Actinomycetes; order Propionibacteriales; family Nocardioidaceae; genus Nocardioides. The sequence continues at coordinate 39,389 of DATFHM010000190.1, read as the reverse complement.
GCGCTCAAGCTCACCGAGCGCGAGCTCGAGGTGCTGCGCCTGGTCGCGAAGGGGCTGTCGAACCGCGAGGTCGCCGGCCGGCTACGGATCAGCGAGAACACGGTCAAGAACCACGTGCGCAACATGCTGGAGAAGCTCCAGCTGCACTCGCGCATGGAGGCCGTCATGTTCGCGGTGCGCGAGAAGATCGTCGAGCTGGACTGATCTCGTCGGCGCGAGCGCGTCGGCGGCGTCGCGCTGGCACGGGTGTCGGTCCGCGCCGCTAGGTTTCTGGCGTGCAGTCGCTCTCCCTCGCCCAGGCGCGTCGCGTCGCGCTGGCGGCGCAGGGGTTCACCGACCGGCCCCACGCGGTGCCGACCATGCGCACGCTGGAGCGCACGCTCGGCAGGACCGGCGTGCTCCAGGTCGACAGCGTCAACGTGCTGCAGCGGGCCCATTTCATGCCGCTCTACTCCCGGATGGGCCCGTACGACGTCGAGCTGCTCCGTCGCGCGAGCGAGCGCCGGCCCCGCCGGCTGGTCGAGTACTGGGCGCACGTGCAGGCGCTGATGCCTGTCGACCTGTGGCCGGTCATGCAGCACCGGATGGACCACTACCGGGCCCGCCAGTTCAAGTGGTGGAAGGATGTCCCGCACGACCTGCACGACGGGTTGATCGCGGCCATCCGCGACGGCGGCCCCTCGACCGCACGCGAGCTCGACACGGGCGCGCCGCGGACCAAGGAGCACTGGGGCTGGAACTGGTCGCAGACCCGGATCGCCCTCGACTACCTCTACATGACCGGCGAGCTCGCGATCGCGGGGCGCAACAGCCAGTTCGAGATCCGCTACGACCTCCCCGAGCGGGTGATCCCGGCGTCGGTGCTCGCGCTGCCGACGCCGACCCCGGAGGAGGCGCACGTGGAGCTCGTGCGACGCGCGGCCCGCAGCCACGGGGTCGCCACCGCCAAGGACCTCGCCGACTACTACCGGATGTCGGTCGCCGACACGACCCGCGCGCTGGTGACGCTGATCGAGTCCGGCGAGGTCGAGGAGGTGCGGGTCGAGGGCTGGCGCCGTCCGGCGTACCTCCACAGCGCGGCGCGCCTGCCCCGCCGGGTCGGCGCGCGGGCGCTGCTCAGCCCGTTCGACCCGGTGGTGTGGGAGCGGGCACGCACCGAGGCGCTCTTCGACTTCCACTACCGGATCGAGATCTACACGCCCGCACACAAGCGCGTGCACGGCTACTACGTGCTGCCGTTCCTGCTCGGCGACCGGGTCGTGGCCCGGGTGGACCTCAAGGCCGACCGGGTCGCGCGGGCCCTCCTCGTCCAGGGCGCGTACGCCGAACCCACCGCCCCTCCCGAGACCGCCGACGAGCTCCGGGCCGAGCTGGAGCGTCTGGCGGGGTGGCTGGACCTCGACGACGTGGTCGTGGCCGGCCGTGGCGACCTCGCCCCGGCGCTGGGAGCGCTGCGATGATCCGGTGGCTGACCGCCTTCCTCGACACCGCTCCGGGAGGGGCGGAGGCGTCCTGGGAGTTCTGGGCGGCGGCCACCGGCAGCCGGATCTCGCCGACGCGTGGCGAGCGCGACGAGTTCGCGACGTTGCTGCCCCGATCCGGCGACGCCCACCTCCGGCTGCAGCGGGTCGAAACCGGTCCCGACCGGATCCACCTCGACCTGCACGTCGACGACCCGCGGTCGAGCGCCGACGAGGCGGTCGCGCTCGGGGCCGCCGAGGTGGCTGACCGCGGTTACGTCGTGCTCCGGAGCCCCGGCGGTCTCGCGTTCTGCCTCGTGCCGGCGGGCGAGGAGACACGGCGGGCCGACGCTGTCAGCTGGCCGGACGGCCACTCCTCCCTGGCCGACCAGGTCTGCCTCGACATCCCCGCGTCGGCGTACGACGAGGAGGTGCGGTTCTGGGCAGCGCTGACCGGCTGGCCCGACCGGGCGACCGACCTGGCCGAGTTCCGCTACCTGGTGCGGCCGCGGGGTCAACCGCTGCGCCTCCTGCTGCAGCGGCTCGGCCCGGACGACCCCGATCGGTCGGTGCGCGCCCATCTCGACCTCGCCACGACCGACCGCCCGGCCGAGGTCGCCCGCCTGCTCGGGCTCGGCGCCCGGTGGGTCCGGGACGGCGAGAGCTGGACCGTGCTCGCCGACCCGGCCGGCCGGGTGTTCTGCGTGACCGACCGTCAGCCGTAGAGGCGGTCGAGGACGTCGGCGTACTTGGCGTGCACCACCCGCCGCTTGAGCTTCAGCGTCGGGGTGAGCTCCTCGGACTCGGCGGTCCACTCCACGGGCAGCAGCTCCCAGGCCTTGACCTGCTCGGGCCGGGACAGCCTGGCGTTGGCGGCGTCGACGGCGGACTGCGCGACGGCGAGCATCGCCGGGTGCTGGGCGAGCTCGGCCAGCGACAGCCCGGCGGGCAGGCCGAGCTGGGCGGCCACCAGCGGCGCGATCTCGGCGTCGAGGGTGAGGATCGCGACGACGTACGGGCGTCCCTCGCCGAAGACCAGGGCGTGGCCGACGATCGGGCTCTCCTTGAGGTGGTTCTCGATGTTGGAGGGCGCGATGTTCTTGCCGGTGGAGGTGATGATCAGCTCCTTCTTGCGGTCCACGACCGAGAGGAAGCCGTCGTCGTCGAGCACGCCGATGTCGCCGGTGTGCACCCAGCCGTCCTCGTCGATCAGCTCGGCCGTGGCGGAGGGGAGCCGGTAGTAGCCGCGCGAGGCCACCGGGCCGCGCGCGAGGATCTCGCCGTCCGCGGCGAGCGAGATCTCGATGCCGGGCAGCGGCCGGCCGACGGTGCCGAGCCGGAACTGGTCGGGGCCGCCGGCGGTGACCGCCGCGCAGGTCTCGGTCATCCCGTAGACGTCGTAGATCCGCATGCCGAGACCGGCGAAGAACCGCGCGACCTCCAGCGGCATCGGCGCGGCCGCGGAGGCCGCCCACGCGCAGCGGTCCAGCCCGAGCAGGGCGCGCAGGAAGCCCAGCAGGGCGGTGTCGACCGCCTCGAAGCGGGCGGTCAGCTCGGCCGAGGGGGAGCGGCCGAGCTGCTGGGCCTCGACGTACTCGAGGCCGGTGGCGAGCGCGGTCTCGACCTGCGTGCGCTTCTCCGGGTCCTGCTCGGCGGCGAGCCGCGCCGAGACGCCGGTCTTGATCTTCTCCCAGACCCGCGGCACCCCGAAGAAGCGCGTCGGCCGGACCTCCGCGAGCGCGCCGAGCAGGTGCGCGGGATCGGCGATCAGGTGGATCTCGCCGCCGATGGCCTGCGGGATGTACATGCCGAGCATCCGCTCGGCGATGTGGGCGAAGGGCAGGTAGGAGATGAAGACGACGTCGCCCGTGGCGCCGGCGGTCTCCAGCGAGCAGGCAGCCTCGTAGAGCACCGCGTGGTGGGTGAGCACGACGCCCTTGGGGTCGCCGGTGGTGCCCGAGGTGTAGAGGATCGTGACCGCGTCGTCAGGACGTACGCCGGCCGCGCGCTCGGCCACGGAGCCCGGGTCGGCCGCGGCGACCGTCCGACCCCGCTCGAGGAACTCGCCCCACGTCGTGAACCGCTCGTCGTCCGCAGGCGGCTCGGCGTCGATGAGCACGACCGTGCGCAGCGACGTGCTCTCGGCGAGCGCCCGCTCCCAGCGCGCCAGGTGGTCGGCGGTCTCGAGCACGACCACGGTGGGCTCGCTGTGGCCGGCGACGAAGGCGACCTGGTCCACCGAGAGCGTGTTGTAGACCGACATGGTGATGGCGCCGGCGTGCATCGCGCCGAGGTCGGCGACGACGTGCTCGATCCGGTTGCCGCACATGAACGCGACCCGGTCGCCGGCCGCGACGCCCGCGTCGATCAGCGCGGCGGCGAGCGCCTCGGCCTGACCGGCGAGCCCGCGCCAGGTCAGCGACCGCCAGCCCGGGGCGTAGCCGGCGCTCAGGTCGAGGCCGACCTTGTCGGCGTACGCGATCGTGTCGCCGCGCTCGGCGACCGTGCGGGCGAATGCGGCTGGCAACGTGTCGCCGGCGATGGACGCCTCGATCCGGGCGCGGGCGTCGAGGGTGTCGGTCATGGGGTTTCCTCTCGGGTCACTGACGGGGGACGTTGGCGGAGCCGCGCGCCTGGGTGCCGGCAGGCGGGTCGGTGCACCGCTCGTCCAGCGGCGGCGGGCGCCGGCTCAGGTCGTACAGGTCGCGCTGCCGCATCGGCGAGTAGACGCAGTTCTTCAGGATCTTGGGCACCAGCAGGACGCGACCGCTGCCGCCGCGGGTGCTGCCCGCCATCGCGACGGCCTGCAGCGGTGCCCAGTCCAGCCAGGTGTTGAGCCCGCGCAGGTGGCGCGCCGACATGACGGAGAGGGGCAGGGCGCGGTCCAGCAGCGTGATCAGCGTGGTCCGGTTCGCGCGCCACCAGGTGTCGAGGCGGGGGAGCAGGTCCGTGGCGTTGACGACGGTACGCCGGATCGCGGGCGTCGCCGACCGCAGCGCCGCCGTCACGCGGGCCAGGTCGGCGGAGATCCGCCGGATCGCCGGGCTCAGCATCACGCCCGTGGTCAACGGCACCTGCGCCGTGCGGACCACGTGGGTCAGCGTCGGCTCGAGCCGGCGCAGCATCGCGAACGCCGACTCCAGGTCGATCGACAGGGCCCGCAGGTCGACGTCGGATCCGCTGAAGACCCGCTGGGTCTCGCGGGCGATCGTCCGCACGTCGCTGACGTCGAGGTGGCGCATCAGCGCCTGCGCGTCGACGAGGACCTGCGGCACGCTCACCGGCGTCGTGGTGTCGGCGAGCGGGACGGTGTCGCCGTCGGCGTACAAGGGGCCGGTGGTGGACGTCGGCTGGACGTCGAGGTACTGCTCGCCGACCGCGGACAGGTCGAGGACCTTCATCGTGCTGTTGCGCGGGACCTCGACCCCCTTGTCGATGGAGACGTCGGCGATCACCCGCGCTCCCGTGGTCCGGCCGGACAGCCGCACGTCGGTCACCTCGCCGATCCGCTGCCCGCGGTAGGTGACGACCGACCCCTGGTGCAGGCCCGCGGCCTGGTCGAGCTCGACGGTGAGGTGGTACGGGTGGTGGAACAGCGAGCCGCCCACCACGGTGTCGGCGACGTACACGGTGCCGGCGACGAGCACGGCCAGGATGAGGACCTGGGCCAGGTGCGCGCGGCGCCTGACCTGGCGCGCGCCGGCGGCGGCGATGTCGGCGGGGTTGTTCACCTCAGGCCACCCGTCCCGTTCTCGTACGCCGCCAGGGCGCTCGGGTCGAGCAGCAGGGTCAGGTCGAAGTTCGCGAAGTCGCCGGGGGCTGCCCGGTCGCTGCCCTTCGCGAACGCGGCGAGGCCCGCCATCACGCCATTGATGTCGGTGCTGCTCCCGAGCAGGGTGTGCAGCACGGTGCGCAGGGAACCGAGCTGGCCGACGATGTCGGCCCGGGTGGCCTCGGTGAAGGGCGTGGCCTGCAGCTCGAAGCGGCGCAGCGCGCCGAGGGCACCGATCATCCGCACCCGCTGCCGCGACAGCGTCGAGACGAGCCGGCTGAGGTCGGTGAGCGACGCGGTGATCGTGGGCAGGTCGCCGCGGAGCCGGCGGGTCAGCCGGTCCAGCGATCCGGTGAGCCGGTCGAGCGTGGGGAGCTGCCGGTTGAGCCCGGTCACGGCTGTGTCCAGCCGGGACAGCAGCGCCCGGACCGTGCCGGTGTGCCCGGTGAGCGCCACGTTGAGCTGCTTGATGATGGTCGAGATGTCGCCGAAGCTGCCGCCGGTCACGACCGTGGAGAGCGCGCTGAGCAGGTCGGAAACGTCCGGCGCCTCGCCGGTGGCGGCGAGGGCGATCGTGCCCCCGGCGGGCAGGTAGCCACCGGTGCGGCCCTGGCTGAGCTCCACGAACGACGTACCCATCGGAGCGGTGAGGCGGATCTCCGCGGTGCTGGTGCTGCGCAGGTGCACCGCGGTCGAGACCGCCACCTCCACGTCGGCGCGATAGCCGTCGGCGGTCACCGAGGTCACCTGCCCGACCGTGGCGCCTTCGAGCTTCACGGGGGCGTCGACCGGCAGGTTGAGCGCGTCGTCGAACTCCAGCCGCAAGGCGTACGTCGGCCCGCTGACGAGCTTCGGCATCGGGACGTCGGTGAGCGTCAGCCCGCACCCCGAGCAGAGCGCGAGGGCGGCGACGAGCAGGCCGAGGGCGCGCTTCACGGCGTGTTCCCGGGCAGCGCGTTGTAGAGGCCGTCGAGGATCCCGTCCAGCAGGCCGGTGCCGTCGGGGTTGTCGAGCGCGTCGCAGAAGGCGGCGGCGCCCGGCAGGGCGGCGGCGAACAGCTGGCAGGTGTGCGCGCGGAACAGCGAGGAGAACGGCCCGGCCGCGAACGAGAACTGCACCCGCAGCCGGCGCGTCTTCCAGTCGTAGGCCTGGGCGTAGTTCTGCGCGAGCGTAGGCATGTCGTCGAACGCCTCGGCCAGGGACGCCTGGTGCCGGCGCACGATCCCGACGATGTCGTTCATCCCGGCCAGGTCCGCGCCCAGCACGCCGGCGTTGCGGCGCAGGAAGCCGGAGCCGAGCACGGTGAGCCGGTCGAGCGCCTTCATCGTGGCGGCGATCTCGCCGCTCTGGCCGGCGAGCACGCCGAGGGTGGCGTCGGACTGCCGGGTGAACGTGCGGATCCGGCGGTCGCGCTGGGCGAGCACGTCGACCAGCTGGCGCAGGTCGTCGCTCACCTGGGTCAGCGCCGCGTCCTTGGACGTCAGCACCTGCAGCGCGCCCTGCCCGTCCGACAGCGCCGAGCGCAGCGTCGTGCCGTTGCCGCGCAGCGCCTTCGCGGTCGTGGCGAGCAGCGTCCCGAGGCCGCTCCCGAGCGCTCCGTGACCGGTCCGCAGGTTGCCGTCGAGCGCCTTCACGAGGTTGTCGATGGCGGTCGCGATCTCGTCGACGCCGGCCGGAGAGCGGGTGTGCGCCGCCGTGATGTGGGCGCCGGACGCCAGGGTCGGCCCGCCTGTGTACGCCGGCCCGAGCTCGACGTACCGATCGGTGACCAGGGAGGACTGCAGGATCTCCGCGCCCGCGTCGGCGGGCACCTGGGTGTCGGACCGCAGGTGCAGGACGACCCGCATCGTCGCGCCCCGGGGCTCGACGTCGACCACGGTGCCGATCGGGACGCCGAGGTAGGTCACCTGGTTGCCGACGTACAGGCCGGTGGTGTCGACGAAGTCGGCGGTAACGACGAGGTCGTCGCCCGCCGAGCCGCCCAGCCAGCCGGCCACGCGCGCTCCCTGCAGCACGCCGCCGAGCAGCAGCAGGCCCACGACGCCGGCGATGATCCGCCGCCTCACGAGCACTTCTCCGGGGTGATCGCGCAGACCATGTCGTCGGGGAAGATCGCGTACGGCGCGTTCACGCCGAGCCAGGGGCCGTCGCCGGCCGCGTTGGTGAAGACCCGGATGGTGGGTCCGGCGAGGCGCAGCGTCTGGTCGATCTGGCGGCGGTGCCGGTCCAGCGTCGCCAGCACGCCGCGCAGGTCGCGCAGGCTGGGCTCGAGCTGCGGTGCACTGGCGCGTACGACGGCGGTCAGCCCGGTCACGAAGCGGTGCGCCTGCCGCAGCATCTCGGCCAGCAGGGCTCGCCGCTGGTAGACGGTGGCCAGGACCTGGCCGCCCTGGTCGAGGATGGCGTCGAAGCTCCGGGTCTGGCCGAGGACCAGCCGGGTGACCTGGTGGGTCGCGGCGAGCAGCGCGTCGAGCTGGCCCTCGTGGCCGCGGACCAGGCGCGCCACGCCGCCGATGCCGGTCAGCGCGTCGTGCAGCTGGCCCGGGTCCACCGCCATCGACCGGCTGAGCACGGTCACGGCGCGCTGCAGCACGGGCAGGTCGAGCTTCTCCACGTCCGGCACGCTGTCCAGCCAGAACCGCTCGATCGGGTAGGTGTCGAGCGCGTGCGTGATCGCGATCGTGCCGCCGTCGGCGAGCGCCGGACCGGTCCCCGGTGCGAGCGACAGGTAGCGCTGGCCGAGGATCGAGAGCAGCTTGACCTCCGACCGGCTGTCGCCCGTGACCCCGTCGTCGGCGGGGGAGGCGTCGAGGTGGAAGGCGACGTCGACCTGGTCGCGGACTGCCTTGACGGCGGTCACCCTGCCGACCTTCAGGCCCGCGACCCGGACCTCCGCACCGGGCTTGAGGCCTGCGGCCGAGTGCAGCCGGACGTGGTACGTCGGCGCGCCCTGCAGCACGTGCACGGACAGCGCGACGAGACCGATCGCCACGACCGCGACGACCAGCTGGAGGGGCCGGCCGAGCCTGCGGGCGGTGCTCATGAGCACCTCGCGGAGTGGCGGTCACCGGGACCGACGTCGAGGGTGGTGCTCGTGCCCTTGAGGCGGATCCCGAGCGAGCAGACGTAGACGTTGAGGTAGCTGCCGTAGTCGAGGGTGCGCAGGTAGGTGCGCAGCTGCTTCGGCAGGGCGCCGCCTGCGGCGACGACCTGCGCCCTGTGCGAGCGCAGCCAGCGCAGCCATGCGGCGCTGAGCCGCGCGTCGTCGACGATGCTCGGACCCGCCTGCTCGATCGCCCGCGACGTCTCCCGGCTGAGCCGGGCCAGCGAGTCGAGGCCGTCGGCGATCTCGCGGCGGTCGCCGGCCAGGCCGGTGCTCAACCGGGCCAGCCCGCCGAGCAGCCGGGTGAAGGCCGCGCGGTGCTCGTCGGTGGCCTGCAGCACCGCGATCACGTTGTCGCTGACCCGGGTCAGCACGGCGTCGCGGTCGACCAGGCCGTGGGTGAGGGAGGCCGTCTCCTGCAGCAGCACGCGCAGCGTCGGGCCCTCGCCCTGCAGCGCGCCGATGATGTTGCTCGCGAGCTGGTTGACGTCGGCCGGGTCGAGCAGGTCGAAGATCGGCCGGAAGGCGTTGAACATCGCGGTCAGGTCGAGTGCCGGCCGGGTGTCGGCCACCGGGATCGTGGCGCCGTCCGTGAGACGCCCGGTCGCGGCGCCGGCGGGTGGCCGCAGGGCGACGTACCGCTGGCCCGTGAGGTTGAGGTAGTCGATCGCGGCGATCGTGTTGCCGGCGATCCGCTGGTCGGCCTGCACGTGCAGGGTGACGATCGCGAGGCCGCGCTGGTCGCCGGTGCCGAGCCGGGTGCCCGCCACCCGCCCGACGCGTACGCCGGCGAGGCGGACGTCGTCGCCGGCCCGCAACCCGGTCGCGTCCCGGAACACCGCGGTCACCGTCATCGTGTCGCCGCCCGCGCTGCGCGACAGCGTGCCCGCCACCATCGAGGTCAGCAGCAGCGCGACGATCGCGAAGAGCGCGACTCCGAGGGTCGGGCCCTTGTGCCGGCGGAGCTCGCTGAGCTGGCGGCCCATCACTTGCTCCCGGGACAGCTGGGGCCGGCGAGGTCGCCGTAGCGCGGGCAGTCGGCGGCGCCGTACGGGCTCATCATCTGGGGCGCCATGACGCCCTCCATCTGGATCCGGCCGTTCTTCACCGCGGCCGCGCCGTTGCGCAGCAGGGTCGGCACCTTCGCGAGCAGCGAGGCGAAGGCGGGGTGCCGGTCGGCGAAGGTCTGCAGCGTGGCGGCGGTGGCGTCGAGCATGCGCGCGACGTCCGGCCCGTGCAGCGCCAGGAACGTGGTGATGCCGGTGGCGCCGTCGAGCAGGTCCACGGTGTCGCCGAGGAGCGTGTCGGTGTCCCGCGCGTGGGCGACGAGGGTGCGCGCCAGGGGCCGGGACGCGCGCAGCGCCCGCACCAGCTGCGGCTCGATCCCGTCGGCGGTGTCGGCATCGGTCGCGAGCAGGTGGAGGTCCCGGATCACCGCGGGCTGGAGCTTCGTCCACCGGCCGAGCATCTTCTCGGCGTCGGCCATGAACCTGGCGATGTTGTCGCCGCGGCCCGCGAGCGCACCGGCCAGCTGGGAGAGCGCGGTGTCCCACTGGGACGGGTCGACCGCGGCGAGCAGGCGCTGGGTCGCCGCGAAGGTGTCCATCAGGCGCAGGGTGCGCACGGACCGGTCGGCGGGTATGTCGTCGCCGCTGGTCAGGTGGCCGGCCGTGGCCACCGCGCCGGAGCCGGCGGCCACCAGGTCGACGTACTCGTTGCCGAAGAGGGTGCCGGGCAGCACTCGCGCCTCCACCGCGGCGGGGATCTCGGCGGCCTCCCGGCTCTGCACGAGTACGACGGCGGTGGGGTCGTGCCGGGCGACGCCGGGGTCGACCGACACGACACGGCCGACCCGCAGGCCGGCGTACTTCACGTCGGAGTTGATGCCGAGGGTGTCGCCGGTCGTGGGGAGGTGGACCGTGACGCGCACGTCGCCCGACATGATGCCCAGCGTCTCCATGCCGAGGACCCCGGTGAACCCGCCGACGGCCAGCGCGCCGACGACGCCGACCGCGGCCAGCCGCAGGCGCAGCGCGCGGCGCGACAGCCGGCTGTGCGGGAAGAGGATGTCGGACATCGGCCGCTCAGCCCGAGATCTGCACCTGCTGGTCCGCGCCCCACAGGGTCAGCGTCAGCAGGATGTCGACGACGGTCAGGCAGATGATGCTGGCGCGGATCGCGCGGCCGGTGGCGCGGCCGACGCCCTCGGGGCCGCCGTTGGCCGTGTAGCCGTGGTAGCAGTGGATCAGCGTGACGACGGTGGTCAGGATGACGACCTTGATGCCCGAGTAGATGATGTCGACCGGCGCCACGAAGGTGCGGAAGTAGTGGTCGTAGGTGCCGTGCGACTGGCCGTAGAACGTGGTGACCATGAGGTCGGTGGCGACGTAGGTGCCGACCAGCCCGATCAGGTAGAGCGGCAGCACGACGATCCAGGACGCGACCAGCCGGGTGCTCACCAGGTAGGGGATCGGGCGGATCGCCATCGCCTCGAGGGCGTCGATCTCCTCGCTGATGCGCATCGCCCCGAGGCGCGAGGTGAACCCGCAGCCGATCCGTGCGGCGAAGCCGAGCGAGGCGATCATCGGGGCGAGCTCGCGGGTGTTGGCGTAGCCGGAGATGAAGCCGGTCAGCGGCGCGAGCCCGATGACGTCGAGACCCTGGTAGCCCTCCAGGCCGACCTCGGTGCCGGTCAGGGTCGACAGCAGCAGCACCACGCCGACGACCCCGCCGCCGACCAGGAAGATGCCGGAGCCGAGCGCGACGTCGGACAGGATCCGGGAGATCTCGCCGCGGTAGCGGGTGAGGGCGACCGGCAGCGCGACGATCGCGCGCCAGGCCAGCACCAGCTGGGCGCCGATGCTCGCCATCGGGGTGAGGACGACGTCCTCGAGGTCGTCGACGAGTGTCGCCGGACGGGTGGCGGTCATCCGATCGGCCCTCCGGAGAAGGTCGACTGGATCTGGGAGATCACGAAGTTGGCCGCGAACAGCAGCACGAAGTTGGTGACGACCGAGCTGGTCACGGCCTCGCCCACACCGGTCGGGCCGCGCTGCGCGTTCAGGCCCTTGTACGACGCCACCACGGCGCAGATGACCGCGAACACGGCCGCCTTGACCAGGGACAGCAGCAGGTCGGACGTCTGCGCGAGCGTGGTCACCGATGCCAGGTAGCTGCCGGGCGGGAGGTTCTCCATCGCGACCGAGATGAGCAGCGTGGTGATGATCGTGAAGAACATGACCACGCCGTTGAGCAGCACGGAGACGGCCACGATCGCGAACATCCGGGGCACGACGAGCCGCTCGATGACGGGCAGGCCCATCACCTCGAGCGCGTCGATCTCGTCGCGGATCCGGCGTGAGCCGAGGTCGGCGCAGATCGCCGAGCCGGCGACCCCGGACAGCATGAGCGCGGTGATGATGGGGGAGGCCTGCCGGATGACGGCCAGGGTGTTGCCCGCGCCGGTGAACGCCACCGCCCCGACCTCCTGGGCCAGCACGCCCACCTGGAGCGCCAGGATGATCCCGAACGGGATCGACACTGCGAGCGCGGGCAGCGTGCAGACCCGGATGGCGTACCAGGTCTGGACCACCGCCTCGGCCAGCGGGAAGCGGCCTCCGGCGATCGACCGCCCGGTCGCGATCATCGTCCTCCGCGTGAAGCGCACCAGGCCGGTCACCTCGCCGAGCGGGCCGCGCAGGGCGGCCGGAACAGCGGGGCTGCCACCGGACATCGGCGTCTCCCTCCGGGTGATCGCGGGGTCTTGCGACGTTGACAGTGAGTACTGTCGTACTCACTTTCTGTTTCGTCAACCATTTCTTGTGATCTGCCGGAATCACGCCTGAAATCGGTAGTTGCGAGGTTTTGGTGACAGCCCTACTGTGACAGTCATGAGTGCAGCGACGCCGATCGAGAGCCCCCGTGGGGAGGTGTTCGACGACGGCGGGATGACCGTCGACGAGCTCGCCGCCGCGGCCGGGCTGACGGTGCGCACGACCCGCTACTACGCCACCCTCGGGCTGATCCCGCCGCCGGAGCGGCGCGGCCGCCTGGCCTGGTACGGCGCCACCCACCTGGCCCGCCTCGAGATGATCCGCGCGCTGCAGGAGCACGGCTTCACGCTGCAGGCCATCGAGGGCTTCGTGGGCTCGATCCCCGCCGACGCGACGCTCGAGGACCTGGCCGTGCAGCGCGCGATGCTGACCTCTTGGACGGTCAAGGGTCCGCGTGACCTCACCCGTCGCCAGCTCGAGCAGCACGCCCGCCGCCGGCTCACCGACGAGGAGCTGCAGCTCGTCGTCGAGCTGGGTCTGGTGCGCGTGAGCCGCAACGACAAGGGCGCCGACCGCTACACCCCGATCCAGGGCTTCGACGTCGGCGTGCAGGTGCTCGACCTCGACATCCCGATGGACGGCATGCGCCTGGCCGGCCAGGCGATCGCGCGCGCCATGGGGGATCTCGCCCAGGAGCTCTCCGACATCATGCGCGACCAGCTCTTCGCGCCGTACCGCGCAGCCGATCACACCGCCGGCGACGCAGCGCGCTTCGAGCGCACCGTCGCCGTGCTCCGCCAGCTCACCCTCGACGCCATCGTCGGCGCGTTCCAGCGCTCCACCAACGACCTGGTGGCCCGCTCGATCCAGCGCCGCTGAACCGCTCCACCCGAGAGGAACCCCCATGGACTTCGACCTCCCCGAGTCCGCGCTCGCCGTGCGCGAGGGCGTGGCCGCCGTGGCCGCCAAGTACGACCACGCGTACTGGTCGCGCTGCGAGGAGGAGCACCGCTTCCCGCAGGAGGTCTTCGACGACCTCGGCGCCGGCGGCTGGTTCGGCCTGTGCATCCCCGAGGAGTACGGCGGCGGCGGCCAGGGCCTTCTCGAGCTCGCGGTCGCCAACATGACGCTGTGCGCGTCCGGCGGCGTCGCGGGCACGTTCTTCTACGTCACCACGCCCGGCTTCGGCGCGATGACGCTGACCCGGCACGGGTCGGAGGAGCAGAAGCAGCGCATCCTCCCCGGTCTCGCGGACGGGTCGATCCAGTTCTGCCTGGCGCTCACCGAGCCCGACGCGGGCTCCAACGCGATCGAGATCACGACCTCCGCACGCCTCGACGAGAACACCGGCGACTACCTGATCAAGGGTCAGAAGGTGTGGATCTCCAACGTGGAGAACGCCGACTGGATGGTGGCGGTCACCCGCACCGTCGCCGCCGCCGACGCCCGGGAGCACGGCCTGCCGCGCACGGCGGGCTTCACGCTCTTCCTCGTCGACGTGAAGCAGGCGATCGCCGACGGGACGCTCTCCTTCAACCCGATCCCGAAGATGGGCAGCAACATCCTCGCCTCGAGCCAGGTGTTCTTCGATGACATACGCGTGCCGGCGGAGAACGTCCTCGGCCGCGTCGACGAGGGGTTCGGCGTGCTGTGGGACGTGCTCAACCCGGAGCGGATCCTGGCGGCCTCCGGCGGCATCGGTACGGCGGACGCCGCGCTGCGGATCGCCTGCGACTACGCGTCCGAGCGGGAGGTGTTCGGCCGCCCGATCGGGGCCAACCAGGGGCTGCAGTTCCCCCTCGCGCAGATCAAGGCCAAGACCGAGCTCGGCCGGCTGATGACCTACCAGGCCGCCTGGCTGTTCGACCAGGGCCGGCCCTGCGGCAACGAGGCCAACATCGCGAAGCTGACCGGCGCCCAGGTCGGCTGGGAGGCCGCGAACCAGGCGTTCCAGACGCTGGGCGGCATGGCCTACTCCAAGGAGTACCCGGTCGAGCGGATCTTCCGCGACGCCCGGATCGCGAAGAACATCCCCGTCGCCGAGGAGCTGGTGCTCGCCCACATCGGCACCGCGATGCTCGGCCTGCCGAAGTCGTACTGATGACCGCCGACGACCAGCGCACCTGGGCCGGCCGCACCATGGCGGAGCGGCAGGAGGACCGGCGTACCCGTCTGCTCGAGGCGGGCATCGCGCTCATCGCCGAGGGTGGCGGACAGGCGGTGAGCGTGCGCGCCGCCTGCCGTGAGTCCGGGCTGACCTCGCGCTACTTCTACGAGCAGTTCGCCGACCGCGACGAGTTCGTGGTCGCGGTGTTCCGGGCGGTGGCCGAGGAGTGCGGCGTCGCGGTGGCGAACGCGGTGGCCGAGGTCGCGGACGCCTCCGGTGTCGCACCCGCGGCCGTCGATGCGGTCGTGGGCCTGGCGCTGGACGACCCGGCCAAGGGCCAGGTCCTGTTCGTCGCCCCGCTCACCGACCCCGCGCTGTTCGCCGCGCGCGACGAGTGGTTCCCGGTCGTGGCGCACATGATCGCGGACCAGATCCCGGCGCGCGACGACGACGAGGTTCGAGCGCTGAAGTCCGCGAGCCTCGTGGGCGCGCTGGGGCACGACTTCTACCTCTACGTGAGCGGCCGCCTCGACGTACCCCGCGAGGTGTTCGTCGCCCACTGCGTCGACCTGCTCACCACGATCGCGCTGATGCGGCACCATGACTGATCCGAGGACCCTGATGAGCACCGAGCCCGTCGAGATGCGGGACTACTGGGACGGCATCACGGCCCTGTACGCCGGCAGCGCCAACGTCGCGCTCCAGATGCTCGGTGCGCCGGGCGTGGCCTACGGCGTCATGGAGTCGAAGGTCGAGAGCGGCCGAGTCGACAAGCACCCGTTCAAGCGCGGCCGCACCACGCTCACCTACCTCGCGGTCGCGGTGCTCGGCACGGACGCCGACCGGGCGGCGTACCGCGAGGCCGTGAACTCCTCGCACCGGCACGTGCACTCCACGGCCGGGAGCCCGGTGCAGTACAACGCCTTCTCGGCGGACCTGCAGCTCTGGGTGGCGGCCTGCCTGTACTTCGGCATCGTCGACACCTGGGAGAAGCTGCACGGACCCGTTCCCGACGAGCTCGCGGACCGGATCTACGCGCAGATGGAGATCCTCGGCACCACCCTGCAGGTGCGGCCGGGCATGTGGCCGGCGACGCGCGCCGAGTTCAACGAGTACTTCGAGGGCCGGCTGGCCGACGCCGACATCGACGGCCCCACACGGGACTTCGTGCGGATGCTCTACCGCTTCGAGATGTTCCCGGTCTGGGTGTGGCCGCTCGCGCGGTTCCTCCAGTTCATGAACGTCGGCTTCACCCCGCCCCTGCTGCGCGAGAAGCTCGGCTTCCGCTGGACCCGCCGCCACCAGAAGGCCTTCGACCTCGTCTGCCGCACGACCGGTGCGGTCAACCGCCGCCTTCCCCGCCTGGTGCGGAACCTGCCGTTCAACCTCTACCTCTGGGACGTACGCCGCCGGATCCGGGCCGGGAAGCCGCTCGTCTGACCGCCCTTCGTCGTTGGTTGAGTAGCCGCGAGCGCCAGCGAGCGGCGTCTCGAGACCAACTCACGCTGCCCTCGGGCTGATATCTGGCGGCCGCACCTTAGCCCGTCGTCACCCGCCGTCAAGGACGCCTTCGGCGCCGCTACGCGGTCGCTTCGCGATCCTTGACAGCGGGTCCCTGACGACGGGCATGACGGCGCGGAGTCGGCACGGGCTTCGCCCGCGCCGCCGCTTCGCGGCCGCCATCGAAATGTGCTCTGACCTGCGAAAACTCTTGTGGAAGGACTCGATAATCTGTTCGATTCTTGGTATCATCGAGGTAGTTGACCAGCTCTATCTCGGGAGTGTCGATGACCGTGGAACAGGTGCTCTGCCACCCGATCCTCCGCTGCGCCCGCACCCTCGAAACAGAGCTCCACGCCGTCGCGGAGATGCCGGCGGACTACCTGCGCACCCGCGACAAGGAAGAAGCCCTCCTGACGCTGGCGCGGGTGAAGGCGGAGACCGCCGAGCTCGAGCTCCGACTGCTCGCGGCAGCATCTGATATCGCCGAGGAGCACGCCGCTCGGGATGCCGGCACCTGGCTGGCTCACGCCACCCGAATGACTGCCCAAGCGGCCCGTGCCGACCTCCACCTCGCCACGGATCTCGAAGCCCACCCGCTGACCGCGGCCGCGATGAGGGACGGGTCGGTGAACCAGGCGCAGGCGCGCGTCATCATCCGATCGGTCGACAAGCTCTCCGGCGAGGTCGACGACCTCACCCGGGCGCGAGCGGAGAAGCAGCTCATCGAGCTCGCCGGCACCTACGACCCCAAGGACCTGGCAGTGCTGGGAACGAGGATCCTCGAAGTAGTCGCCCCTGACGTCGCCGAAGCCGAGCTCGGCAAAGCCCTCGAACGCGAAGAGCAGGCAGCCCGCGACAAGTGCTCGGTGAAGATGAGCCGCAGGGGCGATGGCACCACCAAGATCACCGCCCTGGTCCCCGACTCCATCGCCGAACGCCTCACGACGTATCTCGATGCGGAGGACTCACCCCGCGTCACGAAGTCGAGGTCGCGTGGTGAGGCGTTCTGCCGGCTGCTGGAGGTCCTCGACCCCAAGCGGCTACCCGACCACGGCGGCGACGCCACCACCGTCATCGTCACGATCCCCTTCGAGACCCTGAAGCAGGACCTCGGGTCCGCGATGCTCGGCTCCGCCGTCATCAGCGCATCCGAGGCACGGCGGCTGGCGTGCACCGCCAAGATCATCCCCGCCGTGCTGGGCGGGAAGTCCGAACCGCTGGATCTCGGCCGGTCCCGGCGACTGCACTCCCCGGCACAGCGCAAGGCCATGCGGCTGCGCGACAGGAAGTGTCGGGCCGAGGGCTGCACCGTGCCGGTCGCGTGGACCGAGGCGCATCATCTGAAGCCCTGGTCCGCCGGAGGTACGACCAACGTCGAGGACGGGGTTCTGCTCTGCGGCCACCATCACCGGAGAGCGCACGACTCCCGCTACGACATGACGAAGCTCCCGTCCGGGGACTACAGGTTCCACCGGCGGACCTGAGTCACCCGAACGACCAACCCCGAACGGGGTGGGGGTGGCGCCGGGCGCGGACGAGGTCTGCCTGTCGGGGCGATTGGGGTGCCCGGCAAACGTGGAGGAGTCATCGACTCAGAACAAATGCCTTGCCGGGCGGGGACCCCACTCTCGCCCCGGCAGGCAGAGCCTCGGGAGCGTCCGGTGACACCCCCGCCCCGATCACCAACCCCGCCATGCCTTCACCGACCCCGCAGCACAGCACCGAGGCGGCCGAACAGGACGAAGAGGCGGCAGAGGAAAAGGAAGTGGGCGCCCTCCGAGCCGCCCCAGTAGCATGGAAGCGCCCCGTCCCGAACCAGAAAGACCCGATGACCGACCAACCCCGCACCCCGTCCGTGACCCGGCACGTCGTGGTGATCCCCAACAGCATCGACATGGTCGGCCTGCTCGGGCCCGGTGACGAGCACCTCGGGCTCATCGAGCGCACCTTCGGCGTCGAGGTCCACGTGCGTGGCAACCGGATCACCCTGGTCGGTGAGGCCGCCGAGGTCTCCCTCGCGGAGAAGGTGATGGACGAGTCCGTCGCGCTGCTGCGCACCGGGCAGGGCCTCTCCGCCGAGACGGTGGAGCGGATCGCGTCGATGCTGCGCGCCGAGCAGCCCGAGCGCCCGGCCGACGTGCTGTCGGTCAACATCCTCAGCAACCGCGGTCGGTCAATCCGGCCCAAGACGCTCAACCAGAAGCGCTACGTCGAGACCATCGACAACCACACGATCACCTTCGGCATCGGGCCCGCCGGCACCGGCAAGACCTACCTGGCGATGGCCAAGGCCGTCCAGGCGCTCAACGCCAAGCAGGTCAACCGGATCATCCTGACCCGCCCGGCCGTCGAGGCCGGCGAGCGGCTCGGCTACCTGCCGGGCACGCTCAGCGAGAAGATCGACCCCTACCTGCGCCCGCTGTACGACGCGCTCCACGACATGCTCGACCCCGAGTCGATCCCGAAGCTGATGGCCGCCGGCACCATCGAGGTCGCGCCCCTGGCGTACATGCGCGGCCGGACGTTGAACGACTCCTTCATCATCCTCGACGAGGCGCAGAACACCACGCCCGAGCAGATGAAGATGTTCCTGACCCGCCTCGGGTTCGGCTCCAAGATCGTCGTCACCGGCGACGTCACCCAGGTCGACCTGCCCACGGGCACCAGGTCCGGTCTGCGCATCGTCGAGGAGATCCTCGAGGACATCGAGGACCTCGCGTTCGTGCGGCTGACCGCCCACGACGTGGTGCGGCACAAGCTGGTCGGCCGGATCGTGGCGGCGTACGACGAGCACGACGCCCTCGTCCAGGCGAAGCAGGACAAGCAGCGCAAGCAGGCCGAGCGAAGGGTCAAGCGGGACAAGTGAGCATCGAGATCATCGACGAGTCCGGCACCGGTCTCGACGCCCGGCACTTCGAGCGGCTCGCCCGCTTCGTCATGGACACGATGCGGGTCCACCCGCAGGCCGAGCTGTGCATCAAGGCCGTCGACGAGGCCACCATCGCCCAGCTCAACGAGCAGTGGATGGAGAAGGAGGGCCCGACCGACGTGCTGGCCTTCCCGATGGACGAGCTGCGGCCGGGGATGGTCGACGAGGACCCCGAGGAGGGCGTCCTCGGTGACCTCATCCTGTGCCCGGTCGTCGCCGAGCGGCAGGGCGCCGAGGCCGGTCACGGCACGCTCGCCGAGCTCGAGCTGCTCACCACCCACGGCATCCTGCACCTGCTCGGCTACGACCACGCCGAGCCCGAGGAGCACAAGGAGATGTTCGGGCTGCAGGACCGGCTGCTCGCCGAGTGGCGCGCGCAGTAGCCGATGGGCACCGGTGATCTCTGGCGGCTCGGTGCGGCGGCCCTGCTGGTCGTCCTCGCCGGGCTGCTGACCGCCGCGGGCGCCGCCCTCGGGTCATTCTCCAGGGCGCGCGCCCACGAGCTCCTCGGCGAGGCACGGCCCGGCGCGAAGCGGCTGGTCGCCGTTCTCGACGACGCCCCGCGCCACCTCAACACCGCGCTCCTGCTGGAGCTCCTCTGCGAGATCACCGCGACCGTCCTGGTCACCGTTGTCATCCTCGGTGAGGGCCGCACCACCGTCGCCCACGTCGTCACCGCCGTCGCGGTGATGCTCGTCGTCTCGTTCGTCGTCATCGGCGTCGGCCCGCGCACGGTGGGCCGCCAGCACGCCGAACGGGTGGCCCTCGCCAGCGCCTGGCCGCTCTCCGCGCTGACGGCCGTGCTCGGCCCGATCCCGAAGCTGCTGATCCTGGTCGGCAACGCGATCACCCCGGGCCGGGGCTTCCGCGAGGGCCCGTTCTCGACCGAGACCGAGCTGCGCGAGCTCGTCGACATGGCCGAGGCGACCGACGTGATCGAGGCCGACGAGCGCAAGATGATCCACTCGGTCTTCGAGTTCGGCGACACCACGGTCCGCGAGGTGATGGTGCCGCGCGGCGACGTCGTCTACATCGAGGCCCACAAGAACCTGCGCCAGACCATGTCGCTGTTCCTGCGCTCCGGCTACTCCCGCGTGCCCGTGATCGGCGAGAACCTCGACGACGTGCGCGGCATCGCCTACCTGAAGGACGTCGTACGTCGTGACTTCGAGGCGCCCGACGTCGAGCTGACCCAGAAGGTCGAGGAGATCATGCGCCCGGCCCACTGGGTGCCGGAGTCCAAGCCCGTCGACGACCTGCTGCGCGAGATGCAGGCCCGGCACCAGCACGTCGCCGTCGTCATCGACGAGTACGGCGGCACCGCCGGCCTGATCACCATCGAGGACCTGCTCGAGGAGATCGTCGGTGAGATCACCGACGAGTACGACCAGGCCGAGCCCGAGCCGGAGCCCATGCCGGACGGCTCGATCCGGGTGTCCTCGCGCTTCCCGGTCGACGACCTCGGGGAGCTCGTCGGCATCGACGTCGAGGAGGAGGACGTCGACTCCGTCGGCGGCCTGCTCACCAAGCACCTCGGCCGGGTGCCGATCGCGGGTGCGTCGGTCGAGGCGCACGGGCTCAGGTTCGAGGCCGAGCAGGTGGCGGGTCGCCGCAACCGGATCGGCACCGTGCTGATCACCCGGCTGACCGACGCCGACGACCAGGCGGGATGATCGACCCATGCCGGATCTCTCCGCCGAGGACAAGAAGCTCGTCACCCTCGCCCGCGCGACCCGCGCGCGGATCCAGGCCGCGGAAGGTGCCGCGGTGCGCGACACCGATGGCCGGACCTACGCCGCCGCCACGGTCTCCCTCGCCTCGCTGCAGCTGAGCGCGGTGCAGGCCGTCGTCGCCATGGCGGTCGCCTCCGGATCGACCGGGGTCGACGCGTGCGTGCTGCTCGGCGACGCCGGCGACGTGACCGACGGGGACGTCGCCGTCCTCAGCGAGTTCGCCGGTCCCTCGGGCGTCCTGGTGCACACCGGCGACGCCCGCGGCCAGATCGCCGCGTCCACGACCCTCTAGGGTCCGGTCGCCCCCGTCACGTTCTGCTGCACGTAGGGGGTCGTCCGGGCGGCACCCAGCGCCCGCTTCTGGTTGTACGGCGATGCCTGCCGGGTCAGCCACGGCCGGCCGAACCACAGGTAGGCGTCGACGTACGGCGCCCACGTCGGACCCACGTCCCACGTCGGTGGCGCGCCGAGCGTGACGCACAGCGTGGTGGTCGGCGTCGCGCAGACGCGGGCGTTGTCGAAGTCGTCGCCGAGCCGGGCCTGGTGCGTGTGCCAGTACCCCCAGGTGAAGCCGCGGCCGTTGTCGGCGGTGTCGAGAACGGCCGACTTCCCGGCGTACGCCGTCCCCGCGAGTGCGAGGGACTGCTCGAGCGACTTGGCGTAGGTGAGGTCGGAGCCGGTCGGCGAGTAGTGGGTCGCGCCCAGCGCGAACCCGCGGGCGTACTCGATGCCCGAGCGCACCAGGAGCCCGGTGGCCTTGTCGATCGGCAGCCAGTCCGCGTCTCCTGCGTCGAGGTAGACGGTCGTGCGGGGGAGCAGCGAGAGCTGATGCGTCGCCGCCTTCACCAGCGCCGAGCGCACGCGGGCGTCGGGCACCACGGGTGCCGTGGACCGGTTGGGCGGCGCGAGCTCGGCCAGGTCGGGCTCCATCACCACGACCGCGCGGGTCGAGCCGATCGCGTTGGCGGCCGCGGCCATCCACGCGCGGTAGTCGGCGATCTCGGCGGCCGTCATCGGCTCGTCGCGGTGCGCCTCGCCACGTGGGAAGATCCGGAACAGGGCGATCGGCACGAGCACGTCGGGGTCGCCGGCCTGCACGGCCCGGATGTAGCGGGTGATCCGGGTGGCGACGTCGGGCGTGGCCAGGCCCGGGGTGAACCAGCGCACGCGCGGCTGACCCGCGATGCTGCCGAGCAGCGTCCGCGTGGTCCCGGTGGCGGCCGCGTAGTCCGACGCCAGGCTGTCGGTGGTGTCCGGGCCCCACGGACCGCCGGCCAGCGGATCGGTCACCGCCCGGGCGGCCGCGTCGGCGGGGCGCGCGACCAGCGGACCGGCGTACGCCGTGAGCAGTGCCGCCACGAGGGCGCACAGCACCGCCACACGGGCGCGACGCGGGCGCAGGACGTTCATGGCGGTTCCCATCGGCGGCCTGCGCGGCCGTCTGAGCGGCTGACAAATGTCAGGGGCACGTCATGACGCGTGGTCGAGGTTCCGCGCCGCCGGAACGGGCAGGCTGGTGCCATGACCACGAACCCCCTGTCCGTCCCCGCGATCCGGCTGGACGGCGTGACGAAGGACTTCGGGTCGGTCCACGCGGTGCGCGGGATCGACCTGGAGATCAACGCCGGCGAGGTGGTGGCCTTCCTGGGCCCGAACGGCGCCGGCAAGACCACCACGATCGACATGATCCTGGGCCTCTCCGCCCCCACGTCCGGTACGGCGGAGGTCCTCGGGCTCAAGCCGCGCCAGGCGATCGCCCGCGGCCTGGTCTCGGCCGTCATGCAGACCGGCGGCCTGCTCAAGGACCTGAGCGTGCGCGAGACCGTGGAGTACACGGCGAGCCTGTTCGCCGACAGCCGCCCCGTCGGCGAGGTGCTCGCCGGCGCCGGCATCACCGCGATCGCCGACCGCAAGGTCGGGAAGTGCTCGGGCGGCGAGCAGCAGCGGCTGCGGTTCGCGATGGCGCTGCTGTCGGATCCCGCGCTGCTGCTGCTCGACGAGCCCACCACCGGCATGGACGTCGAGGGGCGTCGGGCGTTCTGGTCCGCGATCCGCGAGGACGCGCAGAAGGGCCGCACCGTGCTCTTCGCGACGCACTACCTCGAGGAGGCCGACCAGTACGCCGACCGCATCGTGCTCGTCAGCCACGGCCGGATCGTCGCCGACGGCAGCGGTAGCGAGATCAAGGCCCTCGCCTCCGGCCGCACCCTGCGGGCCACCCTGCCCACCGACGCCGAGCGGATCGCCGGCGACCTGCGCGGCATGGCCGGCGTCGACAGCGTCGAGCTGCGAGGCGACAGCGTGATCGTGCACGCCAAGGACAGCGACGCGATCGCCCGTCACCTGCTGACCGCCACCGACGCGCGCGACCTCGAGGTCGCCGCGAAGGGCATCGAGGAGGCGTTCCTGAGCCTCACCGGAGACCAGTCCGACACCGAGGAGAACCAGCGATGAGCGTCACCACCTACGACCCCAGCGTCCGCCGGGTCCCGCCGATGGGCGGCTTCAGCCTCGCGGTCCTCAAGATCGAGCTCAAGCGGATGCTGCGCAACCGCCGCACGATGATCTTCACCCTCGTCATGCCGGTCCTGCTCTACCTGCTGATCGGCACCAACTCGTCGTACGGCTCCGAGCGCGAGGGCTCGGGCAACGTCTCGGCGTACATCATGATCAGCATGGCGGTGTACGGCGCCGTGCTGGCCTCCACGAGCGGCGGCGCCATGGTCGCGACCGAGCGGGCGCTCGGCTGGTCGCGACAGCTGCGGCTCACCCCGCTGTCGCCGACGGCGTACATCCTGATCAAGTCGATCGTCGCCATGGGCCTCGGACTGCTCTCGGTCCTCGCGGTCAACGTGATCGGCGTCCTCAACGGCAAGGCCGAGATGCCCACCCACGCCTGGGTCCTGGCCGCGCTGCTCGCCTGGGTCGGGTCGATCGTGTTCGCCGCCTTCGGCCTGTTCATGGGCTACCTGCTGCCGTCGGAGAACGTCATGCAGGTCCTCGGCCCGGTGATGGCCGGCCTCGCCGCCCTGGGCGGCCTGTGGTTCCCGATCGCGCCCCACTCCGTGCTCGGCCACATCTCGGCGCTCACCCCGATCTACGGTCTCGCCGAGCTCGCTCGCTGGCCCCTGTACGGCGGTGCCCCGCACGTCGGTTGGGTCGCGAACCTGGTCTTCTGGCTCGCCCTCTTCGTCGCCGGTGCGGCGTGGCGGATGAGCAAGGACACCGCGCGGGTCTGAGACCCGGCTAGCGTGCCGACCATCATGCAGCGCCAGCACGACGTCAGCCCCACCGAGGCGGAACTCATGGAGTCGGGTCCGCGCCGGTGGGGCGCGTTGTTCGCCGCGGTCTGGATGTTCTACCTGCTCCAGCCGATCGAGGCGGGCTGGGACCGCGGCGACCTGCGTGGCTGGATCGCGATCGTGGCGGTGATCGCCTTCGCGGTCCTCTACCTGGGCTGCTTCGTGGTGCTGCGCTCGCGACGCCCGGTCGGCGGCCCGTTCCGGATGACCGTCCGCCCGGTCGTCGCGGCAGGCCTGGTCGCCGCCGAGATCGTCCTCGGCGTCATCACCGCGGCCTGCGTCGGCCAGACCGCCACCTCCATGGCGGTGTACGTCGCCGTGACCGCGATGCTCTGCCTCGGCAGCCTGTGGGGCTGGGTGACGGTCGTGGTCGTCGCCGCGGTCGCCTACGGTGCGGGCACCGTGCTGCCCGGCTGGCACAGCGAGTCGGGGCTGCTCGCCGGCATCTTCGTGGCGGCGCTCGCGATCTGGGGCATCGGGCAGGCGATCAACCGCAACGTCGCGCTGCTCTCGGTGCGGGAGGAGAACGTCCGCCTGGAGCTGGCCGACGCACGCAACCGGTTCGCCCGCGACCTGCACGACATCCTCGGCCACTCGCTGACCGTCATCACGGTCAAGGCCGAGCTCGCCCAGCGGTTGCTCGACCACGACCTGGAGCGCACCCGCGCCGAGCTGGCCGACCTGGAGCGGTTGTCGCGCGACGCCCTGGCCGATGTCCGCCGCGCCGTGGAGGGCTACCGCGAGATCACGCTCCCCGGCGAGATCGCCCGGGCCCGCAACGCCCTGCGGACCGCGGAGATCCGGGCGGTGCTGCCCAACTCGACCGATGACGTCCCGACCGATCTGCGCGAGCTGTTCGCGTGGACGGTCCGAGAGGGAGTGACCAACGTGATCCGCCACAGCGCTGCCTCGACCTGCACGGTCCGGCTGACCCCGACGAGCGCCGAGGTCCGCGATGACGGCCGTGGTGCCGACGCACCCGGGGGCATAGGGCACGGGCTCGTCGGCCTGCGCGAGCGCGCCGAGGCGGTCGGGGCGACGGTCACCGCCGGTCCGGTCGACGGTGGCTTCAGCCTGAAGGTCACGCGCGCATGAGCACGCCGATCCGCCTCCTCCTCGCCGACGACCAGGCCCTGGTGCGCGGCGCGCTCTCGGCGCTGCTGCAGCTCGAGTCGGACCTGGAGGTCGTGGCCGAGGTGGGTTCGGGCGACGAGGCCGTCGCGAAGGCCGGCGAGCTGCTGCCCGACGTGGCGCTGCTCGACGTCGAGATGCCCGGCCTGGACGGCATCAGCGCGACCGCCGAGGTGATCAGGGCGTCCCCGGCCACGCGGGTCCTGATCGTGACCACCTTCGGCCGGCCCGGCTACCTGCAACGCGCGCTGCAGGCCGGCGCGTCCGGCTTCGTCGTCAAGGACACGCCCGCTGCACAGCTGGCCGACGCCGTACGCCGCGTCCACCAGGGACTGCGCGTCGTCGACCCGGCGTTGGCCACCGACTCCCTGGTCAGTGGCCAGTCGCCGCTCACGGCTCGGGAGACCGATGTGCTCCGGGCCGCGCGCAGTGGAGCCTCCGTCGCGTCGATCGCGAAGACGCTGTTCCTCTCCGACGGGACGGTCCGCAACCACCTCTCGGCAGCGATCGGCAAGACCGGTGCGGCGAACCGCACCGAGGCCGTGCTCATCGCCGAGCGCAACGGCTGGTTGTGAAACGCAACCACCCGGCGCGACGGGTGTCCCTTCTGGGTAGTAGCGTTCCGGATATGCCGGAAGCACGGGAAGTCGGCTGGGTCAGCCACCGCGACGCGGTGGCGCGGCTCGCCGCGTCGTACCAGCGGATCGCGCCGGGTCAACCGGTGCGCCTCGCGAAGCGCACCACCAACCTGTTCCGGCAGCGCTCGGCCTCCGACGCGCCCGGCCTGGACGTCGGCGGCCTCGACGGCGTCATCGAGGTGCTGCCCGACAGCCCCGACGGCCCGGTCGCCGAGGTGCAGGGCATGTGCACCTACGAGCGCCTTGTCGACGCGACCCTTGCCCACGGCTTCATGCCGTACGTCGTCCCGCAGCTGCGCACCATCACCCTCGGCGGTGCGGTCACCGGCCTCGGCATCGAGTCGACCAGCTTCCGCAACGGGCTGCCGCACGAGTCGGTGGTGGAGATGGACGTGTTCACCGGCGCCGGCGAGGTCGTCACGACGCGACCCGGCGAGGAGCTGTTCGACGCCTTCCCCAACTCCTACGGCAGCCTCGGCTACGCGACCCGCCTGCGGATCAAGCTGGAGAAGGTCCCCGGCAACGTGGCGCTGCGCCACCTCCGCTTCGACGACGCCGCGCTGCTGACCAAGACGATCGCCGAGATCACGGCGACCAAGGAGCACGACGGCCAGCGGGTCGACGGGCTCGACGGCGTCGCGTTCGCCCCGGACGAGCTCTACCTGACCCTCGCCCGGTTCACCGAGGAGGGCGGGGTCACCTCCGACTACGCCGGCCAGGAGATCTACTTCCGCTCGATCCAGCAGCGCGAGACCGACCTGCTCACGGCGTACGACTACCTGTGGCGCTGGGACACCGACTGGTTCTGGTGCTCGGGAGCATTCGGTGCGCAGCACCCGCGGATCCGCCGGTTCTGGCCGCGCCGCTACCGCCGCTCCGACGTCTACATGAAGCTGCTCCACCTCGACCGCCGCTTCGGCATCGCCGACCGGCTCGACCGGCGCGCGGGCCGTCCGGAGCGCGAACGGGTCGTCCAGGACATCGAGGTCCCGCTGGAGCGGCTGCCGGAGTTCCTCGCCTGGTTCGACCAGGAGATCGGGATGCGGCCGGTGTGGCTGTGCCCGCTCGTGGCGACCCGGGCCTGGCCCCTGTACCCGCTGGAGGCGGGGCAGCCGTACGTCAACGTGGGCTTCTGGGGCACCGTCCACGTCGGTCCCGATGCCGCGAACAGCCCGAAGAACCGGGCGATCGAGGCGAAGGTGCACGAGCTGGACGGGCACAAATCGCTCTACTCCGACGCTTACTACGACGAGCCGACCTTCGCGGCGCTCTACAACACCGGCCACCTCGACCGGGTCCGTGAGCGCTTCGACCCCCAGGGGCGGCTGACCAACCTCTATGACAAGGCGGTGAAGAGACGATGAGCGTGAAGATCGCCCCTGCGGTCAACGCCCTTTTCGACGGCGGGCTCCCGTTGCAGCTGACGGCGTACGACGGCAGCAGCGCCGGCGCCACCGACACGGGGCACACCATCGAGCTGGTGCGCCCGCGCGGCCTGGCCTACATCCTCACCGCCCCCGGCGACCTCGGCCTGGCGCGTGCGTACGTCGCCGGCGACCTGGTCCTGCACGGATCCCACCCGGGCAACCCCTACGAGCCGTTCAGCCTGCTCAAGAGCCACACCGACTTCGGCACCCCGCGGCCGAGCCAGATCGCCGACCTGGTGCGGGCCCTCGGCATCCGCAACCTGCTGCCGCCGGCCCCGCCGCCCCAGGAGCACCTGCCCGGGTGGCGGCTGCGCGTCGAGGCGCTGCGCAGCAACGTGGCCGGCGCCCTGACCGGCTGGGGCCGCCACTCCCAGGAGCGCGACGCGCACGCGATCAGCCACCACTACGACGTCTCCAACACCTTCTACGAGCACGTCCTCGGCCCGTCGATGACCTACACCTGTGCGGTCTACCCGACGGCCGACGCGACGCTCGAGGAGGCGCAGGCCCACAAGTACGACCTGATCTGCCGCAAGCTCGACCTGAAGCCCGGTCAGCGCCTGCTCGACCTCGGTTGCGGCTGGGGCGGGATGGTCCGGCACGCCGCGAAGCACTACGGGGTCCAGGCGCTCGGCGTCACCCTGTCGCGCGAGCAGGCGAACTGGGCCGAGCAGCGGATCAAGGCCGAGGGCCTCGACGACCTCGCCGAGGTGCGGTTCTCCGACTACCGCGACGTGGTCGAGACCGACTTCGACGCGGTGAGCTCGATCGGTCTGACCGAGCACATCGGCGTGGCCAACTACCCGGCCTACTTCGCCTTCGTGGAGAGCAAGCTCAAGCCCGAGGGCCGGCTGCTCAACCACTGCATCACCCGCCACGACAACGCCACGTCCGAGCGCGCGGGCGCGTTCATCGACCGCTACGTGTTCCCCGACGGCGAGCTGGCCGGCTCCGGCACGATCGTCAGCGCGATCGAGGACGCCGGGCTCGAGGTCCAGCACCACGAGAACATCCGGATGCACTACGCGAAGACCCTGCAGGGCTGGAGCGAGAACCTGGTCGAGCACTGGGACGAGTGCGTCGCGGAGACCGACGAGGGCACCGCGCGGGTCTGGGGTCTCTACATGGTCGGGTCGCGGATCGCCTTCGAGCGCAACGAGATCCAGCTGCACCACGTCCTCGCCACCAAGAACGCGGCGGGGGAGAGCGGCTACCCGCTGCGTCCGGACTTCGGCGTCTGAGCCCGCGCACCGATAAAGTTCGGTGCGATGAGCAGACGGGCCGAGGAGTACGCCGCGCGGGTGCTGCGCCGCGACGAGCTGAGTGACCACTTCGTGCGGCTGACCCTGGGCGGGGACGGTCTCGCCGGCTTCGTCTCGACAGGCATCCCGGACGAGTGGGTCGGCCTGGTGGTGCCCGGCCAGTTCCAGAGCCGCTACTACACGGTGCGGTCCTGGGACGGCGCCGAGCTGGTCGTCGACGTGGTCGTGCACGAGGTCGGCCTGGTGACCGAGTGGGCGCTCGGCCGTGCCGGCGACCCCGTCGGCCAGACCGTCACGATCACCGAGCCCAAGGGCTCCTTCGCACTGCCCGACGACGCCGCCTGGCTGCAGCTGGTGGGCGACCTGACGGCGATGCCGGCGATGGCCCGCATCGCCGAGACGTACGCCGACCGGCTGCCCGTCCGCATCCACGCCGAGGTCCCCGACGACCCGGAGACGCTCGCGGGCTACCTGCCCGGCGACGTCGAGATCACCTGGGCGCAGGGCCACGGCGACGGCCTCGCGGCTGCCGTCGAGGGCTCCGCCCTCCCGGACGGCACCGGCTACTTCTGGATGGCCGGCGAGTCCGCGCAGATGCGCGCGATCCGCAAGCACCTGATGCGGGAGGTCAAGATGCCGAGCTCGCACTACGACGTGATGG
This sequence comes from Nocardioides sp., assembly GCA_035248385.1. Taxonomy (GTDB): domain Bacteria; phylum Actinomycetota; class Actinomycetes; order Propionibacteriales; family Nocardioidaceae; genus Nocardioides. Next base: position 10,588 of record DATFHM010000190.1, on the reverse strand, counting down.
GCTACTGGCGCGCGGTCAAGGAGCGTCAGCTCCGCGCGATCGACCCGGGGCCGATCTGGCGCGCGGGCAAGGCCGCCGGCAAGTCCGACGACGAGATCTGGGCGGACTACGACGCCGCGCGGGCAGGGGGAGAGCAGTGAGCCGAGAGTTCGACCACGAGAGCGACGACTTCGATGACGAGGACTTCGCCGGTCTGCCGGCGCCGGCCGCGCCGGTCTTCGGCAGCGGGGAGGTGCCGGAGGGCTTCCGCAGCGGCTTCGCCTGCTTCGTCGGCCGGCCCAACGTCGGCAAGTCCACGCTGACCAACGCCATCGTCGGCCAGAAGATCGTCATCACCTCCGACAAGCCGCAGACGACGCGCACCGTGGTCCGTGGCATCGTCCACCGCGAGGACGGCCAGCTGATCCTGGTCGACACCCCCGGCCTGCACCGGCCGCGCAACCTGCTTGGCGAGCGCCTCAACGACCTGGTCAAGGCCACCTGGGCCGAGGTCGACGTCGTCGCGGTCTGCTTCCCCGCCGACCAGAAGATCGGCCCGGGCGACAGGTTCCTCGTCGAGGAGCTCGGCAAGGTCCGGCGTACGACGAAGATCGCGGTGGCCACCAAGACCGACCTGGTCGACCACGAGCGGCTCGGCGAGCACCTGCTCGACATCGCCCGGCTGGGCCAGGAGACCGGCACCGACTGGGCCGAGATCGTGCCGGTGTCGTCGGTGTCCGGCCACCAGATCGAGCTGCTGGCCGGGCTTCTCGTCGGGCTGATGCCCGAGGGACCGCCGCTCTACCCGGACGGCGACCTCACCGACGCGCCCGAGGAGATCCTCGCGGCCGAGCTGATCCGCGAGGCGGCGCTGGACGGCGTCCGCGACGAGCTGCCGCACTCGATCGCCGTCGTGGTCGAGGAGATGGGCCTGCGCGAGGACCGCCCCGAGGACCGCCCGCTGCTCGACATCCACGCCAACCTGTACGTCGAGCGCGACTCCCAGAAGGGCATCGTGATCGGCAAGAAGGGCGCCCGGCTGCGCGAGGTCGGCACCAACGCCCGTCAGCAGATCGAGGCCCTGCTCGGCACCCCGGTCTACCTCGACCTGCACGTCAAGATCGCCAAGGACTGGCAGAAGGACCCCCGCCAGCTCAGGAAGCTCGGCTTCTGACCGGCCTCGCGCGTCGCACCTGGCGTTCTGGCTGACCTTTTCCGCGTCGAGCCAGCCGATTCGCCAGGTACGACGAAGGGCGTCAGCCCTTGAACCAGCAGATGCCGTAGTGCTGGTCGAGCGACCAGTCGGCGGCGGTCGGCCACTCGTAGCTCCACTGGAAGCTGAGCGGGTTGGACGCCGCGGCGCCCGCGGCGTCCGCACAGCGCGTCTTGCCGGCGCCCTTGGCGACCTTGCGGCCGGGGTAGCGCCCGCCGGGGATCGAGACGTCCGCGATCGCCCGCCAGGTGTGCGGGCTGCCGCACTGGACCCGGTGGAACCCGGCCGATCCCGGGGCCGCGGTGCCGCACATCGCGAGGGCAGCGCGGCGCTTCGGCGCCTTGAGCGCTCCGCGCAGGCTCGAGCGGAGCGAGGAGAGCGAGTCGGCGTCGGCGACCGCGACGGCGTCGCAGCGGAACCAGTTCGCGCCCTGGCCGGACTCGGCGACGGTCGGGGTGAACCAGACGGCACGGACCATGCTCAGCCGGGTCTGCGCCGTCGTACCGCCCAGGAAGCGGCCGAGGCGCTGGCGGCAGGTGTCGGCGACCTGCGCCGAGACCCGGTCGGAGTCGACGGCGAGCAGGTGGCCGTCGACGTAGGTGTCGAGCTGGCCGACGTAGAAGGTCTCGGTGGTGTGTGCCGAGGAGCACGACGTGGCGTTCGCGTGGCTGGTGGGTGCGACCGCCTGCGTCATCGTCATCGTGTAACAGGCGTGGGCCGCGGGCGCTGCCGGCGGCGCGGGCGCGGTGGCGGGTGTCGTCGGTGCGGCCACCGGGGCGGCAGGCGACCCGCAACCGGCCAGCAGGACGCCGGCCAGGAGGAGTCCGAGGAGGCGCGCCATCAGCTGGTCGTCATCGCCCAGCAGACCGAGCGCCGGTTGCCCAGCTCCCACTCGGCCTGGTGGAAGAACGTGTAGCCGTACTGGAAGGTCGCGGGGTAGTTCAGCCACGCCTTCACCGAGCTCGCGCAGAACGCGTCGCTGCGGGAGTCGGCGACCCGGTCACCGGGGTAGGGGTCGTTCGGCTCGCCGAGCTTGATGGTGGTGACGGCTCGCCAGTTGTGCTTCTCCGAGCACGCCACCTTCGTGGCCTGCGGCAGCGTCGGCCCGACCGCGCAGGCCAGCCAGTGGTCGTCGGGCCGGCCCGCGAGCATGCCTTGGGCGTCCGTCGGGAGCGGCCGGTAGGTGGTGCTGGTGGAGTTGCCGCCGACGACGTCGCAGCGGTACCACCGCGCGCCCTTGCCCCACGCCTTCTCCGAGGGCCGGAACCACGCCCAGCTGATCGTGGTCCGCAGGACCAGGCTCTCGTCGGCGCCCACGAACTTCTCGAACTCCGTGGAGCAGGTCGTGTAGGCCCAGCGGCTCATCGACTGCGCGTCGTAGTCGACGTCGGCGAACTGGCTCGGCAGGTCGCCCACGGCGTAGGTCTGGGCCGTGTGCCGGCTGGTGCACGGCACCGTCGCGGTCGCGTTGGCCGGCTGCGCCACGTCCGACGGCGACAGCACCCGGCAGGCGCCGTTCGGGGGCGGGGCCACGGCGTCGACCTGGGACGGGTCGGTGTTGGAGCCCTGCTGCTGCGCGCTGCACGCGGTCACCGTAAGCGCGACAGCGAGGATCCCGAGAGCGCTGCGGAGCGTCACGCGGCCCCCTTCAGCCCATCGACAGCAGTGCCGAAATCGTAGCGCCCAGCTCGTAGGCGCCCTCCCGCGCCTGCTCGTCGACGTCGCCGATCACCCCGAGCACGTCGTACCCCTGCTTCCAGCCGAGCGCGCCCACGATCGACTGCACCGACCGGATCGCCCCCGTCAGGTCGTAGCGGCCGTGCAGCCACAGCCCGTACGGGCGCCCGGCCGTCTCGCCGCCTCCGCCCTCCGCGCCGCCGCTGTCGTCCAGCGCGCCGCCGACGGCCAGGAAGGTCGAGTCGAAGAAGTGCTTGAGGGCGCCGCTCATGTAGCCGAAGTTCGCGGTCGTGCCGAGGACGTACCCGTCCGCCGCCAACACGTCGTCCGCGGTCGCCTCCAGCGCCGGCCGTACGACGACCTCCACGCCCTCGATCGCCTCGTCGCCGGCTCCGGCCACCACCTGCTCGAGCAGCGTCTGCATCGAGCGGCTGGGGGAGTGGTGGACGACGAGAAGCCGGGTCACGCTTCAAGCCTAGGGGCTGTTATGGTGGAGACATCATGATGCGCGCACTGCTTCTTAGCGGCCGCAGCGAGGTCTGAAAGCCGGACCCCCTCGCTGCGGAGTGAGTCGCGCGCCCGGCAATCCGTCTTGAACGAAGCCGAGGAAATCATGACCACCATTCCTGCTCAGCAGCCCAGCGGTATGCCCTTCGAGCGCTACCGCGCCTTCGAGCCCGTGACGGTCCCCGACCGCACCTGGCCCGACCAGAAGATCACGAAGGCCCCGCGCTGGCTGTCGACCGACCTGCGCGACGGCAACCAGGCCCTCATCGACCCGATGAGCCCGGCCCGCAAGATGAAGATGTTCGAGCTGCTGGTCCAGATGGGCTACAAGGAGATCGAGATCGGGTTCCCGGCCGCGAGCCAGACCGACTTCGACTTCGTCCGGCAGCTGATCGAGGGCGACAAGATCCCCGACGACGTACGGGTGTCGGTGCTGACCCAGGCCCGCGAGGACCTGATCGCGCGCACCGTCGAGTCGCTCCAGGGCGCCGACAAGGCGACCGTGCACCTCTACAACGCCACGGCCCCGCTGTTCCAGCGCGTCGTCTTCAACGTCACCGAGGCCGAGTGCATCGCCATCGCGACGCGCGGCACCGAGTGGGTCATGAAGTACGCCGAGCAGATGCTGGCCGGCACCGACTTCGGCTACCAGTACAGCCCGGAGATCTTCACCCAGACGCCGACCGACTTCGCGCTCGAGGTCTGCGAGCGGGTCTCCGACGTGTGGCAGCCCGAGCCGGGCCGCGAGATCATCCTCAACCTGCCGGCGACCGTCGAGATGTCGACGCCGAACACCTACGCCGACCAGATCGAGTACTTCGGCCGGCACCTGACCCGCCGCGACGTCTCCGCGATCAGCCTGCACCCGCACAACGACCGCGGCACCGCCGTCGCCGCCACCGAGCTGGCGCTGATGGCCGGCGCCGACCGCGTCGAGGGCTGCCTGTTCGGCCACGGCGAGCGCACCGGCAACGTCGACCTGGTGACGCTGGCGATGAACCTGTTCAGCCAGGGCATCGACCCGCAGGTCAACCTGTCCGACATCGACGAGATCCGCCGGACCGTCGAGTACTGCACCCAGCTGCCGGTCCACCCGCGCCACCCGTACGCCGGCGACCTGGTCTACACCGCCTTCTCCGGCTCCCACCAGGACGCCATCAAGAAGGGCCTGGAGGACCTGGACCGGATCGCCGCCGCACAGGGCGTCTCCGTGCGGGAGATCCCGTGGGAGGCGCCGTACCTGCCGATCGACCCGAAGGACGTCGGTCGCACCTACGAGGCGGTCATCCGCGTCAACAGCCAGTCCGGCAAGGGTGGCGTCGCGTACGTGCTGAAGGCCGAGCACAGCCTGGACCTGCCGCGTCGCGCGCAGATCGAGTTCAGCCGCGTCATCCAGCAGCGCACCGACACCTCCGGCGGCGAGGTCACGCCGGACGAGATCTGGTCGATCTTCCAGCACGAGTACCTGGACCGCGAGGAGCCCTACCGCCTCGAGTCGTTCACCTCGGTGACGAGCGAGGACGGTGACGACCAGCAGGAGGTCAAGCTGGTCGTCCGCGGCGAGGAGCGCGTCTTCACCGGTCTCGGCAACGGCCCGGTGGCCGCGTTCGTCGACGGCATGCGCCAGGCGGGCGCGGACATCCGCGTCCTCGACTACGCCGAGCACGCTCTCTCGGCCGGTGGCGACGCGGTCGCGGCGGCGTACGTCGAGTGCGAGATCGCCGGCGAGATCGTGTGGGGGATCGGCATCCACCACAACATCGTCACGGCCTCGCTCCGCGCCGTCGTGTGCGCGGCCAACCGCGCCCAGGCGGTCACGATCCCGCGCTGAGCCCGGCCTCGACGTACGCCGGTGCCCGACCGGGTGCCGGCGTACGTCATCCGGGGCCGATGACCGAACGCCGGAAGCGATCCTCTAATATGAGTGATTCACTCATATTTGTCAGGAGCTCTGCATGTCCCGCGTCCGTCTCGCCCTCACCTCCGCCGTCGCCGGCGTGGCCCTGGCCCTGTCGGCCTGTTCCGCCTCGTCGTCCGGCGGAGGCTCCGCCGCCGGCACCCTCGCGTCCGTGAAGGACGCCGGCGTGCTCGTGGTGGGCACCGAAGGCACCTACAAGCCGTTCTCGTACCACGACGAGGGCACCGGCGACCTGACCGGTTTCGACGTCGACGTCATCCGCGCGGTCGGGGCCGAGCTCGGCGTCAAGGTCGAGTTCAAGGAGACGCAGTGGGACGCGATCTTCGCCGGGCTCGACGCGAAGCGCTTCGACGTGATCGCCAACCAGGTCTCGATCAACCCCGAGCGCCAGGCGAAGTACGAGTTCTCCACGCCGTACACCTACAGCCCGGGGGTCGTGGTCACCCGCGCCGACGACGACTCGATCCACTCCTTCACCGATCTCGCCGGCAAGACGACGGCCCAGTCCCTGACCAGCAACTGGTACGACGTCGCGAAGGCCGACGGCGCGAAGGTGCAGTCCGTCGAGGGCTGGGCCCAGGCGATCAAGCTCCTCCAGCAGGGCCGGGTGGACGCGGTGGTCAACGACCGGCTGACCTTCCTGGACTGGGCGAACACGGCGGGTGACGGCGGTCTGAAGATCGCGGCCACCTCCGACGACGTGTCCGAGAACGCCGTCGCGTTCCGCAAGGGCTCCGACACGCTCGTCGCCGCGGTCGACAAGGCGCTCGCCCACCTCGCCGCCGACGGCACCCTCGCGAAGATCTCCAAGAAGTACTTCGGCGCCGACGTCACCCACCGATGACCGGCATCGACCTGGAGCTCTGGCGGCACTCCTTCTGGCCGATCGCGCGCGACGGGCTGCTCGGGACCATCCCGCTGGCGCTCGCGTCGTTCGCGGTCGGCCTGGGGATCGCGCTGGCGGTCGCCCTGCTGCGGCTCAGCCACCGCCGGCTGCTCGCGGGGATCGCGCGGCTGTACGTCTCGGTCATCCGCGGCACGCCGCTGCTGGTGCAGCTCTTCATCGTGTTCTACGGGCTGCCCGCCGTGGGCGTGACCCTCGACCCGTGGCCCTCGGCGATCATCGCGTTCTCCCTCAACGTCGGCGGCTACGCCGCCGAGGTGATCCGGGCCGCGATCCTCTCGGTGCCCAAGGGGCAGTGGGAGGCGGCGTACACCGTCGGTCTCTCGCGGTGGCAGACGCTGCGGCGGGTGATCCTCCCGCAGGCCGCGCGGGTGTCCGTCCCGCCGCTGTCGAACACCTTCATCAGCCTGGTGAAGGACACCTCGCTCGCCTCGCTCATCCTGGTCACCGAGCTGTTCCGGCGGACCCAGGAGATCGCCGCCGAGAACCAGGAGTTCATGGCGCTCTACTGCGAGGCGGCGCTCATCTACTGGTTGTTCTGCCTGGTGCTCTCCACCGGGCAGTCGCGCCTCGAGAGGAGGCTGGACCGTCATGTCGCCCACTGAACGCCCGCTGGTGGAGGCGCGCGGCATCCGCAAGTCGTACGGCGCGCACGAGGTGCTGCGCGGCGTCGACCTGGTCGTGCGGCGCGGTGAGGTCGTGGCCGTCGTCGGGCCCTCGGGCTCCGGGAAGACCACGCTGCTGCGCTCGCTGAACGGGCTGGAGACGCCGTCTGCCGGCACCGTCCGCATCGGTGACGTCGAGGTCGACTTCGGCGCTCCGGTACGACGCCGGCAGGTCGAGCAGCTGCGCGACCGCAGCGCCATGGTCTTCCAGCACCACCACCTCTTCCCGCACCGGACCGTGCTCGGCAACATCATCGAGGGGCCGGTCCGGGCGCGCGGCGTGGCGCGTAGGGACGCCGTCGACGAGGCCGAGCGGCTGCTCGCCGAGGTCGGTCTCGCCGAGAAGCGCGACGCCTGGCCGCACGAGCTGTCCGGCGGGCAGCAGCAGCGCGTGGGGATCGTGCGGGCCCTGGCCATGCAGCCCGACCTGCTGCTGTTCGACGAGCCCACGTCGGCGCTGGACCCGGAGACGGTCGGCGAGGTGCTGCGGGTGATGAAGACGCTCGCCGAGCAGGGGTGGACGATGGTCGTCGTGACCCACGAGCTGGCGTTCGCCCGCGAGGTCGCCGACCAGGTCGTCTTCATCGACGGCGGCGTGGTCGTCGAGGTGGGCCCGCCGGAGGAGGTGCTCGGCTCACCGCGTGAGGAGCGGACCCGGCGCTTCGTGTCCCGGCTGCTGCGGCCGTTCTGAGGGGTGGGTCCTCAGCAGCCCGCAGCAAAGACGTAGCAACGCAGCTTCGGCTCCGCCTTCAGCATCGGCGCCCCCGAGAACGTGACGTTCGGCAGGGACGTGCTGAGCAGGTTCGGCAGCGCGCTGAGCGGCTGCAGGTAGGTGTCGAGGGTCGCCGGGTCGACGTACGGCATGTACAGCCGCGAGCAGCTCGCCGTGCCGATCCGGGTGGGGGAGGCGGGGCCGTCGTGCCGCAGCGCGTCCATGACCAGGGCGTACGTCGTGGGGTCGATCGTGCCGACGAGCAGGTGCTCGTAGAGGTCGCCGGGACACACGTCCTGGGTGGCCACGTTGGTGATCCGGCCGTTGCCGGTGTGCAGCGAGGAGGACGAGTTGGCCGCCGTGCTGTTGGGCATCACGACCTCGTCGGTGTGGCTGTAGATCTCGGTGTAGGAGATGCCGGCGAAGGTCTCGGCGCGGCTGTTGAGCGCCTTGATGAACGCGGAGTCGGCCTGCTGCTGCCAGACCGCGGGCGTGCAGGTCGTGACGCCGAGCTTGCCGCACACGGGCAGGGCGGTGGTGCCATGGTTGGAGCCGGCCATGCCGATGACGTCGGCGACCATCCGCCGCGTGTCCGGCCAGAACCGCAGTGCCCAGCGCATGCTCATCCCGCCCTGGCTGTGGCCGAGGATGCCGACGCGGCGGCCGGTCCGCGCGTGCATCGTGCGGATCGCGTGCACCAGGTACTGCCCGGCGGTCTGGATGTCCCCGAAGGTGTGGAAGGGCATCGTCACCGCGCACCAGTAGCGCCTCTGGGCCGTGAACGCCTTCTCGTAGGTCCACGCGTAGTCCTGGTCGGGCGTCACGCTGGTCGCCGGGTTGAGCAGCACCGGCTCGCCGCCCGTCCGCGGGTCGCCGTGGCAGGCCAGCGACGCCTTGAGCTTCGCGGGGTCGACCGACAGCCGGGGCCCCGGCCGGTCGAGCGGTGCGTACGCCGGGGAGCCGGCCGCCTGCGCGGGTGCGCTCGCCGCGACGGGCACCGCCACCGCGAGGGCGAGCACGAGCGAGGACAGGGCGGTAACGCGGCGTACCAACATGCCGGTCAAACTACCCAGCCCCGCCGAGGTCACGCCAGGATGCGCACCGCCCCGGGCAGCAGGGCGACCGTGAGCGCGTCTGGACCGGCCGGAAGCGGGGTCTGCTGCTCGCCGTCCGCGCCCACCGGCACGGCTCCGCCGCCGACGTACGTGCCCGACAGCCGGACCTGCCGGCCGGTCCGCACGGTCACCTCGGGCAGCGCGACGTGCCCGCCGTCGTACACCTTGGGCAGGGAGCGGATCAGGTCCAGCCGGGAGGCGGCCTCGATGACGACCACGTCGAGGAGCCCGTCGTCGACCGACGCCGCCGGCGCGATCGCCATGCCCTTGCCGTAGTAGCGCGAGTTGGCGATCACCACGGTCGCGGCGCGGTGCGTGCTGCGCTCGCCGTCGACCTCGAGGACCGCGTCGACGGGCCGGTAGGCAGCCAGCGCGCGGACCGCGGCGAGCGGGTACTGCAGCTTCGACGGCATCCACCGCGACCGGTCGACGATCTCGGAGGCGCGGGCGTCGACGCCGGCGTACACCGAGCCGGCGACGACCGCGGTCGTGCCGTCCGCACTGGTCGCGCGGAGCAGGTCGACGCGTCGCTCGGTGCCGTCGAGCAGCAGCCGGACCTGCGCGTCGAGCTCGGTTGGGACCTCCAGCATCCGGGCGAAGTCGTTGCCCCGTCCGGCGGGGACGACGGCCAGCAGGCCGTCGGCGTCGGCCACCGCGCCGGCGATCGAGGAGAGCATCCCGTCGCCGCCGACGGACACGACGACCGAGCCGCGGGCGACCGCCTCGCCGACGAGCGCGGGGCTGTCGGCGGCCGTGGTCGTGTAGCTGACCTCGACCTCCGCGCCGGCCTCGCGCAGCGCGCGCGCGAGGGGGACGACGACCCTTGGGCCGGCGCCGCCGCCCGACATCGGGTTGACGAGGAACGCGAACGAGCGGGTCACGGGATCAATACTCCCGGGTTGAGGACCCCCACCGGGTCCACCGCGTCCTTGACCGCGTGCAGGATCCGCGCGCCAACCTCGCCGATCTCGGCGGTCAGGTAGGGCTTGTGGTCGGTGCCGACCGCGTGGTGGTGGGTGATCGAGGCGCCCGCGGCGACGATCGCCTCGCAGGCCGCGGCCTTGGCGGGCAGCCAGCGCGCCAGCGGGTCCTCGCCGCCCGGCGCGGCCACGGTGAAGTAGAGCGAGCAGCCGGTCGCGTAGACGTGCGAGACGTGGCAGAGCACCATCGCGCCCTCGCCCAGGCTGGCCTCGAGGGCGGCCTTCACGCGGGTGTAGAGGTTCTCGCGGTTGCTCCAGAAGGTGACGGTCTCGAGGGTCTCCACCAGCACGCCGGCGTCCAGCAGGCTGTCGCGCAGGTACGGCGCGTTGAACCGGCCGTGCGCCCAGGAGGTGCCCGGGTCGGCGCCGAGCGGCGTACCGCCCAGGTCGGTGAGCAGGGTCGTGACGGCGAGCTTCTTGGCGGCCACCGCGGACGGGGTGCCCTCGTAGCCGACGATCATGAGGCAGCCGGCGGCGCTGTCGCCGCCGATGCTCTCCGGGTCGGCGAGGTTGATCGCGGTCTCGGCCTCGTCGGACAGCCGCAGCACGGTCGGCAGCAGGTCGGCCTGGGCCAGCTGGCGCATCGCGTCGGCACCCTCCGCGAAGCTCTGCCAGCGCCAGCCCTCGTACTCCTTGACCTCGGGCAGCGGGCGCACCCGCACGGTGACCTCGGTGATGACGCCGAAGGCGCCCTCGGACCCGAGGAACACCTCACGCAGGTCCGGGCCGGACGCGTTCGCCGGCGCCGAGCCGAGGCGTACGTCGCCGGTCGGGGTCGCCACCCGCAGCCCGACCACCATCGCGTCGAACCGGCCGTAGCCGGCGCTCGACTGGCCGCTGCTGCGCGTCGCGGCGAAGCCGCCGATCGTCGCGAACTCGAAGGACTGGGGGAGGTGGCCGAGCATCAGGCCGTGCCGC
>DATFHM010000189.1:0-11030 GCA_035248385.1 Nocardioides sp. | reverse complement strand
TGGTTGCCGCGCGCCATGGCGACGGTGATGTCCTTGAAGGTCCGGTGGTAGCGCAGCGTGAAGTTCTTGGTGACGTTCTCGCAGACGATCGAGGTAGCCATGTCAGATCAGAGCCTCTCCGGGATCTTGTTCTCGAGGCGGCTGAAGGTGACCTGCGCGAGGATCAGCAGCACGAGGGAGACACCGATCATCGCCACGCCACGCGTCAGCAGGTGGGCGGGCAGCTGCACCGCGGCGGTGTACTGGGGGTTGTCGGTGGTGCCGACCCAGAACGCCCGCTGGAACAGCACGACGGCCTCGGCGAGCGGGTCGAGCATGTAGTACTTGGCGTAGTGACCGAAGCGCTCGTGGACGAGCGTGTACGGGTACATCATCGGCACGCCGAAGCGCACGAACATCAGCAGGATGTTGACGATGTTGCCGAAGTCGCGGAAGAACACGTTCGCGACGCTGAACAGCAGGGCAGCGGCGAGGCCGAGCACCATGATCAGCGCGAGGGCGATGAAGAAGGCCAGCACCCCGGCAGGGTCCGGCGTCCACCCGCTCGAGAGCGCGGCGATCAGCAGGATCACCACCTGCGGGCCGACGTGGTAGAGCGACGTCAGCATCGTGGCGACCGGGAACATCTCGCGCGGCATCGCCATCTTCTGCACGATGCTGCGGTTCCGCACGATCGAGCGGGTGCCGGCGCCGAAGGTCTCGGTGAAGAAGTGCACGATGACCAGACCCGCGAACAGGTGGATCGCGAAGTGCTGGACGTCGTGGTGCAGGTTGAAGATCGTGCCCATCACGACCCAGTACGTCACGAAGTGCGCGAACGGGTTGATGTAGGACCACAGCAGACCGAGGAACGAGCCCTGGTAGCGGGCGCTGATCTCCCGGCGTACGAGCAACCGCAGCAGGTAGCGGCGGTGGAACACGCCGACCAGGCCGTTGTCGGCGGTCGGCGGCGCCAGCTCGGCACCCGATTCGGAGACCTTGAACCTGATCGGCTCGACCACCTGGGTGCTCATGCGTCCTCCCCCTCGTCCTGGGTCGTCCACGGCGCGAACGTGCGCTCCCACGCCTCGGGCGAGGTGATCTCGGCGAGCTGGTCGCGGTATGCCTGCGCCAGGGTCGGCCACTCCTTGCGGAAGCGCTCGTGCAGCGCCAGGGTCCGCTTGAGCTGCGAGCGGAACAGCTCGGGGTCACGCCGGTACAGGGCCGCCGACGTGCCGTCGTTCATCGACACGATGGCCGAGTCGAACTTCGCGAGCTGGTACCACTTCGCGTCCAGCGCCGGGATCTCCACCTCGGGGAACTCGCGCGACAGCGACCGCGGGCTGCGCAGCTGCCGCAGCGGCGCCTTCACGGCCGAGACCAGCTGGGACTTGCGGCTGGGCACCTCGGAGATGCTCTTGCCGCGACCGGGCTGCTTCTCCCGGCGTACCGGCGGAAGGTCCTCGCGATCGGCGACCAGCACCGCGTCGCTGAACTCCTTGCGCAGCGCGTTGACCTCGGGGAGGCGGGTCGGCAGCATCTCGTGCAGGTGCTGAGGGCCTTCGAGGATGTCCTCCATCGCCCGCAGCCGCAGCTCGGCGGTGGAGTACTGCATCGCCACGATGTGCGCGATCTGGTTGTTCAGGCTCTCGCGCAGCAGCCGGCCGCCCTTGGGGTAGGTCGAGTGCAGCAGCGCGGCGACCAGCCGGTTGCGGTGGTGGAAGTAGGCCTGCCAGTCGAGCGCGTCGTTCTTGTCGCTCCACGGGACGTGCCACACGGCGGCACCCGGCAGGGTCACCGTCGGGAAGCCGGCCTCCTTGGCCCGCAGGCCGTACTCGGAGTCGTCCCACTTGATGAAGACCGGCAGCGAGAGGCCGACCTGCTCGAGGACGACCCGCGGGATCAGGCAGGAGAACCAGCCGTTGAAGTCGACGTCCCAGCGCTTGTGCAGCCACCGCGCGGAGCGGATGTTGCGGGTCGCGAAGTCCCACTGCGGGTAGGCGTCCGGGGGCGTCATCCACAGGAAGCGCCACGGCTGGACGATCTCGCCGAAGCTGTGCAGGCGCGAGCGCGAGTAGATGTTGAACATCATCCCGCCGACGATCGTGGGCACCCGCGCGAGGTCGCCGAAGGTGACCTGGCGGATGATGCCCTCGGGCTCGCAGATGACGTCGTCGTCCATCATCAGCGCGTACGTCGCCGTGCCCTTGCGCACGCACTCGAGCTGGCCGCGGGCGTAGCCGCCGGAGCCGCCGAGGTTGCCCTGCTGGAGGACCCGCAGCTTGCCGCCGAGCATCTTCTCGGCCGCCGGGAACTCAGCGTCGTCGACGACGAGCTTGGTGCCCTGCTCCATCACGAAGACGGTGTCGAGGTAGGGCAGCAGGTCCGGGTCGGCCATCTGTTGGAGCAGCTTCGCGCACCAGTCGGGCCGGTTCATCGTGGTGATCGCGATGTCGACCGTGCCGTGGCCGGCCCGCTCCTCGGGGACGTCGGCGACCCACTCGGCCGACACCACCGCGGGCGCCTCGCCGGCGACCACGTCGTACCAGTACCAGCCGCCGTCCACGAACGGGCCGAGCGAGAGGTCGAAGCCGAAGGTCTGCGCGCCGGGCTCGGTCACCACGACCGCGTCGACCCGCTGGGTGTTGCCGTTGGCGAGGGACTTGTTGACCACGACGTGGGCGCCGATGCCCTCGACCGTCACCTCGAGCCGGACCGCGTCGACGATCGTCCAGCGGCGCCAGTACGACGCCGGGAACCCGTTGAACAGCGAGCCGAAGGACACGGTCTGGCCGGCGAGCACCTTGAACCGGGTGCGGTCCAGCAGCTGCTCGGGAGCGACCCGGCGCCCCTTGCCGATGGGCTGGCGGATCTGCGTGGCGTTGATCGCCTTGGCGGCCTGGTTGCCGCCCACGACGTACTTGTCCTCGTCGAGGCGCGCGTCCTCGAGGTCGACGTACAGCGACATGACCTCGAGGTCACGGTCCAGCGGCATGATCTGCCGCTGCAGGAGTCGGCGGGTCATTCGTCCACACCTCCGGACTTGAGCTCGGCGCCGTCTGCGAAGTGCGGCTTGAGCTTGTTGTCGAACATCGACAGCGCGGAGGCGATCGCCATGTGCATGTCGAGGTACTTGTAGGTGCCGAGCCGGCCGCCGAACAGGACCATCGGCTCCTTCTCGGCGAGGTCGCGGTACTGCAGGATCTTCTCCCGGTTGTCCGCGGTGTTGATCGGGTAGTACGGCTCGTCGCCGTCCTCGGCGAAGCGGCTGAACTCGCGCACGACCACCGTCTTGCCCTTGGTGTACGACGCCGCGCGCTCCGGGTGCAGGTGCTTGAACTCCAGCTCGCGGGTGAACGGGACCTCGGGGTCGTTGGCGTTCACCACGCCGGTGCCCTGGTAGTCGTCCACGTCGAGGATCTCCGACTCGAGGTCGACGGTGCGCCACGAGAGCTTGCCGGCGGAGTAGTCGAAGTACTCGTCGACCGGGCCGGTGTAGACGATCGGGACCCTGCCCTTGTACTCGTCGACGACGTCGAAGAAGTCGACGGAGGTCTGCACCGTGATGTTCGGGTGGTCGGCCATCCGGGTCAGCCACGCGGTGTAGCCGTCGGTCGGCAGGCCCTCGTACTTGTCGTTGAAGTAGCGGTTGTCGAAGGTGTAGCGGACCGGCAGCCGGGTGATGATGTCCGGGCTCAGGTCCTTGGGGTCCTTCTCCCACTGCTTGGCCGTGTAGCCCTTGATGAACGCCTCGTAGAGCGGGCGCCCGATCAGGGAGATCGCCTTCTCCTCGAGGTTCTGCGCGCTGTCGGTGTCGAACTCGCTGGCCTGCTCGGCGATCAGCGCCCGCGCCTCGTCGGGCGTGTGCGACTTGCCGAAGAACTGGTTGATCAGGCCCAGGTTCATCGGCAGCGAGTAGACCTGCCCCTGGTACTTCCCGAACACCCGGTGCTTGTAGTCGGTGAACGTCGTGAACCGGTTGACGTACTCCCACACCCGCTCGTTGGAGGTGTGGAAGAGGTGGGTGCCGTACTTGTGCACCTCGATGCCGGTCTCCGGCTCGAACTCGGAGTAGGCGTTGCCGCCGATGTGGTCGCGCCGGTCGATCACCAGGACCTTGATGCCCAGCTCGGTGGCACAGCGCTCAGCCACGGTCAGGCCGAAGAATCCGGCACCGACGACGAGGAGGTCCGGGAGGGAATCAGCAGTCGACACGGGGCGTGAGTCTAACCGGGTGGGGGCCACGAACCGGCTTCGGCAAGCCGCGGCGGGGACGTGGTCTTCGTCAACTATCCTCGCTCGGGTGATGAGGGACAGCGCCGCTTTCCGCTCCGCGCGGCTGTTCGGGCTGGCCTGGGCCTGTGGCCTGCTGCTGACGGTCCTGATGGTCGTGATGGCGGTCGGCGAGCACCTCCCGGTGCGTGACGCGGACGACACGATGCTGCGTTTCCCGGCGATCCTGGCGGCGGCGATCGCGCTGGACGTCGTACCCCGGATGATCCGGCGGGGCGAGGTCCGCACGGTGATGCAGGAGCGCTGGCCGGCCCGGCACTGGGCGTTCGCGCTGAGCGGTCTGGGCGCCTGGTACCTCTGCTACGCGACCTTCCGCAACGTCAAGAGCATGGTCCCGTTCGTCAACCACCACCTGTACGACGACAAGCTGGCCGCGATCGACCGGGGGATCTGGGGCGGGCACACGCCGGCCGTGGTGCTGCACGACGTCCTCGGCACCCACCTGGCCGCCCATCTCTTCTCCGCCGTGTACATCGGCTGGATCGCGCTGGTGCCGGTCTCGATCGCGATCGCCCTCGTCTGGACCCGGTCCACCGCGGCCGGCTCCTGGTACGTCACGGCCGTGGCCGTGGACTGGGTGCTCGGGGCGGTGCTCTACCTGCTGGTCCCGACGCTGGGTCCGGTCTACTCCGCGCCCGGTGACTTCGCCACGTTGCCGCACACCTACGTCACCGACCTCGTCAACAGCCTCATGGACGACCGGGTGGCCGTGCTCGCGCACCCGTGGGGTTCCGGGACGCTGCAGACGATCGCGGCGTTCCCGTCGCTGCACGTCGGCATCATGACCACGATCGTGCTGTCGGTGACGCTGTTCGGCCTCCAGCGCTGGATCCGGGTCGCGGCCTGGATCTTCTGGGTGCTCACCGTGTTCGCCACGCTCTACATCGGCTGGCACTTCTTCTGCGACATCATCGGCGGCGCCGCGGTCGGGTCGTTCGCGGTGTGGATCTCCGCGATGACGACCGGCAACCACGTCGGCCTGCGCCCGCAGCTGCGGCGCACCCGCGACCGGCTCAGGGCAGAGCCGACGGGTCAGGGCGACGCATCCGGCGCGCATCCCGCACCGCTCGGATGACGTTGCGGGCCTCGGCCCGCCCACCCCGCACCGGGCTCAGCAGGACCACCACGAGCGCGATCAGCCACGGCTTGAGCCGCACGGCCGGGTTCTCGGCGTACCGGAAGTGCACCGCGAACAGGTTGCGGTACATGTAGTAGCCCTTCCAGCCGGACAGGTCGTGCTGCTGGTTGAAGTCGAGCTGGCGTACCAGGACCGCGTCGCGGACGGCGAGGATCGGGAAGCCGGCACGCCGCGCCCGGATCGCGTAGTCGACGTCGTCGTAGAAGATGAAGAAGCTCGGGTCCGGCAGGCCGATCCGGTCGACCACCTCGCGGCGTACCAGGAAGCCCTCGAAGGCGACGTTCTCGACCTCGACCGTGGCCGGCATGTCGGCGCGGGAGGCGTACGTCGAGTCGATGCTGGCCGTCTTCGGCCGGATCGCGAGCGGGTTGCGCAGGTCGAAGCGGAGCGCGGCCTTCTCGATGAGCGCGCCCGCGAGGTCCTCGCGCACGCTGATCAGGGCGCTCGCGTCGACCTCGAGCAGCCGGGTGAGGCAGTCCGGCGCCGGGACGACGTCGTCGTCCATCAGCCACATCGCGTCGAAGCCCTGGTCGTGCGCGGTCCTCAGGCCCAGGTGGAAGCCACCGGCCCCGCCGAGGTTGTCGGTGGTGCGGATCGTCTGCAGGCCGGGGAGCGTGCTCGCGGCGAGCACGTCGGGGGTGTGGTCGGTGCTGGCGTTGTCGACCACGATCACCGCGTCGGGTGCGCGGTCGAGGCGTCCGAGGCCGTCGAGCATGGTGGCCAGCAGGTCGGCACGGTTGTAGGTCACGACGACCACCGCCACCTTCTCAGTCACCGCAGGTACCTCTCGTGGCCGGTGAAGTCGCCGCGCAGGCCGGCGTACGCCGCCCGGGCGCTCGTCGCGATCCGGGCGGGCTGCGGGCGCGTGAACAGGTAGAACCAGACGGTCTTGACCCAGAACAGCAGGACATGGACCCAGCCGCGGTAGCGCAGCAGGTTGACGGTGTTGTTGCGTGCCATGCAGTAGTGCTTGAGCTCGCTGGGGCTGTGGTTGTACGTCGTCCTGCCGAACATCATGGGCGTGCCGAGGCTGCCCACCGACGGGTGCCGGACGGTCGCGTCCACGACCGTTGCGATCCGGGCGCCCGCCGCCTCGGCCCGCAGCCGGTACTCGTGGTCGTCGCCCCAGATGAAGAACTCCGCGCGCGGGTAGCCGATCCGCTCGACGAGGGCGCGGGTCACGAGGACGCCGTTGAACGGGATGACGATGTCGTCCAGGCGCCCGTCGCGCGCGGCGGCGCGGACGTCGGCGAGGTCGTGCACGACGCGGGTGCCGCCGGGCAGCCGGATCGGGAAGACGAGCCGCTCGGGCGCCGCCTCGTCGACCACGACCGGGCCCCAGAAGTCGAGGTCCTTCTCCTGCAGCAGCCGGTCCAGGCAGTCGGGGTCGGGCAGCCCGTCGTCGTCCATCAGCCACACCAGGTCCGCGTCGGTCTCCTCGACGGCCCAGCGCAGGCCCTCGTGGAATCCGCCCGCGCCCCCGGTGTTCGTAGCCAGGGTGCGGTGCTCGACCCCGTGCTCCGTGAGCCAGGCGCCGGTGCCGTCGGTCGAGGCGTTGTCGACGACGAGGACGCGGTCCAGCGACCCGATCGAGCGCAGTCGGGCGACCAGGGGCTCCAGCAGGGACAGGCGGTTGAAGGTCACCACCACCGCCACGACTGCCACGGCCGCAACCCTAGGGCACGTCTGCGGTTGGAGAGCGATCGATAGCCTGGGGTCCGTGGACACCGCTGAGGTACTCGCCCTGCTGCAGGACGTCGCCGCGAAGGTCATCACCCCGCGCTTCCGGGCCCTCGCCGACGCCGAGGTGTCCGAGAAGAACCCGGGTGACCTGGTGACCATCGCCGACCACGAGTCGGAGGCGCTGATCACCGAGTCGCTGCAGGCGGCGTACCCGGACGCGCTGATCCTCGGCGAGGAGGCGATGGCCGCCGACCCGACGCTCATCGAGCGGTTCGCGGCCGCCGAGCACGCGTTCACCGTCGACCCGGTCGACGGCACCAAGAACTTCGTGCACGGCTCCCCCGACCACGCCGTCATGGTCGGCGAGGTGCTCCGCGGCGAGATCGTGCGCGGGTGGATCTGGCAGCCCCAGCACGAGGCGGCGTACGTCGCCGAGCGGGGCGCGGGCGCCACCCTCAACGGCGAGCCGCTCCGGGTGGCGGACCCGGGCGATGCGCCGTACCGCACCGCCCGCCGGCACTGGGTCGGGCGCGACCTGCCCGGCCTGGGCACTCTCGAGCTCACCTGGGCCTGCTGCGGCGTCGACTACCCGCGGCTGATCGCCGGCGAGGCGCACGTGCTCCTCTACAGCCGCAGCATGCCGTGGGACCACCTGCCCGGCGCGCTGATCCTCACCGAGGCCGGGGGCACGATCGGCACCCACGACGGCAGCCCGCTGAACCCGCAGGGCCTCGAGGGCGGCCTCGTGGCCGCGCCGGACCGGGCGACGTACGACGCCGTGGTGACCTCCCTGCGCACCTTCTAGCGCGAAAGAAGGGTCCTGGCCCGTCGAGAGACGTCTCTCGGCGGGCCAGAACCCTTCTTTCGGTCAGCAGCTGGCGCCGAGGTCCGAGGTGTCGTTGGCGGTGTAGCCGTCCTGGTAGGAGCCCAGCGCGCCCTCGCCCATCTGGGCGGCCCGGTGGTGCTTCTTCTTCGCGCCACCGCTCGCGCCACCGCTCGCCCCGTGCTCGGACTTGTCGATCGCGTCCGCGACCATGGAGTGCACCTTGGCGATGTCCGGGTCGGAGGTGTTGACCGCCGGCGGCACGATCGAGACCGTCGCCATCTTCTGGCTGCGGGCCTTGAGCGCGAGCTCGGCGAAGCGCGGGACCTCGGAGGACGGGAGGTCGGTCGAGATGGTGCCCGTGGTCGCCTTCTCCAGCGCGCTGAAGTGCTTGACGACGTCCATCGGGCTGATCTGCTGGAGCATCGCGCTCATCACGCACTTCTGCCGGGCCATCCGCGAGTAGTCGTCGGAGGTGGCACGGGACCGGGCGTACCAGAGCAGCTGGTCGCCCTGGAGCTTCTGCCGGCCGGCCGGGATGTAGCCCTTGACGTCACCGGTCTTGCCGATGGCGATCGGCTGCCGGACGTTGATGGTCACGCCACCCACGGCCTTCGAGAGGTCACGGAAGCCCTGCAGGTCGACCATCGCCCAGTAGTTGATCTGGAGGCCGGTCACGCCCTCGATGGCCGAGATGACCGCGTCCTTGCTGGCCTGGTCGGGGTCGCCGCCGAACAGCTTGGCGTGGTCGACGGCCCAGGTGCTGACAGCGTTCAGCTCGCAGTTGGGGATCCCGCAGTCGAACCCGTGGGGCCACTGCTGGGCCATCACCGAGCCCGGAGCGAAGGGGAAGTTCTGGAGGTTGCGCGGCAGGCCGATCAGGACGGTCCTGCCGGTGTGGGCGTCGATCGAGGCGACCGTCATCGAGTCGGTGCGCATGCCCACCCGGCTCTTCCCGGAGTCGCCGCCGAGCAGGAGGATGTTGTAGCGGCCGTCGTGCGCGCCGGTCACGGCCCCGTCGCCGAACATCGCCGACAGGAACGCGTCACCCGTCGCGGCGAGGTGCGCACCGAAGAGCAGTCCCCCGGCGACCGAGAAGGACAGGACGCCGTTGAAGCCGGCCATCATCAGCCGCTGCTGGCGGACCAGGGTGAGCGGCTGGCCGATCCGCCACGCGTCGACGAAGAGGTAGACCCACCCCAGGGCCAGGGCGATCATCAGCAGCCGCGCGATCGCGAACAGGTGCAGCTTGATGGCCAGGCCGAGCATGAAGAACGGCGCCAGGTAGGTGCCGAGCAGGCCGAGCGCGCCGAGTGCGAGGACCGTGAGCCAGATCCGCAGCGCGACCCGGCCGACGGCACGGTTGCCCGCGACCAGCTGGGCCGAGCCGGGCACGAGGAGCGTGAACGCCATCAGCACGACCGCGCGGCGGAACCGCACGCTGGCGGCTCGCTCCGCGACGGTCTGCGGCGCGGGTCCCGCGGAGGCGGTGTAGGTGGCCATTCGGCGGCATCTCCTGCTGGGGAAGGAAGCAGTTCGAGCCAGTATCACCAGTCACACGGGCAACAGCCGTCCCGACGCGCCGTACGAGCTACTGCAGGCCGCCCAGGCTCGGCCGCGCCGCGCTGGTGTCCACGCACTGCCACGACGAGTGGTCACCGTGGTGGTTCTCGGCGAGCACGCAGGTGCTGCCGTTGCGGTTCTCGACCTTGACGGTCACGCCGCGCGGGACCTTGAACTCGTGCCCGTCGAGGGCACGCGGCGAGTCACCGTGCGTGACGACCATGTCCTGCGGCTGCTTGCCCTCCTTGATGAGGTCCCACTGCAGGGCCTCCATCTGGAGCAGCGCGCGGTACATCGGGCGACGGCGGTCGGCACGCTTGTCGAGCCAGAGGGACGAGGCGACGAGGCCGACGACGACAGCCAGCGCCACCACGAGGGCGACGACACGTCTCGGCGACAGCAGACCGCGGATCATGGACGGCATCCTACGGAGCAACCGGTCGAACCCGGGACTTCCCTACGGTGTGATGCCGCGCGCGTGGTCGATCTCGCGGCGCCCGGCGAGCCGGTGCGCCCGGCGGATCTCCGCCTCGCGCCAGCGGCGGTGCTCGTCCTCGTCCTGCAGGTCGAGCGGTGGTACCGGCCGCGCCTGCCCGCTGCCGTCGATCGCCACGAACACGAAGTACGCCGAGCCCACGTGCCGCCACTCGGTCGCCGCGTCCCACGGCTGGGTCTCGATCCGCACCCCGATCTCCATCGAGGACCGGCCGACCCAGTTCACCTGGCCGTAGGTGCGCACGATGTCGCCGACCCGCACCGGCTCGAGGAACGCCATCTCGTCCAGGGCCGCCGTGACGGCCGGGCCACCGCTGTGCCGCTGCGCCACGACGCCTGCCGTGGAGTCGGCGAGCTTGACCACCTCGCCGCCATGGACGTTGCCGAGCAGGTTGGCCTGCGCACGCGAGGTCACCGCCGCCAGCTCAATCCGGGAGTACGACGGCGAGCGTGCCGCCAGGGAATCGCTCACGGGCTGACGGTAGCGTCTCCGACCATGGCAGGGGGTAGCGACGACGCTGACGGGTCCGACGAGTTCGGCTGGATGTACGGCGACCAACAGAAGGGTCGCCCGAGCGGGGCGAACCGTCCGGCCGGCGACCCCGAACCCACCCGGAAGATCCCGACCGTCCCGCGCTCCGGCGCGGGCGCGCCCCCGTCGAGCGGCGGGCTGCCGCCGGCGCGGCCGGCCGAGACCCGCTACGGGGCCAGCGTGGAGCCGCCGAAGCCGCCGCGCCCGGCCTGGGCCAAGGGCCCGAGCGGGTGGAAGCAGCCCAGCCGCTGGGTGAAGCTCCTCGGCGCGCTGGTCGTGCTGTGGCTCGTCTACACGCTGGCGGTGCCGTTCTTCACCTGGACCCGGGTCACCAAGATCCCCTTCGAGCCGACCGGCTCGCGCCCGGCCGACCAGCCCGGGACGACGTACCTGATGGTGGGGAGCGACTCCCGCGCCGGGCTGACCACGGCGCAGAAGAAGGAGTTCCACACCGGTCTGCACCACAACGAGAACCTCTCGGACACGATCATGATGCTGCACAC
This sequence comes from Nocardioides sp., assembly GCA_035248385.1. Lineage (GTDB taxonomy): Bacteria > Actinomycetota > Actinomycetes > Propionibacteriales > Nocardioidaceae > Nocardioides. The sequence goes on along the minus strand of DATFHM010000189.1, from coordinate 21 downwards.
CGGCTCCGGGCCGGACGTGCT
>DATFHM010000188.1:0-18935 GCA_035248385.1 Nocardioides sp. | reverse complement strand
AGGCCGAGCGCCAGGCCGCGGCGACGCGCGCCGAGCTCGACCGGCTGACCAAGCGTCGTGACGCGATCACCGCCCAGCTGTCCTCGCTGGCCGACCTCGTGGCCGGCTTCGGCGAGGACGAGAGTTGAGCGAGGCCGTCCCGGACGCCGAGGAGGCCGCGGAGCCGACGTACGGCGTCCTCGGCAAGCCCTTCGACCGGCGCTCCCCCTTCTACCTGGGGTTCGTCGGGGCGCTCGGCGCGCTGCTGGCGTTCGCGCTCTACCACGCGATCCTCGGCACCAGCTCGGTGCTGATCATGATCCTGGTGGCGTTCTTCCTCGCCGCCGGGCTCAACCCGTCGGTCGAGTTCCTCGAGCGGCACCGCTTCCGCCGCTCGGCGGCGGTGGCGACCGTCATCGTCATCGCGCTCGTGGTCGTGTCGCTGTTCCTCGTGGCCATCGTGCCGGTCATCACCGACCAGGTGCACGCCCTCTCGACGAACATCCCGCACTGGCTCGACGAGCTGGAGCGCAACCCGCAGGTACAGAAGGTCAACGACGACTACGACGTCATCGACAAGATCAAGGACTTCGTCTCCAGCGGCGACTTCGTCTCCAAGCTGTTCGGCGGGGCGCTCGGCTTCGGCCTGAAGATCATCTCGGCGCTGTTCAACGCGTTCATCATCATCGTGCTGACGCTGTACTTCCTGGCCTCGCTGAAGACCATCACGCACGCGATCTACCAGCTCGCGCCCGCGTCACGTCGCCGCCGCGTCGAGCTGCTCGGCGACAAGGTGATCGCGAACATCGGCGGCTACGTGTCCGGCGCTTTCGTGGTCGCGGTGTGCGCGGGCCTCTCGTCGCTGGTGTTCCTGACCTTCACCGGCATCAGCCAGTACGCCGTGGCACTCGCCTTCGTGGTGGCCATCCTCGACGTCATCCCGATGATCGGGGCGACGATCGGCGCCGTCATCGTCTGCGCGATCGCGTTCGCGACCGACCTGGGCAGCGGCATCGCCTGCGTCATCTTCTACATCGCCTACCAGCAGGTCGAGAACTACCTGATCTACCCGAACGTGATGAAGCGGTCGGTCGACGTCCCCGGTGCGGTGACCGTGATCGCCGCGCTCATCGGCGCCTCGCTGCTCGGTGTCGTCGGCGCGCTGATCGCGATCCCGGTCGCTGCCGCCGTCCTGCTGCTGTTCCGCGAGGTCGTGGTCAAGCAGCAGGACCTGCGCTGACCTCGGGTCCGATCTCGGGGATCTCCGGGCTGATGTCGGCCAGCGCCGGCTCCCCCAGCTTGACCCCGACCACCCCGACCAGGATCAGCGCGCCGCCGGCGAGCTGGACCAGCGACGGGAGCTCGCCCAGCAGCGCCCAGGCCCACAGCACCGCTGCGACGACCTCGCTGAGGGCCACGAAGGACGCCAGCCGAGAGCCGAGGGCGCGGGCCGCGCCGATACCCGTCGCGTAGGCCATCGCCGAGGTCACCAGGCCGAGGGCGAGCAGGGGCACCCACCAGGTGACGCGCACGCCGGCGTACGCCATCGAGGAGGTGCTGGCGGTCATGGGGAGCGCGCCGACGAGGGCGAGCGTCCCGAGCACCACGGTGCCGACCACCAGGCCGCCGCCGGCGAGCACCATCGGCGGGAGGCCCGAGCGGTCGTCCGCGGACACGACGAAGTGGGCCGCACCGCCGACCATGGCGGCCATCGCCCACGCGACGCCGACCGAGGAGAGGTCCGCGCCGGAGAACAGGTCGAGCACGAGGAGCAGGCCCAGCGCGGCGACGAGCGCGCCCGCGACGGTGAGTCGCCCGGGACGCTGGCCGTGCCGCCACCAGAGCCAGCCGACGACCGCGGCGGGCGAGGTGTACTCGATCATCAGGGCCGGCCCCACCTGCATGTGCTGGACCGCGGAGAAGTAGCAGAACTGCGCACCGGCCACCGCGAGGACGCCGTACACGACCAGGGTCGGGAGGCCGGCGCGCAGCAGGTGCCAGCGCCGCGCCAGCGAGCGGAGGGCGAACGGCAGCACCGCGAGGGCGCCGAGGCTCATCCGGACCAGCACGACGGCGCCCGGGCTCCACCCGGCGTCGAAGAGCGGACGGGCGAGAGCGCCGGCGAGGGAGAAGGAGACCGCCGACAGGAGCGCGAGGGGCACGCCGCCGATCGCCGCGGGACGGGCGTGATCGGTGCGGGCGTCATCGGCAACAGCGGTCATGACTCATGACAGTAGAGACGTCGTCGTAAGATGTCAAAGTGGTTTTCACCGATGACACCGGCATGGCGCTCCAGGCCGCCGTCGTGCTCGCGAACAGCGCCTCCGAGCCGGACACGCTCCGCACGGTCGCGGAGCTGGACGCCTTCTACGCCGAGCACGACTACACCGGCCGCCACGACAGCGACGAGGCCGAGCTGGAGTCCGTACGCCGCGTCCGCGGCGACCTGCGCGCGCTGCTGACCGCCGACCGCGACGACGCCGTCGACCTGGTCAACGAGGTCCTGCGCCGGCACCGGGCACTCCCCCAGCTGGTGCGCCACGAGCCGCTGGACTGGCACCTGCACGCGATCGACGCCGACCGCCCGCTCGCCGACCGGATCATGGTCGAGACCGCGATGGCGATGATCGACGTCATCCGCGCCGACGAGCTGTCCCGGCTCGGGCTGTGCGCCGACGACGACTGCGACGGGATCGTCCTCGACCTCTCCCGCAACCGGTCACGCCGGTTCTGCTCCACGGCGTGCGGCAACCGCAACGCGGTCGCGGCCTACCGGGCGCGCCAGGCGCAGGGCCAGGAAGACGGCTAGGAGGACGGCTCCGCGTCGAGGAAGCGGCGCAACACCTCGGTGAACAGCTCGGGCTGCTCGGAGTGCAGCCAGTGCCCGGCCTGCTTGAGGACCACCTTGCGGTTGCGCGGGAACCAGCGGTCCATCGCGGCGGCGTACTCCTCGCGGACGTAGTCCGACCGTCCGCCCGCCATCCACAGCACCGGTCCGTCGTACGCCGGGACGCCGGCCAGCCGCGCCTCGGGCCAGTCCGCGATGACCGGCATGTCCCGCTCGAGCACGGCGAGGTTCGGCTGCCAGGACCAGCCGCTGGGGGCCGAGGCGTCGCGGCGGAGGTTCTGCAGCAGGAAGCTCCGGACGGTGGTGTCGGGGACGTCCGGCTCGAGGAGCCGGTCGGCGTCCTCGCGGGTGCGGACCGCGGCGAGGTCCAGGTCGAGCATCGCCCGCGCGTAGCGGCCCAGGCCACCGGCGCCGCCGTCGTACCGCACCGGCGACATGTCGGCCACGACCAGCCGGGTGACGAGGTCGGGGTGCAGTAGGGCCAGCAGCATGGCGACCTTGCCGCCCATCGAGTGACCGACGACCGCGGCCGGCTCGTCGGCGAGCAGCGCGGCGACCTGGTCGACGACCTCGACGTAGTCGAAGTGGTCCGACCAGGGCGAGCGGCCGTGCTGGGGCAGGTCCACCAGGGTGATCCGGTGGTCGCCGGACAACGACTTCGCGATGGTCGTCCAGTTGCGGCCCTGCCCGAACAACCCGTGCAGGAAGACCACACGACCCCCGGCGGTGCCGAGGGTCGTGTGGTGAAGCGTCACGCGATGAGGGTACAGATCAGTACGTGTGGAAGCCCTTGCCGGTCTTGCGGCCGAGCTCGCCGTTGGCGACCTTCTCCTCCAGCGTCTTCGCCGGGGTGAAGCCCTCCTCCTTGAACTCGCCGTAGAGCTCCTTCTGGATGGCCAGCGACACGTCGTTGCCGACGACGTCGAGCAGCTCGAACGGGCCCATCGGGAAACCGGCGGTCTCCTTGATGGCGGCGTCGATCTCGCCCAGCTCCACACCGGACTCCGCGAGCAGCACGGCGTCGTTGAGGTAGGGGAACAGCAGGCAGTTGACGATGAAACCGGAGCGGTCGCCGCAGGAGACCGCGACCTTGCCGACGTTCGCGCAGAGCGCGAGGACGGTCTCGTTCACGTCGGCGGCGGTGGCCGGCGTGGTGACGACCTCGACGAGCTTCATGACCGGCGCCGGGTTGAAGAAGTGCATGCCGATGACGTCGGACGGACGGTCGGTGGCCGCGCCGAGCTGCGTGATCGGCAGCGAGGACGTGGTGGTGGCGATGATCGCGCCGGGCTTGCAGATGCCGTCCAGGTCGCGGAACAGCTCGAGCTTGACGTCGAGGTCCTCGGCGATGGCCTCGACCACGATGTCGACGTCGCCGAGCGCCTCGCGCTCGGTCGAGCCGGTGAGCCGGTCGAGCAGGTTGGCCTTGTCCTCCTCGGTCGACTTGCCCTTGGCGATGGCGCGGTCGAGGTTCTTGCCGATGTAGCCGTAGACGCCGTCGAGCTTCTCCTGGGTGCGGCCGACGAAGACCACGTCGTACCCGCTCTGGGCGAAGACCTGGACGATGCCCGACGCCATGGTGCCGGTGCCGACGACGCCGACCTTGCGGATGTCGCGCTTGAACTCGGGGGCGGCGGCCGCGCCGGCCGCGCCGAGCTCGGCGAACGTGCCGCCCTCGGTGGCCAGCTTCTCCAGCAGGTCGGCCGGCTGGTGCAGGTGGTCCTGGGTGTCCGCGAAGCGGGCGGCGAGCTTGTCGCGTACGACGCCGGCGCCCAGCTCGTCGATGACGGTCAGCGGGCCCTTGGCGTAGCCACAGCCGAACCGCATGCCGTTGTCGATGTCGGTGACCGAGGCGTAGCTCGCCTCGTACATCCGCACCGCGTGGTTCAGGTACGGAAGCACCAGGGTGTCGAAGATCTGCTCACTCGTAGGCATGCCGAGAAGTGTCCCATCCTGAGCAGGCGGTTGCTACTGCGTGGTAACAGGCGAGACGAAGACCACTTTGGAGCGCGAGGTGAGCCCGCGCCGGACCGCCACCGCCGACGCCGGCAGGCCCAGCTCCGCGGCGAGGAACCGCTCCAGGGCGGCGTTGGCCTTGCCGTCGACGGGCGGCGCGGCGAGGCGGATGCGGAGCTGCTCGCCGTACTCCCCCACGACCTCGGAGCGCGACGCACCGGGCTGCACCCGCACCGACAGCAGCCAGCCGTCGCCGTCGGGGCGCCACCAGGGACGGTCCGGCTCGATCTCCACGCCGGTCACTGTAGGTTGGGCGACCGTGAGACTCGTGGTTGCGCGCTGCCAGGTGGACTATGCGGGGCGGCTGACCGCCCACCTCCCGATGGCGACCCGGGTGCTGATGCTGAAGTCCGACGGCTCGGTGCTGGTGCACTCCGACGGCGGCTCCTACAAGCCGCTCAACTGGATGTCGCCGCCCTGCACGGTCGTCGAGGGCTCGGCCGAGGACGGCCGGATCGAGTGGACGGTGACTGCGAAGGCGGCGAAGAACGCGCCGGCCGACACGCTGCGCATCCTCATCGACGAGGTGCTGCACGACTCCTCCCACGACCTCGGCATCGACCCCGGCCTGCAGAAGGACGGCGTCGAGAAGCACCTGCAGGAGCTGCTCGCCAACCACCCGTCGACGCTGTCGGAAGGCCTGACGCTGGTACGCCGGGAGTTCCCCACCGCCATCGGCCCGGTCGACCTGATGTGCCGCGACGCGGACGGTGTCTCGGTCGCCGTTGAGATCAAGCGCCGCGGCGAGATCGACGGTGTCGAGCAGCTCACCCGCTACCTCGAGCTGCTCAACCGCGACCCGCTGCTCACCGGCAAAGGCCAGGTGCGCGGCATCTTCGCGGCCCAGGAGATCAAGCCGCAGGCGCGGGTGCTCGCCGAGGACCGGGGCATCGCCTGCGCCGTCGTCGACTACGACGTGCTGCGTGGCCTCGACGACCCCACCGACCGCCTCTTCTAGGCTCTCGCCATGTACGACGCCAGCCCTGAGGCGCTGCGTCCGCTCTTCCAGACGTACTGGTCGAGCACAGGCTGGCGGCAGCCCGCCCAGGTCCCGGACCCGGCAAGCCTTGAAGCCGCGATTGATGCCGGGATCATGTTCCGCGAGCCTGCCACGATGGACCATGACGGCTGGGTCGGAAGGGCGCGAGCGGCCGCTGCACGAACATCCGCCACAGATGTCGGCGCCGCGTTCCTGTCGAGCCTTGAATCGCGTCGGCTCGATCTTCGATCGGCTCTTGGTTCCTACGCAATTGCGCGCCACCTACCGGCTCACGAGTTCACCCCGACCAACGACGGTCACAGGTGCCGGGTCTGCGGCCTTCACCCGACTGACCAACAGGACCTCAACATCCTCAGCTTCGAGCGGTTCAAGTGGGGCGGCGTTCGCCGGGACGACGTCGCCTACCTCGCGTTCGATCTGGACCAGTTCGCCGGCGCGCCCCGCGTTCCTGCCACGGAGGCAGGGCTGGCTGCCGGTCGAGAGATCGCGACCACCTTGCGTTCAGCGGCGCCCAGCGAGACTGCAACGAAAGTCGCGGCCCGCCTGCGGTCATTCGCAAGCAACAAGGCCGAGCGCGAGACGGTCGTGGACATCCTCGGCGTGTGTGGGGTTCTCCGCAATCCTGCGCACCCCGGCTACCGACAGTCATTTGTTTCGTGGGAGGACCGTCCGTTGCCTGACAACCACCACGTCGAACGGGCGTACCCCACCTGCTGGTGGCGCGGCTCCGACGGAATCGACGACGCCGCTCTGGAGGAGTTCCTTCCCCAGCTCGCGGGCTGATCCGAGCGTTGCGTGCCGCCGACGCCAGGCGGGGCACAAGATCGCGCACATGCGCGATCTTCGCCCCGCCGATCACGTCAAAGCGGTACAAGACCGCGCACACGCGCGATCTTCGCCCTCGACGTCCACCCGCCCAGGACCGAGCCCTAGGGTCGGGGCATGGCGACGATCTTCCACCTGGCCCTGGCCTCGGACTGGGCGGCGGCCCGGGCGGCCGGCGCGTACACGATCTCGACGCGTGGCCGGACGCTCGCCGAGGAGGGGTTCATCCACGCGTCGCGCGGGGACCAGTGGCCGGCGGTGCGCGAGCGGTTCTACGCCGACGTCACCGAGCCGCTGGTGCTGCTCCAGATCGACACCGACCTGCTCGGCGTACCGCTGATGGAGGAGCCGGCCGTGCCCGGCGGGAGCGAGACGTTCCCGCACATCTACGGGCCGCTGAAGGTCGACGCCGTGGTCCGGGCGATCCCGCTGGACGCGGCCGCCGCGGAGCCGGTGGCGGCGAAGCCTGTGCCGCGGCCGTCGGAGGAAGCGCCCGCGCGGCCCGAGGGCACCTTCGCGCAGACCTACTTCCGGGAGATGTTCGTCAACGCGGCGCTGATCATGCTCGTCGTCGCCCTCGGGTTCGCCGGGATCGTCGTCGGCGCCGCCGTCGACAGCAGCTCCGGCCTCCCCGCACTCACCGGCCTGGTCGGCGTGGCGCTCGGGATCGTCGCGGCGGTGGCGATCCACCGCCGGCGTACCTGACGATCAGGCTCCGGCGATCGCCGGAGCGGTGGGGTCGACGCCCTCGCCGCCCTGCTCGCGGGCGACATAGGCCTCGATGTCGTTGATGTGGTCCTGGTTGCGGGTCGCGATCGCGAGCAGGTCGCTGATCGTCGCGACCTCCTCGACCTGCTCCTTCACGAACCAGCTCATGAACTGCTCGGAGGCGAAGTCGACCTCCTCGCGCGCGATCCGGAACAGGTCGTGGATCTGCTCGGTGACCCGCCTCTCCTGGTCCAGGGCGAGCGCGACCGGCGCGACGACGTCCTCGAAGCCCGAGACCGCCGCCGGGATCGCGCCGAGCTCGACGGGAGCGTCGGAGTCCAGCAGGTACTGCACCATCATCATGGCGTGGTCGCGCTCCTCGAGCGCCTGGCCGTAGAAGAACGCCGCCATCTGCGGCATCGTCTGGGCGTCGTAGTAGACGGCGCAGGCGAGGTACTGGTTGTGCGCGGCCAGCTCGTTCGTGATCTGCACGTTGAGCTGGTCGGTGAAGCGCTTGGCGGCCATCCCGGAACCCTATCTACGCGGCCTTGTGGAGGCGCTTCTTGGTGACCTTCTTGCCGTCGGTCCGGACGAGCTCGCGCTTCTTGACCGTGTAGCCGGCGGGCAGCGTGCCCTCCTTGAGCATCCGCAACGGGCAGCGGTCGCACTTCTTGCGCGACTCGCAGCACTTCGTCTTCGGCAGCTTGCGCACGCCCTTGGCCTTCTTGCCCACGAAGGAAAGGTAACACTCAATAAGGCGAGCCTTACCTATTCGTGGCCGGCATCTCAGCTGACGAGCAGCGGCACTAGCGTGGGCCGCGTGATCGAGATCTGGCTCAACCCCGCCTGCTCCAAGTGCCGCACCGCGGTCAGCGAGCTCGACGCGGCCGGCAAGGACTATGTCGTACGTCGCTACCTCGACGAGCCGCCCACCGTCGCCGAGCTCGAGGACGTGCTGGGTCGCCTCGGCCTGGAGCCGTGGGACATCGCCCGCACCGCCGATGCCAAGGGCCTCGGTGTCACGCTGCCCGCCAAGGACGCCGACCACCGGGCTGAGTGGCTCGGCCTGATGGCCGAGTACCCCAAGCTCATCCAACGCCCGATCATCACCGCGACCGACGGCACCACGGTCGTCGGCCGCGACGAGGAGTCGCTGGCGCGCGTGATCAGCGCGGGCTGACCGCCAGGAGCCTGCGCGCGAGCACCGGGACCACGATGGCCGCGGCGAGCACGTGGTCGGCCATCAGCGTGATCGCGGAGGCGGCGTCGAAGCCCGAGACCAGGTCCGGGACGAACGAGAGCACGACGAGCGCACCCGCGACCCGCACGAAGGTACGCCGGGGCTGCCGGGCCTTGCGCGCCACGACTGCCGCGATCCCGACGCCGACCAGCGCGAGCACCAGGGTGACCTGGGCGAAGCCGGCGATCGGGATCGAGGCGCCTGTGCGGTCCGCGAACGAGACGCCGGCAGCGGAGGCGACCGCCGCGAACGCGGTGGTCGCCACGGCAGCGACGGCAGCGGCGACCAGGCCGTGCTTCCAGACGGTCGGGCGGTTCTCCGCGACGGTGCCGGTGGAGACGGTGGTGGAGGTGGTGGTGACGGACATGTTCTGCTCCTGACGGATGCGGGACGCCCCGTGCGCCCTCATGCCCAGACGACGAACGGGGCTGTCGATCTTCGACAGCCCCGTTCGGAGAAATTCCGGAGAATCCGGATCAGTCCAGCCCGTTGGCCTTCCGGATCACGTCGACGATGCCGTCCATGATCTGGGTGAGGCCGAAGTCCTTCGGCGTGTAGACTGCGGCGACGCCCATCTCGATCAGGGCCTTGCCGTCGGAGTCGGGGATGATGCCGCCGACGATGACCGGGACGTCGTCCATGCCCTGGGCCTTGAGGCCCTCGAGGACCGCCGGGACCAGCTCCATGTGCGAGCCGGACAGGATGGACAGGCCCACGCAGTGGACGTCCTCGGCCACGGCCGCGGCGACGATCTGCTCCGGCGTGAGTCGGATGCCCTGGTAGATGACCTCGAAGCCGGCGTCGCGGGCGCGCACCGCGACCTGCTCGGCACCGTTCGAGTGACCGTCGAGACCCGGCTTGCCGACGAGGAGTCGCAGACGACCACCCAGCTCCTCGCCGGTGGCCCTGACCCGCTCGCGGACGGCGGTGAGCTCGGCTCCGGCCTCGGCGACACCGACGGCGCCGGCGACGCCCGTGGGCGCCCGGAACTCGCCGAAGACCTCGCGCAGCGTGCCGGCCCACTCGCCGGTGGTCGCGCCCGCACGGGCCGCGGCCAGGGTGGCCTCCATCAGGTTGACCCCGGACTTGGCGTCGTCGGCGAGGCGCTGCAGGGCGGCGTCGACCTCGGCCTGGTCGCGCTGCTCCTTCCACGCCGCGACGGACGCGAGCGCGGCCTCCTCGGCCTTGGGGTCGGCGACCATGATCGCCTCGTCCAGGTTCGCGGTCAGCGGCGACGGCTCGGTGGTGTCGAACTTGTTGACGCCCACGATGACCTCGAGGCCGTCCTCGATGGCGGCCCGGCGGCGCGCGTGCGAGGAGACGAGCTCCTGCTTCATGTAGCCGGAGTCGACGGCGGCGATCGCGCCGCCCATGGCCTGCACCCGGTCGATCTCGGCCTTGGCGCCCTCGATCAGCGACTGCACCTTGGCCTCGATGACGGGCGAGCCGTCGAAGATGTCGTCGTACTCGAGCAGGTCGGACTCGAAGGCGAGGACCTGCTGCAGGCGGAGCGACCACTGCTGGTCCCACGGCCGCGGGAGGCCGAGCGCCTCGTTCCACGCGGGCAGCTGGACGGCACGGGCGCGCGCCTTCTTGGACAGCGTCACGGCGAGCATCTCGAGCACGATGCGCTGGACGTTGTTCTCCGGCTGCGCCTCGGTGAGACCGAGCGAGTTGACCTGGACGCCGTAGCGGAAGCGGCGCATCTTCTCGTCCTGGACGCCGTAGCGCTCCCGGGTGATCTCGTCCCACAGCTCGACGAAGGCGCGCATCTTGCACATCTCCTCGACGAAGCGGACACCCGCGTTGACGAAGAAGGAGATCCGGCCGACGGTCTTCTCGAAGTCCTCGTCGGAGACCTGACCGGACGCCTTGACCTGGTCCAGGACGGCGATCGCGGTGCACATCGCGTAGGCGATCTCCTGCACGGGCGTCGCGCCGGCCTCCTGCAGGTGGTAGCTGCAGATGTTGATCGGGTTCCACTTCGGGATGTTGTTGACCGTGTAGGCGATCATGTCGGCGATCAGCCGCAGCGAGTGCTCCGGCGGGAACACGTAGGTCCCGCGCGAGAGGTACTCCTTGATGATGTCGTTCTGCGTCGTGCCGGCCAGCTGGTGGGCGACGTCGGACGGCGACAGGTCCGGGTTCTGCTCCTCGGCGACGACCTGGTACATCGCGAGCAGCCACATGGCCGTCGCGTTGATCGTCATCGAGGTGTTCATCTCGGTCAGGGGGATCTCGTTGAAGAGCTTGCGCATCTCCCCCAGGTGCGGCACCGGTACGCCGACCTTGCCGACCTCGCCGCGCGACAGCGGGCTGTCCGGGTCGTAGCCGGTCTGCGTGGGCAGGTCGAAGGCGACCGAGAGACCCGTCTGACCCTTGGCCAGGTTCGTCCGGTACAGCGCGTTGGACGCCTCGGCGGTCGAGTGACCGGCGTACGTCCGCATCACCCAGGGGCGATCCTTGGGCTGGCTGATGGGTGCGGAGGAGGTCTCGCTACTCATAAATGCGAAGCGTAGGCGGAATTGCTACCGCCGCGTAACAGCGTCCGGTGTGGGATGTGCAACCCCGGAGCGTGCGCGTCAGGCGACCGCGTGGCCGCGCTCGAGCTCCACCAGCCGGATCAGGTGGGTCAGGTGCAGCATCCGCAGGACGGGGGCCTGGGCACCGCGCAGCACGATGTGGCGGCCGGCCCGGGTCGCGCGCCGGCTCGCCGCGGCGAGGACCTTGAGAGCGGTCAGGTCCACCGAGTCGACCCCGTGCAGGTCGATGGTGAGGTCGCCCTCGCCGGCGCGGAGCCGGTCGTTGATCGCGGAGCGAACCGCTCCGGTGCTGCGCACGTCGAAGTCGCCGCTGAGCAGCAGCGTGGGGCCGTCGGTGATGATGTCCAGCTCGTTCATGCGGTCCACTCCCCTTATCCGACACCCTCCCGAAAGGGCGTCGCCCGGTTGCTCACTACTGTGACGCGCGGGAACACGGATCGGTTGCACCCGACCTGTACCCGCGTGGCGCGGATCGCAACCCCGGTCGCGGGCGCCGTACCCTCGGGCCATGGTCAACCTCACCCGCATCTACACCCGTACCGGCGACGCCGGCGAGACCCGGCTGGGCGACATGAGCGTCACGTCCAAGACCGACCTGCGGCTGGAGGCCTATGCCACGGTCGACGAGGCGAACGCACAGATCGCGGTGGCCGTGGCGACCGGGGAGCTGACCGACCACGTCGTCGCCGTCCTCACCCACGTCCAGAACGAGATGTTCGACGTGGGCGCGGACCTGTGCAACCCGATCGTGCCCGACCCGGAGTACCCGCCACTGCGCATCGAGCAGCACTCGATCGACCGGCTGGAGAAGTGGTGCGACCACTTCAACGCCGACCTGGAGAAGCTGCGGTCCTTCATCCTCAACGGCGGCACGCCGGCCGCGGCCCAGCTCCACGTCGCGCGCACCGTCGTACGCCGGGCGGAGCGGGCCGCCTGGGCCGCGCACGCCGTCCACGGCGAGACGATGAACCCGCTCGCGATCACCTACCTGAACCGGCTCAGCGACCTGCTGTTCATCCTCGCCCGGGTGGCCAACAAGGAGATCGGTGACGTCCTGTGGGTGCCGGGCGGCGACCGGGGCTACGCGGCCCCGGCCGAGCCCGGCTCCTGACTCACTGGGAGAGCGTCAGCGTCCACGTGGCGTTGCCGTAGGTGCCGCCGGACAGGTCACCCGACGCGCAGTCGATACCGATGTTGGCGTGGTGGCTGCCGGCCGGCAGGGACACCGTGCCGCCGAAGTGCTCCCCGCCGTTCGGGTGGCCGTCGAAGAAGCTCAGGCTCGACAGGTTCACGAAGGTGTGTGGGACGGGCTTGTCGTCGACGTACAGACCGGCCGTGGCGATGCCGCTGGAGCACGCCTGGACCAGGCTGTCCACCGCGAGCACCACGGTGGCGTGCCCGGCGGTCGGCATCGACCAGGTCAGCGGGTGGTACATCGCGATCCGGTCGGGGCTCGCCACCGGGTCGGCCGGTTGGGCGTCGGCGAAGTCGACCTGGGTCTCGGTCGAGCGGGTGCGACTCAGCAACCCCGGCGCCACCTTGGCGGCCGTCACGGCGTGGCCGTGCAGCTTGGCCGTCGTGACGGCTCCGTTCCTGAGCTGGGCGGTGCCGACGCTGCCCCTGGGCAGGGCGGCCACGGCGTACGACGTACCGCTGAGCGCGATGATCAGGGCCAGGTAGCCCACGACGTTGTCACGGACGTGACGGGCGAACCACTTCATGCCTGCCTCCTCGGCTGGTCAGGGGTCCGTCGGGTGGCGGGCCACCTCTCGTCGAGGCTAAGACTCGGGAGCCGTCCTGTCAGCGGGCGAGGACTCGGGGTCCGTCGGTCGGTCGTGCCACGATGACGGGAACATGAACGTCCTCGCCTCCCTCACCGATGCGTACCTCCTGGAGCACTTCGACCCCGGGACGCTGGAGCGGGCGCAGCAGTACGTCGACACCGTGCGCGACCTGCAGGTCAGCACGCTCAGCGCAGGGTCGGTCACGGCGACCGCGCTGGTGCCGGGCACCCGGGTGGAGCCCTACGAGGTGCAGCTGCACGCGGAGGTGGCCGGCGGCGGGCGCAACGGCTGGCTGTTCACGGTGTGCACGTGTCCCGTGCAGTCGCTGTGCAAGCACGGGGCGGCCGTGGCGCTGGCGCTGCGGCGGGGGTTCGTGAGCAGCCAGGCGACGCCGCAGTGGCGCACGAGCCTGGGCCGCCTGACCGAGGAGCTGCGCCGCGAGCTGCCGCCCGAGCGCGACGTGCTGACGATGGCGCTGGAGATCAGCTACGAGCCGGCCCGTCGGCGCTCCTGGAGCGGCAGCGGGGCGACGGTGCGGGTGCGCCCGCTGCGTCCCGGGACCAAGCAGCGCTGGATCAAGACCGGCGCCGACTGGAGCGACGTACCCCTGCTCGCGGCGCGGCGGATGCTCCCACCGGCTCAGGCCTCCGCGCTGATCGCGCTGCAGTCGGCGCTCCAGCTGAACCACGCGTACGCCGCCGGCGGGGTCGCCGCCGACGTACGCGACCTCGGCGAGCACGCCGTGCGCCTGCTGCAGGAGGCGCGCGAGGCGGGCGTCGAGATCGTCTGCCGGGCGCCGCTGCGCGAGGTCGTCTTCCGCCAGGAGCCGGTGGACCTGGTCGCCGACGTACGAGCCTCGGCCCAGGGCACCACGACCGAGGTCGCGATCGGCATCGACGACGGCGAGCGGATCTGGCGTGGAGACGACGTCATCCCGATCGGGCTGCCCGTGGGGCACGTCGTCGGCCTGCTCCACGACGGGCGCCTCACCCTGGCGCCCACCAGCACGCCGCTGACCGCGTCGGCGCGCTCGCTGCTGGAGACCGCCGCGCTGGTGGTCCCGGAGGCCGAGCGCGACGAGCTGCACGACCAGCTGCGCGGCCTGCTCCGGATGGTCGCGGTCCGCTCCTCCGACGGGTCCGCGGAGGTGCCGGCGCCGCTGCGCCCGACGCTGTCGCTCGTCGTCACGTGGCACAGCGCCACGAAGGCGCACCTCGGCTGGAGCTGGAGGTACGACGACGCGCGCGTGAGCCGCACCTTCCCGATCGGACGGGGCGCCGACGTCGACGGCATCCGCGACCGCGCCGCCGAGCAGGCGATCACCGAGCGCCTGCCCGCCGGCATCCTCGGCCACACGGACCTGTACGACGGCGACGCCCTGGCCTTCGCGCTCAGCGACCTGCCGTTCCTGCGCACCGTCGACGACGTGGAGGTCGTCGAGGAGGACGCGCCCGACTTCCGCGAGGCGACCGGCGCTCCCGAGATCTCCTTCGAGCTCGTCGAGCCGCCCGCGGACCACACCGACTGGCTGGACCTCGAGGTGGCGGTGACGGTCGAGGGCGAGCGGATCCCGCTGCCCGACGTGCTCGCCGCCCTGACCCTGGGCGCGGAGTTCCTGGTGCTGTCCAGCGGCCTCTACATCACCACCGACCGGCCCGAGTTCGACCGGCTCCGCGAGGTCGTGGCGGCCGCCGCGGAGCTGCGCGAGCGCGACGGCGACACCATCGGCGTCGGCCGCGGCGACCTCGGGCTGTGGGCCCAGCTCGCCGACACCGGCCTCGTGGACGCCCAGGCCGCGGACTGGGTCGCCCGCGCCCAGGCCCTGCGCGACCTGGTGGCGATCCCGCAGCCGGAGCCGACCGGGCTGGTGACCGAGCTGCGCAGCTACCAGCGCGAGGGGTTCTGGTGGCTGGCGTTCCTGTGGGAGCACGGCCTCGGTGGGATCCTCGCCGACGACATGGGGCTGGGCAAGACGCTCCAGGTCCTCGCGCTCATCGCGCACGCGCGGTCGACGCGCCCCGGCGACGACCCGTTTCTGGTGATCGCTCCGACGTCCGTTGTGACGGCGTGGGCGGCCGAGGCGGCCCGCCACGCCCCCGGCCTGCGCGTCGGCGTCGTGGGCCGCCGCGACGACGACGTGGCCCGGATCGCCGCCGAGAGCGATGTCGTCGTCTCGACGTACACCCTGGTGCGGCTGGCCGGAACGGCGTACGCCGAGGTCCGCTGGGCCGGTCTGGTCCTGGACGAGGCCCAGCAGGTCAAGAACCACCAGTCGAAGACCTACGCCGCCATCCGCGCGATCTCCGCGCCGTTCCGGCTGTGCGTCACCGGCACGCCGTTCGAGAACCGCCTGATGGAGCTGTGGGCGCTGCTGTCGATCGCCGTGCCGGGGCTCTACCCGTGGCCGCGCCAGTTCAGCGACCTCGTGGTGAAGCCGGTCGAGAAGGCCGGCGACAAGGTGGTGCTCGAGCGGTTCCGGAAGCGGCTGCGGCC
The DNA here is from genome assembly GCA_035248385.1 of Nocardioides sp. Classification (GTDB taxonomy): domain Bacteria; phylum Actinomycetota; class Actinomycetes; order Propionibacteriales; family Nocardioidaceae; genus Nocardioides. Next base: position 3,499 of record DATFHM010000188.1, on the reverse strand, counting down.
GTTCATGCTGCGCCGGACCAAGGAGCTCGTCGCCGCCGACCTGCCCGAGAAGCAGGAGCAGGAGCTCGACGTGGTGCTCGAGCCCAAGCACCGCAAGATCTACGACGCGCACCTGGCCAAGGAGCGCCAGCGCCTGCTCGGCCTGCTCGAGGACTACGACCGCAACCGGGTCGCGATCTTCTCCGCGCTCACGAAGCTCCGCCAGCTGGCGCTCGACCCGGCCCTGGTCGACCCCGAGCACGACCACGTGGGCTCGGCCAAGCTCGACGTGCTCGTCGAGCACCTGACCGAGCTCACCGAGGAGGGCCACCGGGCGCTCGTGTTCAGCCAGTTCACGTCGTTCCTCGGCCGGGTGCGCAGCCGCCTCGACGCGGAGGGAATCCCAACGGCGTACCTGGACGGCGCGACGCGCGACCGCGGCGCCGCGATCGAGGAGTTTCGCTCGGGCGCGGCCCCGGTCTTCCTGATCTCGCTCAAGGCCGGCGGCGTCGGCCTCACCCTGACCGAGGCGGACTACGTGTTCGTCATGGACCCGTGGTGGAACCCGGCCGCCGAGGCCCAGGCCGTCGACCGCGCCCACAGGATCGGCCAGACCCGCAGCGTGATGGTCTACCGGCTCGTCGCCACCGACACCATCGAGCAGAAGGTGATGGAGCTGAAGTCGCGCAAGGCCGAGCTGTTCGCCCAGGTCATCGACGGCGACGGCGCGATGACGACCTCCATCTCGGCCCAGGACATCCGCGACCTGTTCGCCGAGGACTGACCGCGCTCAGCTGCCCGGGACCGTCGGGACCACGACCGTCGCCGCCACCGGGTTGTGGTCGGACGGGATCACCCCGGCGAGCTGGTTGCCGCTGCGGTGCAGGAGCTCGACCCAGCTCGTCACGCCGACGCCGGCCCCGGCGAAGACCCGGTCCGTCGCGGCACCCTTGCGGATCGGCCGCAGGTAGTTGTTGAAGGTGTTGAGGTCGGCGCCGCTGCGCGACTGCGCCGCGACCAGGGCGTCGGAGAAGTCCGCGCCGCTGAGCACGTCGTACGGCGAGTCGCCGGGGTGGAAACTCGAGTGCGCCTCGTGCAGGCAGCCGGCCAGCACCATCGGGATGTTCCCGTGGGCGCCGGCGATCCGCTGGGCCTCGGCCAGGATCTGGGTCATCTCCTGGCGACGAGTGGCGTCGGCGGACGGGCCGCCGGCCACGAGGTGGGCGGTGACCGCCAGCAGCTCGCCCCCGGTCGTCGTGTCGCGCAGCACCTGGAAGGCGGCGTAGTTGGAGTCGGTGAGCCGCAGGGTGCTGCCGTCACCGACCGCGTCGAGGCGCGTGTTGCGGTAGACGATGTAGACGCCGTGGCTCTGGAAGCCGCGCGTGCCCGGCTCGATCTCGGTGTGGGCGACCGTGTAGTCGCTGCCGAGCGCGTTCCGCAGCGAGTCGACCTGACGGATCCGGTTGACGGTGCCGACCAGCGTCCCGCCCTCCTGGATGCCGATGATGTCCGGATCGGCCTGCCGGTCCAGCGCGACGGCAGCGTCCCTGCGCTGCGTCAACCACGGTGGCACGGGCGCCCCGTTGTACGAGGTCAGGTTGCTGTTCATCAGGTTCTGCGCCATGACCGTCAGCGAGGCGGCACCGACCGTCGGGTGGATCAGCACGGGCGTCGAGTACGCCGAGCCGGTGCTGCCGTTCAGGGCACGGACGCTCAGGTAGAAGTCGCTCATCGTCGTCGACGGAGCGGCGAAGGAACGTGCCCAGCCGTGCAAGGTGTAGGTGGCGACCGGGCTGGCCCCGGCCGGGTCGCTGCTCATCCGCACCTGGTAGCCGGAGACGTCCGCGTCGGTCCAGCGCAGGTACGGCCGGCCGAAGGGGTCGGGGGCTGTGACGGCTGCGGGAACAGCGGGGCGCAGGTAGGTCGACCGGATGTCGGAGAGCCGACGGTGGCTGCCGTTGACGCTGGCGAACCGGTAGTACAGGACGCCGGAGCGGTAGGTCAGTCCGCCGACCGTGACGAGCGGCGTCCGGGCCCCGGCGGTGCGCCGGGCCGCACGGGGGTGGCTGAGCGCGGGCTCCCGCAGGTCGGCCCGGTTCGGCGAGGTCCACAGCCGGTAGCCCGTCGCGTTCGCCGACCGCGCCGCGCCCACGGTGAGCGACGTGGTCGTCACGGCCACGACGTGCACCTGCGTCGGTGCTGCCGGCCACGTCCGGGCGGCCGCGGGAGACACCGCGACCGCGAAGCCGAGCAGGACCGCGACGGCGGTGATCGCCGTACGTCGCCGGAACGGGTGGGCCATCACGTCTCCAGGGGTGCCGAGTGCCAGGGGCGCATCACCTGGCCGGGAGACGCGCGCTCACGATGCTATCGACCGGCTACCCGACCCACCTGAGCGTTGAGGGGCCCTCAGCGGTTCCAGTCGGTGCCCGGCGGCTGGGCCTCCAGCCACGCCTGGAAGCCGGTGAGGGACGCCTCGCTCATCGCCAGCTCGACCAGCTCGCCCCCGGCCGCCTGGCAGCGGATGACGACGTGGTCGGGGTACAACGACGCCTGCTCGACACCGAGCGGCTCCCGCCGACCGTCGTAGGTCAGCCGGTGGCGGTCCCAGACCGCACGCGGCCGCGGGGAGAGCGAGAAGACGCGGAACCACTCGAGCCGGTCGCCGGAGTAGCGACCCATGCCCAGCGCCCAGCCGTGTCCGGTCTCCCCACCGTGGATCCGGTGGGAGAGCTCGAACGTCCCGCCGTTGCGGGCAAGGAAACGGCGCCGGACCATGAGTCCGGCGCCGTATCCGACAAGCAACAGGAGCACGGCGCCGGAGACATCCAGCAGCGCACCCCACCAGGTCATGTCAGGATGCCTGCTCCGCAGCCTTGGCGGCGTCGGCGAGGCCCGTGCCCAGCTCGGCGTGCTCGGCCAGGACCGACACGCGGTCGTTGGCCACCGAGATGAAGCCCGCGTCCACCGAGGCGACGACCTTGTCACCGCTCGCCGGCACGATCTCCACCACGCTCGGGGCGAGCAGCGACATCACCGGCGTGTGACCACGCAGGATGCCGATCTCACCCTCGACCGTGCGCGCGTTGACCTGCGTGGCCGTACCGGACCAGACGACCCGGTCGGCCGCGACGAGCTCGACCTGCAGGGCGTCAGCCATCAGAGGCTCGCCTGGATCTCAGCCCACTTCGCCTCGACGTCGTCCAGACCGCCGCACATGAAGAAGGCCTGCTCGGCCACGTGGTCGTACTCGCCGTCGCAGATCTTGTTGAACGCCTCGATGGTGTCGGCGATCGGAACCGTCGAACCCTCGATGCCGGTGAACTGCTTGGCGACGTAGGTGTTCTGCGACAGGAAGCGCTGGATGCGGCGCGCCCGCGTGACGATGGTCTTGTCCTCCTCGGACAGCTCGTCGACACCGAGGATCGCGATGATGTCCTGGAGCTCCTTGTTGCGCTGCAGGATCTGCTTGACGCGGATCGCGCAGTCGTAGTGAGCCTGACCGATGTACTGCGGGTCG
>DATFHM010000187.1:0-9488 GCA_035248385.1 Nocardioides sp. | reverse complement strand
GCGGTCGGCCCGTGGGTGGCGCTCAAGCTGTTCGGCACGGCGCCGTACTTCCACCCGAGCCGGCCGTTCTGGTTCGGCGCCGCCGCCCTCGGCGTGGCCGTGCTGATCGCGGTGCTGAGCCAGGGCGTGATCCGGCGGGCGCACGCCGCGGCGCCCGCGCCGCACACGGTCGAGGAGGCCGAGGCTGTCCTGGTGGGCGACCTCGACTGACCCCCATCGCGGTAGTCCCTGACGAAAAGCACCTCATTTCACCGAAATGAGGTGCTTTTCGTCAGGGACTACCGCCGCCGGTCAGCTGAAGATCATGCAGGAGCTCGAGGCGTAGGCCACGAGCTGGCCGCGGCCGTCGTACAGCTTCGCCTCGGCGAGGGCGGTACGGCGGCCGCGCTGGATCACGCTGCCGACGGCACGCAGCCGGCCGGAGTCGACGGTGACCGCCTTGAGGAACTTCACCGTGAGGTCCAGGGAGGTGTAGGCCTCCCCCACGCCAAGCGTGGAGTGGACGGCGCAGCCGCAGGCCGAGTCGAGCAGGGTGGCGAACACCCCGCCGTGCACGCTCCCGATCGGGTTGTAGTGGCGGTGCTCGGGGTCGAGCTCGAAGATCGCGGAGCCCCGCTCCGGCACCTCGAACCCGACGAAGCCCAGGGTGTCGGCGATCGGAGCCGCCGGCAGCCGGCCGTCGAGGATCGCGTGCAGCTGCTCGAAGCCGTCCAGCGTGGCCGGGTCGAGCTGGGTCCTGGTTGCAGACTCAGTCATGGAGCCAGTCCACCAGCCAGGGCTGAGTCTGTCAATGAGACCTAGATCGCCTATGCTGGTGCCGTGACCACGACTGCTCCGCCGGCCCTGGCCTGGTCGGTCGACAACTGCACGCTGGGACGCGCGATGGCGATCCTGGGCGAGCGGTGGACGGTCGTCGTCCTGCGCGAGGTGTTCCTCGGCGTACGACGCTTCGACGACATCCGGCGCCACGCGGGCATCCCTCGCCAGGTGCTCACCAACCGACTCGCGTCCCTCGTCGAGCACGGCATCCTCGAGAAGCGGCCCTACCAGGAGGAGGGAGCGCGGACGCGCCACGAGTACCGGCTCACGCCGCGGGGCCGCGAGCTCCAGCCGATCCTGCTCGCGGTCGCCCAGTGGGGCGACCGGCACCTCGCCGACCCGGCCGGCCCCCCGATCAGCTTCGTCCACGACGGCTGCGAGGAGCCCGTGCACGTCGAGATCCGGTGCGGCGAGGGCCACGTGGTCGCGGGGCGCGAGGTCACCAGCCGGCAGGGCCCGGGCGCGCACCCCTTCACCCCCTGACCGCGAAAGAAGGGTTGTGGCCCTTCGAGATCGCGATCTCGAAGGGCCACAACCCGTCATTCGCGGGGCCAGAACCCTTCTTTCGCGGGGCCAGAAGGGTCTTTTTCGGCGTCAGGAGGTCTTGCGGACCGACCACTCCCGGATCCGGTCGATGCGCTTCTGGAGCTGCTCGGCGTTGGCGATCGCGGCCGCGGGGCCGCCGCACTCCTTGCGCAGGGCGGCGTGCGTGATGGCGTGCGGCTGGCCGGTGCGGTGGTTCCAGGAGGCAACCAGGCCGTTGAGCTCGCGGCGCATGACGGCGAGGTGCTCGTGGGTGGTGACCTCGTTGACGGTGTCGGCGGGGCGGGCCTCGGCGCTCTCCTTGCGGGTACGCCGGCGGTCGTCCTGCCGCTGCCGGAGCAGCTGCTTCATCTGGTCCGGCTCGAGCAGGCCGGGGATGCCGAGGAAGTCCATCTCCTCGTCGCTGCCGACGTGGACCTCGCCCTCGTGGCCGAACTGCGCGCCGTCGTACAGGGCGTGGTCGAAGCGGGCCTCGGACCCGAGCGCCTCGAAGGGCACGGCCTCGAGCTCGGCGGACGCCGCCTCCCCGGCCTGCGCCCGGGCCATCAGGTCCTCCTCGGCGCCGAAGATGTCCGTCGGGTCGTCGGACTTCCTGCGGCCGAGCACGTGGTCGCGCTGCCGCTCCAGCTCGCCGGCGAAGGAGAGCAGGTTCGGCACCGACGGCAGGAACACCGAGGCGATCTCGCCGCGGGTCCGGGCGCGCACGAAGCGGCCGACGGCCTGGGCGAAGAAAAGCGGGGTCGAGGTGGTGGTGGCCCAGACACCCACCGCGAGACGGGGTACGTCGACGCCCTCGGACACCATCCGGACCGCGACCATCCACCGCTGGTCGCCGTCGCTGAAGTCGCTGATCTTCTTCGACGCGGCCTTCTCGTCGGAGAGCACGACCGTGGGCGAGTCGCCGGTGATCTGCTTGAGGATCTTGGCGTAGGCGCGGGCCGAGTCCTGGTCGGACGCGATGACCAGACCGCCCGCGTCGGGGACGTGGCGGCGCACCTCGGAGAGGCGCTTGTCGGCGGCCGCGAGCACCGACGGCATCCAGGAGCCGCCCGGGTCGAGCGCCGTGCGCAGCGCCTGCGCGGTCATGTCCTTGGTGAGCGGCTCCCCCAGCGAGGCGGCGACCTCGTCGCCGGCGCGGGTGCGCCAGGCCATCTGGCCGGAGTAGGCCAGGAAGAGGACGGGCCGGACCACATGGTCGCGCAGCGCCTCGGCGTACCCGTAGGTGTAGTCGGCGACGGAGGTCGGCACGCCCTCCTCGCCCGGCTCGTAGGAGACGAACGGGATCGGGTTGATGTCGGAGCGGAACGGCGTACCGGTCAGGGCCAGGCGCCGGGCCGCGGGCTCGAAGGCCTCGCGCACGCCCTCGCCCCAGGTCATCGAGTCGCCCGCGTGGTGGATCTCGTCGAGGATCACCAGGGTCTTGAACCGCTCGGTGCGCACGCGCAGCGCCAGCGGGTTGACCCCCACGCCGGCGTACGTGACCGCGATGCCGACGTAGTCGCTCGAGATCTTGCCGCTGCCCGCCGAGTACGTCGGGTCGATCGGGATGCCGGCCTTCGCGGCGGCCGCCGCCCACTGCACCTTCAGGTGCTCGGTCGGCGCCACGATGATGATCCGGTCGACGAGCCGCCGGCCGAGCAGCTCGGCGGCGACCGTCAGCGCGAAGGTGGTCTTGCCGGCCCCCGGCGTCGCGACGGCAAGGAAGTCACGCGGCGAGCGCGCGAGGTAGTCGTCGAGCGCGGCCTGCTGCCAGGCGCGCAACGATCCTGCCGTCCCCCAGGCAGCGCGCTCGGGCCAGGCCGGCCCGAGGTTGGCGGCTGCGCGAGGGGCGGGGCTCTGCCCGCCCGTCACTCGCCGGAACCGCCGTCGCCGTCGCCCTCGTCGTCGGACATGCCTTCCCAGATGTCCTTGCACTCCGGGCACACCGGGAACTTCTCCGGCGCCCGGCTCGGCACCCAGACCTTGCCGCACAGGGCGACCACCGGGGTGCCCATGACCATGGCCTCGGTCAGCTTGTCCTTCTCCACGTAGTGGGAGAACCGGTCGTGATCGCCGTCGTCGGTCGGGACCGTCCGCTCCCTGATCAGGGTGTCGGTGTCCGTCGAGCCGAATCCGATCGTGGTCACGTCCTCAAGTCTAGGTGGTCGGTCAGTTCATCTCGGGATCGGTCGGCCGTGTGGCGTGCAGGGCCAGGTCGCCCGGCTGGCGGCGCAGCACCCGGCGGTTGAGCCCGGTCGGATCGGGGCCGAAGACGTCGTCGTACGACGCCGGCACGACGTACCAGTCCCCGTTGGCGATCTCGCCCTGGAGCTGGCCGGCGCCCCATCCGGCGTACCCCACGAAGATGCGGAGCCGGTCGATGGTGCCGGTCACCAGTTCGGCCGGGGTGTCCAGGTCGAGCAAGCCGAGCCGACCCTCGACGGGCCGGAAGCCGGCACCGTCCTCCCCGCCGCCGACCGCGAGCGCGATGGCGAGGGCGCCGTCGTTGCCGACGGGACCGCCCTGGAAGGCCACCTCGGGCGACTCGACGACGTCGCCCCAGGCGCCGAGGATCTGCTCGACGGGCACCTGCGTCGGCCGGTTCAGGACGACGCCGAGGGCGCCGTCGTCGTTGACGTCGAGCAGCAGCACGACGGTGTCGGCGAAGTTGGGATCGAGCAGCTCGGGGCTGGCCACAAGCAGGAGCCCCGGGGCGGGATCAGGTCCGGTGGTCACCGGTCCATCATCTCCCAGCCCCGGGGCTGTGCTGTGTCGATCAGGTGTCGATCGGGCCTCGGGTCAGGCGGCGATGACCGCCCGGAGCCGCTCGAGCAGGCTGCCCCGCTCCTCGACCTCCTCCTGCGGCAGGATCACCGCGGTGACGCCGTTGTGGAGGTCGCGCGCGGCGGCCTCGATCTCAGCGCCGATCGGCTCGGCGCTCTCGTCGATGTGGTTGGCACGTCCCGCCATCACGGCGAGGTACTGGTGCTCCTTCGCGGCGGCCTTCGCGACGGCCGTGGCCATCGCGTCGTCCACCGGGTGGGCGGTGTAGTGGTCGAGGATCGGCCGGACACCGGGGAGCTCGTCCGCGGTGGCCTTCCATCCGAGCATGACGGCCGTCTGGAGGTCCATCGGCTGGGTCATCAGCTGTCGCTCCACGTGGCCGGCGAGGCGGGTGTGCCACTTCAGCTGCAGGGCGGACAGCACGTCGAGCTCGCCGTTGAACTTCTCGGCGACACCGTCCACGTCCATCGGGAGGATCCCGTCCCGGCGGTCCGCGGCAGCGGCGATCACGGAGCGAAGAACCTCGCCCCGGTTGTGAAACGCCTTCCAGGTCATGGTCAGCACTCCTTCTTCGTCACGGGGTGGTCAGAACCGGTCGGACCCTCGGTGGGCCGATACTGCCGGCATCTGACATACCGTCGGTACGTACTTCGAGTATGGGCCATACCCGGGGTATGCCGAAGGACGCGGCGCGGTGATCCCGAGCACGCGACGGGCGTCACATCGCGCGGCCTATGCTGAGCCGGTGGCGAAGGCAGTCTCCAAGGCATCGGTGTCCAAGCTGGTCCCGAAGGTCCCGGACGTCGTCGCCGGAGCGACCCGGCGGGCGTCGTACTCCGCCTCGACCAAGCGCGCCCTGATCGACGTCGCGGAGGAGCTCTTCACCGACAAGGGGTACGCCGGCACCAGCCTCGACGCGGTCGTGGCCGCCGCGCGGGTGACCAAGGGCGCGCTCTACCACCACTTCTCCGGCAAGCAGGCGCTCTTCGAGGCCGTCTTCGAACGGGTCGAGGCCGACGCGGCCAAGCACATCCAGAAGGCGCTGCGGCGCTCGCGCGACCCCTGGAAGAAGGCCTCCTCCGGGGTGACGGCCTTCCTCGAGGTGGTCCGGGAGCCGCGCTACCGGCGGCTCGTGATCCAGGAGGGCCCGGCCGTCCTGGGCTACGAGCGCTACCGCGAGCAGGAGGAGCGCTCCACCTTCGCCAACGTCGTCGACATCGTGCGCGCCACGCTGGACGCGGGCTCGTGGCAGCTCGACGACGAGATGCTGCAGACCTTCGCGCGCATCTTCTTCGGGGCCATGTCCTCCGCCGGCGAGTCGGTGGCCACGGCGGACGACTCCGCCTCGGCGGCCGCCCGGGTCGAGACCGCGCTCGGCTTCCTGCTCACCGGCCTGCGGATGCTGGCCGACGCCGGGATCGCCCTGCCGACGAGCGAGGACGCGCTCGAGGCCTCCACGAACGACGAGACCGCGGAGGCCTGAGCCCCCGCGGTCCGCGTCGTACCGGTCGTGCCTACTTGGTGAAGGTCACCGAGCCGGCGGAGAAGGTGCCCTTGCCGGGGACCAGCTCGAGCCACGTGTGACCCGGCGGGATCTGCAGCTCGTTGCCCTGCGCGTCCTTGAAGCTGATCGGGGCGCCCGGGTCGGCCTTCTCCCAGGTGGCCTTCACCACCTGGCCGCCGTGGAAGATCATCGCCTTGCCGGAGCCCTCGAAGTGCGAGACCGGGACCGGGTTGCCGGCCGGGTCGCGGTAGGGAGCGGTCGAGGTGGTCACGGTCGCGGTGATGACCGTGTCGGGGTTGAACTGGTCGCCCTTGGCCATGAAGCCGTTGGTCAGGACGTAGTGGCCGCCCTGGTAGGACCAGTGGTCGGTGCACGAGCCGCCGACGCGGGACTCGATGGAGGTCGCCTTCTTGCCCGACGGAAGCGCCTGGTCGCCGAACGGCAGGTAGTCGGCCGGGCGGGCCGGCTTCGCCTTGGCCTCGGAGCCGATCTTCGAGACGTTCGCCATGACGCTGTGCAGGCTGTCGTGCTGCCCGTCGCTGACCCGGACGACGTTCGGGTTGTTCATGTCGAGGAACGTGATCCCCGCCTTGTGCAGGCCGTTCAGCGTCACGGGCGCCGCGCCGGAGGTGATGATCGTGGCGCCGACGGGCTTGGCGATGCCGATGTCGGTGAGCCGCATGGAGCGGACCGGGCCGACCTTCTCGGGCAGCTTGTCGTAGAAGAAGGTCGCGAGGCGGCACAAGCCTCCCTCGACGAGCTCCTCGGTGATCAGGTCGGCGCTGCCGAGGCCGATCTGCGGGTCGCTGGCCTGGGTGTTGTCGACCTTGACGATGTAGACGGGGTGGCTCTGCTCCGGGCTGGTCATCGGCAGGCCGGTCAGCGGGTTCGTGGTGGGTGCTGCTGCCGTCGTCGCCGTGGTGGGCGAGGCAGGTGCCGTGGCGTCCGTGCTCTTCGAGCCGCAGGCGGTGAGGGCCAGGCTCAGCGCCGCGAGCGCGGCGGGGATGGCGAGACGGTGACGGTTGTGCACGGATGGCTCCGATCGAAACGGGGGGAAGGGTGCGAACAATTCAGTGTGGGCGGTGGGACGACAACGCCCGCGCAGGTTGCGCGGGCGTGTCGGTGTGACGTGGGATTTCGGCTCTTGCTGGGTAGATCAGCCGAGGGTCGCGCCGCCGTCGACGTAGAGCGTCTGTCCGGTGATGTACGACGCCTCGTCGCTGGCCAGGAAGGCGACCGCCGCGGCGATGTCGGCCGGCTCGCCGACGCGGCGAACCGGGTTGTGCTCGGCGTTGAGCTTGCGGAACTCGTCGACGTCCATCTTGAGGCGGGCGGCGGTGGCGTCGGTCATCTCGGTGGCGATGAAGCCCGGGGCGACGGCGTTGACGTTGATGCCGTACGGGCCGAGCTCGATGCCGAGGGTGCGGGTGAAGCCCTGCAGGCCCATCTTGGCCGCCGAGTAGTTGGCCTGGCCGCGGTTGCCCAGCGCGGAGGTGCTGGAGGTGTTGACGACCTTGCCGTACTTCTGCTCGACGAAGTGCTTCTGCGCGGCCTGGGTCATCAGGAAGGCACCCTTGAGGTGCACGCCCATGACGATGTCCCAGTCGTCCTCGGTCATCTTGAACAGCAGGTTGTCGCGCGTGACGCCGGCGTTGTTGACCAGGATGTGGATCCCGCCCAGCTCGGCCACGACGCGCTCGATGGCGGCGTCGACCGATGCCTTGTCGGAGACGTTGGCGCCGACGCCGATGGCCTTCGCGCCGTCGACCAGGTCGAGCTTCGCGGCGGCCTCGGCGGCCGCGGCCTCGTCGAGGTCGACGATGGCGACCGATGCGCCCTCGGCGGCGAACCTGGTGGCGGTGCCGAAGCCGATCCCGCGCGCTGCTCCGGTGATGACGGCTACTCGCCCGTCGAAACGACCCATCTGCTTACCTCTCAGCTCGGTACAAGTCCGCCGGGCAGCCTACGCGGACAGCGCGGAGCGCAGACGGGCGGCGTACTCCGCGGACTCCCCGTCGGCGTACTTGCGACGCGGCCAGAAGAACCCGCGCAGCCCGTCCCCCTTCGTCCGCGGTACGACGTGCAGGTGCAGGTGCGGCACCGACTGGCTGACCACGTTGTTGATCGCGACGAAGCTGCCCTGCGCGCCCAGCCCGTCGACCACCGCGCGGGCGAGCCGCTGACCGGCGGCGAGGAACGGGTCACGCAGCGCGGCGGGAAGGTCCGGCAGGGTCGCGTGGTGCTCGCGCGGGACCAGCAGCACGTGGCCCTTGAACACCGGCCGGCGGTCCAGGAAGGCCACCAGGTCGGGCTCGTCGAGCACGATGTCGGCAGGCAGGTCGCCGGAGATGATCGAGCAGAACACACAGTCGGTCACGAGGTCACGGTACGGTTCTGCCTGTACGCACCACGTCCAAGGAGCACAGATGTCCGACGCCAACGGCGAGCAGTTCGGTGGTTTCTCCGACAACCACTACCAGCACCTCATGCACACGCTGGCCCTGTGGTCACTGTGGCTGATCATCATCCTCGGGGTGGGTGCGGGCGTCTTCGGCTTCATCTGGGGCCAGACCCACTGATCCTGCTCCGCGCGGCCTGACCCCCTTCGGAGGGTGGGCGCCGTCCGACGCCGCTGCGAGGATCGGACGGTGGCGTACTGGAAGAGGACCGGCGAGGCGAGCTTCGCACCGACCGAGCACGTGGGCGGGGCGTGGGACGCCGAGGAGCAGCACATCGCGCCCGCGATGGGGCTGCTCGCCCACTGCGTCGAACTCGACCGCGACGCGCGACGCGACGACGCCCCGGCGATCAGCCGGGCGACGTACGACATCCTCGGGCCGGTGCCGCTCGAGGAGGTGACGGTCTCCGTCAGCGTCGAGCGTCCCGGACGCACGATCGAGCTGGTGCGGGCGGTCGCTTCGCACGACGGCCGGGCCTTCCTGGTGCTGACCGCGTGGCTGATGGCCGAGCGCGACACGACGGCGCTGGCCGGTTCCGAGCTGCCGGCGATCCCCGGTCCGGACGCGACGCCCGCGTGGGACATGACCCTGTGGCCGGGCGGCTTCATCCGATCCCTGGACGTACGCCGGACGCTGCTGGCCGCCGGACGGTCGGTCGTGTGGGCCCGCACGCCGCACGACCTCGTGGAGGGCGAGGAGGCGAGCCGGCTGGCCGCCGTCGCCGGGCTGCTGGACATCACGAACGGCGTCTCGCCGCGGGTCGACCCGAAGGTCGTGGCGTTCCCCAACCTGGACCTCACCGCGCACCTGCTGCGCTCCCCCGCCGACGGGTGGCTCGGCCTCGACACCACGGTGTCGTTCGGGCCGACGGGGCTCGGGATCACCAGCAGCGTCGTCCACGACGCACACGGGGTGCTGGGGACGACCGCGCAGACGCTGACCGTCCGCCCCTGAAATGCAGGAACGGGTGGATCTTCAGCCATCACCTGACTGAAGATCCACCCGATCAAGAGGGCTGGTGGAGCTGCGGGGAATCGAACCCCGGTCCTCGAGCGTCGATCCAGGTCTTCTCCGGGTGCAGTCTGTGCTGTCGTCTTCTCAGCCCCGGTGCTTGCACAGACACATCACCGACAGGCTCAGTCAGGTTTGAGTCCCGATCCACCACCCTGACAGCAGTGGATCAGCAAGTCTCCTAGGCGACGCCAGGTTCAGGGACGGAGACGGATGCCCTGACTGACGCTTCGATCACCGCTCAGGCGGCGAGAGCGAAGGAACTGCGCTTAGCGTTGGCAGTTATTGGTTTCCAGCGATCGTTTACGAGATAACGCTGGCTCCTCGACCCGCTTCCCCTGGAACTAACGTCCCAAGTCGAAACCGATCAGCCCCTCTTGAGTTTTCAA
>DATFHM010000186.1:0-3803 GCA_035248385.1 Nocardioides sp. | reverse complement strand
CCCGTCCACCTGGAGCTGCCGATCCTGTCCGCGGCGAGCGGCGAGGCGTTCGCGATCACGGCAGCCTGCCTGGTCGCGATGTTCGGGCTGCGCTGGGGCCCGCTGCGGGTGCTCGGTCTGGGTGCCGGGCTCGGGGTGGCGTGGTGGCTGGTCAGCCGGCTGTGATGCCGGCCGCCGCGGCCACGTCCCGCTTGAGCGCCGCGAGCTGCTCGGCGGCGGTGGCGCGGGCAGCGGCGACGTCCCCGGCCTCGCCGACGGGCACGACCACCTCGAGGTAGCACTTGAGCTTCGGCTCGGTGCCGCTCGGGCGCACGATCACCCGGCCTCCCTCCGCGAGCCGGTAGCGCAGGCCGTCGGTGGGCGGCAGGTCCGCGCTGCCGGTCGACAGGTCCTCGGCCACCTCCACGGCCCGGCCGCCGAGCGCCGTCGGGGGAGCGGACCGCAGCCGGGTCATCGCGGCCGCGATCTCGGCCAGGTCGGTGACCCGCACCGAGAGCTGGTCGGTGGCGTGCAGGCCGTGCCGCCGGGCGATCGCGTCGAGCTCGTCGAGCAGCGTGCGACCCTCCGCCTTCGCGGCGGCGGCCATCGAGCAGACCAGCAGCGCGGCCGAGATGCCGTCCTTGTCGGCGACGTGGGTCGGGTCGACGCAGTACCCGAGCGCCTCCTCGTAGCCGAACGCCAGGCCGGGGATCCGGCCGATCCACTTGAAGCCGGTCAGCGTCTCACGCGCCGGTTGTCCGTACGCCGACGCCTGGGCCAGCAGCAGCGACGACGACACGATCGAGGTGGCGTAGACCCCGGTGCGGCCGCTGCGCAGCAGGTGCTCGCCGAGCAGCGCGCCGACCTCGTCGCCGCGGAGCATCCGCCACCCGCCGTCGGGCAGCGGCACCGCCACCGCGCACCGGTCGGCGTCGGGGTCGTTGGCGATCACCAGGTCGGCGCCGCGCTCGGCCGCCAGCGCGAGGGCGAGGTCCATCGCGCCCGGCTCCTCGGGGTTCGGGAACGCCACGGTCGGGAAGTCGGGGTCGGGCTCGGCCTGCGCCGGCACCTCGGCCACGTCGCCGAACCCGGCGCGCGCGAGGGCCGACGTCATGAGCGCCCCGCCGACGCCGTGCATCGGGGTGTAGACGACCCGCAGGTCCGGCGTACCGGCGGACGCGGCGGACGCGGCGGACGCCACCGCGTCGAGGTAGCGCTCGACGACGTCGTCGCCGAGGACGGCCTCGTCGCCCACCGCGGCCCGGGCGACGGAGGCGAGCGGGCCGACCGCGGCGATCCGGTCGGAGATGCCGGTGTCGGCGGGCGGCACGATCTGCGACCCGTCGCCCAGGTAGACCTTGTAGCCGTTGTCCTGCGGCGGGTTGTGGCTGGCGGTCACCATCACGCCCGCGACGCACCCCAGGTCGCGGATCGCGAACGCCAGCAGGGGTGTGGGCAGCGCCCGCGGCATCAGCAGCGGGCGCAGGCCCGCGCCGGCCATCACCTCCGCGGTGTCGCGCGCGAAGACGTCGGAGTTGTGGCGCGCGTCGTACCCGATGACGACGGGGGAGCCGGGGGCGGCGCCCTCCGCCAGGAGGTACGCCGCCAGCCCGGCCGCGGCGCGGATCACGACGACCCGGTTCATCCGGTGCGGCCCGGCGCCGAGCCGGCCGCGCAGGCCCGCCGTACCGAACTCCAGGGGACCCTGGAACCGGTCGGCGAGGTCGGCCAGGTCGCCGCCGGCGACGACCTCCTCCAGCTCGGCTCGGGTGGCCGGGTCCGGGTCCTCCGCGATCCATGCGCGGGCCTGGGCAAGGAGGTCGTCGCTCACAGGCGCGAGCCTACGGCGGCTCAGGCGTCGATGTGGCTCATGTCGCCGTAGCGGTCCCCGGCCACCGCGCCGCGCGGCACGGCGCGGTCGAGCGCGGCCAGGTCGTCGGCGGTGAGGGAGACGTCCAGGGCGCTGATGTTCTCCTCGAGGTAGCGGACCCGCCGGGTGCCGGGGATGGGTGCGACGCCGAGACCGTCGTCGCCCTGCGCGAGCACCCAGGCCAGCGCGAGCTGTCCGGGCGTGCAGCCCTTCGCCTCGGCCAGCGCCCGGATCCGGTCGACGAGCTCCAGGTTCGTGGCGAGGTTGTCGCCCTGGAACCGCGGGAAGTACGCCGATCCGCGGCCGTCGCCCTGCTCGAGACCCGCCCACTCCTGCTTGCCGGTGAGCATGCCGCGACCGAGCGGCGAGTAGGGGACCAGGCCGATGCCGAGCTCGCGGATCGTCGGCAGGATCCCGTCCTCGAGGTCGCGGCTGAACAGCGAGTACTCGCTCTGCAGCGCGGTGATCGGGTGCACGGCGTTCGCGCGCCGGATCGTCTCGGGGGAGGCCTCGGAAAGACCGAGGAAGCGGACCTTGCCGGCCTCGACCAGCTCCTTCATCGCGCCGACGGTCTCCTCGATGGGAACGCTCTTGTCCACGCGGTGCTGGTAGTAGAGGTCGATGTGGTCGACGCCGAGCCGCTCCAGCGAGGCGTCGCAGGCGGCGCGGACGTACTCCGGGCTGCCGTTGATGCCGACCCGGGTGCCGTCGGGCAGGCGCTCGTTCCCGAACTTCGTGGCGAGCTGGACCTCGTCGCGACGACCCGCGATCGCCCGGCCGACCAGCAACTCGTTCGTGAACGGGCCGTACATGTCCGCGGTGTCGAGGAAGGTGACGCCGAGGTCGAGCGCGCGGTGGATGGTGTCGATGCCGCCCTGCTCGTCGGAGGTGCCGTAGAACTCCGACATGCCCATGCAGCCGAGGCCGAGGGCGGAGACGGTGAGCGGGGCGGTGGTGCCGAGGGTGGTGCGGGGGATGGTGGTCATGGCACCAGCCAACTCCTTGGAGCGCACTCCAGGTCAAGCACTCCGCTCGAGCACGGTGTCGGTGTAGAGGCCGATCTTGTAGTCGATCGCCGCGAGGTGCGCGGTGACCTCCGCCAGCTGCGCCAGCACGTGCTCGCGGTGGGCCTCCAGCAGGGCCAGCCGGTCGGCCTCGTTGCCGGCGCCGGCTCGCACGAGGGTGGCGTAGCGGCGTACGTCGCGGATGGGCATGCCGGTCGATCGCAGGCGGGTGATGAGCTCGATCCAGCGCAGGTCGGGCTCGTCGTACCGACGGTGTCCGCTCGCCGAGCGCGGGACGGCGCGCAGCAGCAGGTCGTCCTTCTCGTAGTAGCGCAGGGTGTCGACGGTGAGGCCGAGCCGCTCGGCGGCGGCGATGGGGAGACCGGTCACCGGCCCAGTGTCGCTCCTGGAGCACGCTCCAGGTCAACCTGGCTGGTCATCACACCTAGGTGGTGAGGAGCTCCTGCTCCTCGCCCTTGCGGTTGTTCCAGACCGGCGTCGGCACGAACGCCTCGGCCTGCAGCACGGCGCTGACCACGCCGGCCAGGTCGCTGGCCTTGGGGTAGACGAGGTAGCGCGGCACCCACTCGGGCCGGTACTTGTCGTTGGAGCGGTACAGCGAGTCGATCTGCCAGAACTTCGAGGCGCCCATGAGCAGCGCCCGGCCGAGCCGTGCCGTCGGGCCGGCACCGAGCTGCTCGCCGCGGGCGAGGACGCCGCGGAAGACCGCGAAGTTGAGCGAGACCCGCTCCACGCCGAGCGCGGGCGCCTCGGCCATCAGGCCGGCCACCATCGTCTCGATCACGCCGTTGGGGGAGGTGCGGTTGCGGCGCATCAACTCCAGGGAGAGGCCGTCCTTGCCCCACGGCACGAAGTGCAGCAGCCCGACCGGCGTCTCGTCGGCACGCGCCAGGACCACGACCGCGTCGCCGTCCTGCGGCTCGCCGAAG
>DATFHM010000185.1:0-16020 GCA_035248385.1 Nocardioides sp. | reverse complement strand
TTCAAGGTCGCGGGCACGGCCGAGTTCGTCACCGCCCTCCAGCTCGACACCAAGCTCGACGGCATCCCGGCGGAGGTCCTCGCGCGGGCGCTCAACCAGGCCAAGGACGCCCGTCTGGCGATCCTCGAGGTGATGGCCGAGGCCATCGACGCTCCCGAGGAGATGTCGGTGCACGCGCCGCGCATCATCAGCGTGCGGGTCCCCGTCGACAAGATCGGCGAGGTCATCGGCCCCAAGGGCAAGGTCATCAACCAGATCCAGGACGACACCGGCGCCCAGCTGACGATCGAGGACGACGGCACCATCTACATCGGTGTCACGAACGGTGAGGCGGCCGAGGCGGCCAAGAACGCCGTGAACGCGATCGCCAACCCGACGATGCCCGAGGTCGGCGAGCGCTACCTCGGCACCGTGGTGAAGACGACGAACTTCGGCGCCTTCGTCTCGCTGCTGCCCGGCAAGGACGGCCTGCTGCACATCAGCAAGCTGCGTGCCCTCGCCGGTGGCAAGCGCGTCGACAACGTCGAGGACGTCGTGTCGGTGGGCCAGAAGCTCCAGGTGCAGATCGCCGAGATCGACGACCGCGGCAAGCTCTCGCTGGTGCCGGTCGTCGAGGACAGCGAGTCCTCGGAGTCCGCCGAGGCCTCCGACTCCGAGTGACCCGCGTGTTGGCTGGGACGCGTTGACGAGCCTGCCTGGCGGCGTACGCCGGACCGTCCTCAAGGGCGGTCTGCGCGTCGTCACCGAGCAGATGCCGGGAGTCCGCTCGGCAGCGGTCGGGGTCTACGTGCAGGTGGGCTCCAGGGACGAGGCGGCGCAGCTGAACGGCGCGTCGCACTTCCTGGAGCACCTCCTGTTCAAGGGCACTCCGACCCGCTCTGCGATGGACATCTCGGCCTGCATGGACGAGGTGGGCGGGGAGTTCAACGCCTACACGGCGCGTGAGTACACCTGCTACCACGCCCGTGTCCTCGACGAGGACCTCCCGATGGCGCTCGACGTGCTCGGCGACATGATCACGTCCTCGCTGATCACCTCCGAGGACGTCGAGGCCGAGCGTGACGTGATCCTCGACGAGATCGCGATGCACGACGACGACCCCGACGACGTGGTGCACAACCTCTTCGCCGAGGTCGCCTGGGGGAGCGAGAGCCCGCTGGGGCGGTCCATCGCGGGCTCGACCACCTCGATCGAGCAGATGCCGCGGGAGACCATCCGGCGGTTCTGGAAGCGGCACTACACGCCGGCCACGATGGTGATCGCGGCGGCGGGCGCGGTCGACCACGCCACCGTCGTACGACTGGTGCGGGAGGCGTTCGCCCGCAACGACTTCCTGTCCGGATCCGCCGACCCGACGCCGCCGCGCACCGGCGGCCGGCGCCCGAAGGTGTCGCCGGGGCAGGCGCGCATCGAGCGTCCCTTCGAGCAGGTGAACCTGGTGGTCGGCTCCGAGGGGCCGGCCCGCGACGACGACAACCGCTTCGCTCTCGGCGTGCTCTCGACCGCCCTCGGCGGTGGCACGTCGAGCCGGCTGTTCCAGGAGATCCGCGAGCGTCGCGGTCTCGCCTACTCCGTCTACTCCTTCGCCAGCCACTACTCCGACTCCGGCCTCATCGGGGTCGCGCTGGGGTGCCTGCCGGACCGGGCCGACCACGCCCTGGCGGTGGTGCGCGACGAGCTGGCGAAGATCGCCGCACACGGCATCGACGCCGACGAGCTGCGCCGGGGGAAGGGCCAGCTGATCGGCGGCCTGGTGCTCGGCCTGGAGGACTCCGGGGCTCGGATGATGCGCCTGGGCAAGGGCGAGCTCACCCACTCCCAGCTCTACGGCATCGACGAGGTCATCGCCAAGATCGACGCGGTCACCCTGGAGGAGTGCGCGGAGGTCGCCGCCGACGTCTTCGCGCGGCCCGAGGTGCTGGCCGTCGTCGGCCCCGCGTAGCGCCGAGTCCGGACTTCTGGTCCGCCGAGTCCGGACTTCTGGTCGACCGAAACGCCGGTTTCGGTCGACCAGAAGTCCGGATTCGCGCTACCTGCGCCCGATGATGCCGATGACGGGCGGGTTCTTGCTGTCGACGATGTAGACCCGGAAGCCACCCTCGGTGAGGGCGGAGGAGGTCTTCGCGAGGATCTCGGGGACGTCCTCCTCGCGGGTGGTGTTGTAGAAGAGGTTGACCGAGCCGCCGGGCAGCACGCGCTCGTGCAGCAGGGCGACCTCCTCCTTGCAGTCGCGCACCCAGAACAGGTTGACGTCGAAGGCGAACACCTTGGTGAGCCGCTTGACCGGCACCCGCAGGGTGGCGAGGTCGATCTGGCGGACCGTGAGCCGGCCGGCCTCGATGTGCTCGGCGCAGCGCTGCTTGGTGCGGTCGACGCCGGCCTCGGACCGGTCGATCGCGAACATCTTGCCCTTGCCCTCGAGCCGACGGCAGATCAGGTCGGCGGCCGCACCGGAGCCGCAGCCGATCTCGAGCACGTGGTCGTTGTGCTGCACGTCCATGAAGTCGACCGCCCAGCGCAGGCGCGCGGGGATGCTCTGAACTGCCATGGGGCTCAGCCTGCCAGAAATGGCCGCCGACCGGCGTGCAGGTCCCTCCCCATAGACTCCTGTGTCGTGAGCGAGTACGTGCGGGTCGGGGTGATCGGGGCCCGGGGCAAGGTCGGGTCCGAGGTGGTCAAGGCGGTCGAGTCCGCCGAGGACCTGACGTTCACCGTCGGCGTCGACCAGGGTGATGCGATCGAGTCGCTGGTCGAGAGCGGGACCGAGGTGATCGTCGACTTCACCCACCCCGACGTCGTGATGGACAACCTCGAGTTCTGCATCCGCAACGGCATCCACGCCGTCGTCGGCACCACTGGCTTCGACGACGCCCGCCTCGACACGCTCCGCGGCTGGCTGGCCGACAGCCCCGGCACCGGTGTGCTGATCGCCCCCAACTTCTCGATCGGCGCGATCCTGATGATGCGGTTCGCGGCCCTGGCCGCCCCGCTCTTCGAGTCCGTCGAGGTCGTCGAGCTGCACCACCCGACGAAGGCCGACGCCCCGAGCGGCACGGCCGGGCGCACCGCCGAGCTGATCGCCGCCGCGCGCCGCGAGGCCGGGTCGGCGCCGATGCCGGACGCCACCTCCACGGGCCTGGACGGCGCCCGCGGCGCCGACGTCGACGGCGTGCGGGTGCACAGCGTCCGGGTCCGCGGCCTGGTCGCCCACCAGGAGGTGATCCTCGGCGGGCTGGGGGAGACGCTGACGATCCGCCACGACTCCCTGGACCGGGTCTCCTTCACGCCCGGCGTCCTCACCGGCGTACGTCGCATCGGCGCGAACCCGGGCCTCACGGTCGGGCTCGAGCCCTTCCTCGACCTGGACTGAAACCTGTTGCAGAAACCTGTCGCTGCAGGAACGTGAGGCACGGAGTGATTGTGGTCTAGTCCACAAGTGCGGCAGTGTCCCGAACCATGCGTAGAACACTCGGGATATCGCTCCCTGCCCTCGTGATCGCGACCGCTGCCGCCGGCGTCTTCGCCGTGCCGGGCGCGGGAAGCGCCGCACCGGCCGCCACCGGCCACCCCCACATCAGCCCGCGGCTCGCCGCCACCGCCCTCTCCGCGCTCCGCGGCCATCCGGCCGCCGCGCGGGCGAGCGCCGGACAGCAGTTCACCGTCACCGCCACCCAGGTCGACCGCAACGGCGCCTCGCACGTCCGCGTGCAGCGCACGTACGACGGCCTGCCGGTCGTCGGCGGAGACCTGGTCGTGCACCTCGGGCCGGCCGCGGGGTGGCGCGGCACCAGCCAGAGCCTCACCCGGCCCCTGCAGCTCTCGACGCGTCCCGCGGTCTCCGCCGCGACCGCCGAGCGAGCCGCCCTGGCGCCCACCGGGGCGGCGCGTGACGTGCGCCGGATGCGGGTGGAGGGCAACCCGGAGCTGGTCGTCGACACGCTCTCCGGCCTGTCCCGGCTGGCGTACCGGGTGACGACCGGTGGCCGCCACACCGACGGCACCCCGAGCCGGATGCTCAGCTACGTCGACGCCGACACCGGCCGCGTGATCCGCCGCGAGGAGACGGTCGAGACCGTGGACGGGTCGGGGCAGTCGCTCTACTCGGGCACGGTCCCGCTGCAGGTGAGCACCTCGGGGTCGTCGTACGTGCTCAACGACCCGACGCGGGGCAACACCTACACCGTGGACGCGGGCAACAAGTCCGACAGCATCCTGTGCACCCTGCTCGGCCTGAGCTGCGTCACCGGCACGCAGTTCACGAGCAGCGACACCGCGTGGGGCACCGGGTCCAACAGCAGCCGCGAGTCGGCGGCCGTCGACGCCCAGTACGGCACCAACATGACCTGGGACTACTACAAGTCGACGTTCGGGCGCGCCGGCATCTTCGGCACCGGCAAGGGCTCCTGGAACCGCGTGCACTACGGCAACGGCTACGTCAACGCGTTCTGGGACGGCACCAAGATGACGTACGGCGACGGCGACGGCACGTCGTACGGACCGCTGGTCTCGCTCGACGTCGCGGGCCACGAGATGTCGCACGGCGTCACGGAGAACACCGCGGGCCTGACCTACTCCGGGGAGTCCGGTGGCCTCAACGAGGCGACCTCGGACATCTTCGGGACGATGGTCGAGTTCTACGCGAACAACCAGAACGACCCGGGCGACTACCTGATCGGAGAGCAGTTCGACCTCAACGGGGCCAAGCCCTTCCGGCGCATGGACGACCCCGCCTCCGACGGCTCCTCGCTCAACTGCTGGAGCTCCAACGCGGCCAACGTCGACGTCCACTACTCCTCGGGCATCGGCAACCACTTCTTCTACCTGCTCGCCGAGGGCTCGGGCGCGAAGACGCTCAACGGGGTGGTCTACAGCTCGCCGACCTGCAACAACAGCACCGTCAGCGGTATCGGGCGCGACGCCGCCCAGCGGATCTGGTACCGCGCGCTGACGACCTACTTCACCTCGGGCACCAACTACGCGGCGGCCCGGACGGCGACGCTCAAGGCGGCGACCGACCTGTACGGCGCCACCAGCGCCGAGTACAACGCCGTGGCGACGGCGTGGAGCGCGGTCAATGTCAATTGACCGGTGTGGGATGCGTCAGCGCAGCGCCGTGTGGAGGCGCACCTGACGCAGGGGGTGACCCGTGAGCTCGTCCGCGAGCTCACGGGTCGCTCCGTCTGCGGCCCAGCCCGCCGACTCCAGGAACGCCCTCAGGAGGTCATCGGTGGTGGCGAGCCAGAACGTGGCGCGGGTGAAGCGGTCCGCGGTCAACGTGTCCGCGCACGCCTGCAGCAGGCGGGATCCGTGACCCGCGCGGGTCGCGTCGGGGGAGATGAGCAGCTCGGCGATCTCGCCGTCGGTGGCCGGGTCGGCGTCGGGGTCGGTGGCCGGGCCGGTCTGCGCGACTCCGACGACGGTCGCACCGGCGAGCGCGACGAGGCAGCGCCGGCGGGCCTCGGGCGGCTGCGCCAGACCTCGTCGTACGGCGTCCACGAGGTCGTCACGCCCCAGCCCGAGATCGTGGAGGCGGCCGGTCAGCTCCTCGGCGTACCAGCTCGAGAGCTGGAGGTCGGCGATGCCCTCGGCGTCGGCCGGCCAGGCGATCCGGACCGAGACATCTGCGTCCACACCTCCATCCAACCAGCCCGCGCAGAACCCTGATCGCGGGGTTGCCCGCCTCACTAGGGTCGAGGACATGGAGATTCGCAACCTCGGCGCGAGTGGCCTGAAGATCTCGGCCATCGCCTATGGCAACTGGCTGACCCACGGATCGCAGGTCGAGGAGGACGCCGCGGCGGCCTGCGTGCGGCAGGCGCTCGACGAGGGCATCACGACCTTCGACACCGCCGACGTCTACGCCAACACCGCCGCCGAGAGCGTCCTCGGGCGGGCGCTCGCGGGGGAACGGCGCGAGGGGCTGGAGATCTTCACGAAGGTCTACTGGCCGACCGGGCCGGGCAAGCACAACGACCACGGACTGTCCCGCAAGCACATCCTCGAGGCGATCAACGGCTCGCTGAAGCGGCTGGGCACCGACTACGTCGACCTGTACCAGGCCCACCGCTTCGACTACGACACGCCGCTGGAGGAGACGATGCTGGCGTTCGCCGACGTCGTCCGGTCGGGCAAGGCGCTCTACATCGGCGTCTCGGAGTGGAAGGCCTCCCAGATCCGCGAGGCGGCGGCGCTGGCGCGCGAGCTGCACGTCCCGCTGGTCTCCAACCAGCCGCAGTACTCCATGCTCTACCGGGTCATCGAGGCCGAGGTCGTGCCGGCCTGTCGCGAGCTCGGCCTGGGGCAGCTGGTGTGGTCACCGGTGGCCCAGGGCGTCCTGACCGGCAAGTACCTGCCCGGCCAGCCGCCGCCGGCGGGCTCGCGGGCGACCGACGAGAAGGGCGGCTCGACCTTCGTCGCGCGGCTGATGCGTGACGAGGTGCTCGAGCGGGTCCAGCGGCTGCAGCCCATCGCGGCGGACTGCGGGCTCACCCTGGCGCAGCTGGCGGTCGCGTGGGTGCTGCAGAACGACAACGTGTCGGCCGCGCTGATCGGTGCGAGCCGTCCCGAGCAGGTCACCGAGAACGTCAAGGCGGCCGGGGTGAAGCTCCCGCCCGAGGCGCTCGCCGCGATCGACGACGTGCTCGACGGCGTGGTCGTCACCGACCCGGCGCTGACCGAGTCGCCGCGCCGGTCCGAGTGGCTCTAGCCGAGGCGTCACCTCTGCACCTCCGAGAGGTCACTTCTGCACCGTCAGGGCGTGCAGAAGTGACGCTTCGAGGGTGCAGAGGTGACGCCTCGCGCTACCGGTCGTAGTCCTCGGGGAGTTGCTGGCCTACCTTGACGCGGGCCTTGGGCATCCGCAGGAACTTCATCTGCATCGACCGGGTCGCGGCGTAGAAGGTCGCGCCCTTCGTCGACTCGTTGGGGAAGCGCAGCTTGAGGTGGCGGCGCAGCCGGACGCTGAGCAGCAGGATGTCGATGACGACGAAAAGGAAGGTCACCATCAGCACCAGCGAGCTCGCCGTGCGCAGGTTCTGGTTGCCGCTCCAGCCGAGGAAGAGCGAGACGACCAGCAGCGGAATCAGCATCTCGACGATGGAGAAGCGGGAGTCGACGAAGTCGCGCACGAAGCGGCGTACCGGACCCTTGTCGCGCGCGGGGAGGTAGCGGTCGTCCCCGGTCTTCATCGCCTCGCGCGCCTTCTGCTGCGCGGACATCCGGCGCTGCCGGTCAGCGGCGGCCATCTCCTTGCGGCTGCGCGGGACCTTGGCGCGCTCCTTGGCGGCCGCCTCCGCCTCTTTGCGGGTGGGCGTCGGGCGGCCCTTGCCGCCGTCCTTGCCCTCCGTCTTGAGGGTGTCGGCCGAGATCTCCTCGGGCTTGTTCCGCTTGAACACCTCAGGCCTTCCTGACCACGCTGGACTTGAGCTGCATCGCACCGAACCCGTCGACCTTGCAGTCGATGTCGTGATCGCCGACGCCGTCGACGAGGCGGATGTTGCGCACCTTGGTGCCGGACTTGATCGGCTTGGGCTGGCCCTTCACGGGCAGGTCCTTGACGACCACGACGTCGTCGCCGTCGGCGAGCGGGTTGCCGTTGGCGTCCTTGACCACCGCGGCGGCAGCCGCAGCGTCGGCGTCGGCGGCGACCTCCGCCGGCGACCACTCGTGGGCGCACTCCGGGCAGACCATCAGGTCGCCGAGGGGGTAGGTGTACTCGCTGCCGCACTTCGGGCAGGGAGGCAGAGCATCAGTCACGGTGGGTCTTTCCGGGTAGGTCGAGCATGCGCTGCAGCGCGGTCAGGGCGTCGGCCTCGGTCTGCGGGTCGACCTCGATCCGGTTGACGACGTTGCCGGCGACGAGGTTCTCCAGCGCCCACACGAAGTGGGGGAGGTCGATCCGGTTCATCGTGGAGCAGTAGCAGACGTTGCGGTCGAGGAAGACGATGTTCTTGTCCGCGTGGGCGTTCTTCAGCCGCTGGACCAGGTTGAGCTCGGTGCCGATCGCCCAGCTGGAGCCGGCCGGCGCCTCCTCGATCGTCTTGATGATGAACTCCGTCGAGCCGACCAGGTCGGCCTTGAGCACCACCTCGTGCTGGCACTCCGGGTGCACGATCACGTTGAGCCCGTCGATCTTCGCGCGCAGCTCGTCGATCACGTCGGCCGAGAACCGCCCGTGGACCGAGCAGTGGCCCTGCCACAGGATGATCTTCGCGTCCTGGATCTGCTGCTGGGTCAGGCCGCCGTTGGGCTTGAGCGGGTTCCAGACCACGCAGTCGTCGAGGCTGTAGCCGAGCTTGAGCACGGCGGTGTTGCGCCCGAGGTGCTGGTCGGGAAGGAACAGCACCTTCGTGTCCGCGCCCTTCTGCGCGAACGCCCAGTCGAGGGCGACCTCCGCGTTCGACGAGGTGCACACCACGCCGCCGTTGCGGCCGCAGAACGCCTTGATGGCGGCGCTGGAGTTCATGTAGGTGACCGGTACGACGAGGTCCTGGACGCCCGCGGCGGCGAGCGCGTCCCAGGCCTTCTCCACCTGGAAGATCCGCGCCATGTCGGCCATCGAGCAGCCCGCGGCCAGGTCTGGCAGCACGACCTGCTGCGCGGAGGTGGTCAGGATGTCGGCGGACTCGGCCATGAAGTGGACACCGCAGAACACGATGTACTCCGCCTCGGGGCGGGCCGCCGCGTCGCGCGCGAGCTTGAAGGAGTCGCCGGTGACATCGGCGAACTGGATGACCTCGTCACGCTGGTAGTGGTGACCGAGCACGAAGAGCTTGTCGCCGAGCGCCTCCTTCGCCGCGCGGGCCCGCGCGACCAGGTCGGGGTCGGACGGCTCCGGCAGGTCGCCCGGGCAGTCGACGCCACGCTCCGACAGCGGGTCGGTGCCGCGGCCGAGCGGCAGCAGCGGAAGGTCCACGGTGCTCATGACCCGATCCTATGGCGGGGCCTCTCAGAGCAACGAGCCGTGGTGCACGTACGCCGCCGGGGCGACCATCCCGCGCACCCCGAGGTACCCGCGCGGCAGCTCGGTCATCCCGGCGCCGAGCGCGAGGTCGCGGGCCCACGGATTGGCCTCCGTGACGTGGTGAAGAGCGAAGCCGGGCTCCGCGTTCCGCAGCGCGTGGGTGAGCAGGCGCTCCGCGCTCGCGTCCGACCGGGCCGCGAGGAGCGCGAGGCCACCGCCGTTGACGTAGGCGTAGCCGCTCCGGTCGCCGCACACGACGAGCGTGCCGCCGGCCTCGAGCGCGGCTCGGTCGGGCGCGTGCGACCCGCCCCGGATCTCGCGGTCCAGGTCGTCGATCCAGGCGTGGTCGTCCGCGCTGCCCGGTCGGATGTCGTCGGCCGCGGGCGGGACGGCCTCCACCGGGCCGAAGAACGAGGATTGCGGCACGAGCGTGAACCCCGCGCCCCGGTACCGGTGCACCGCCGCCGGGTCGGCGGACGCGGACAGCAGCCAGCGCGGGCAGGGCTCGGCGTAGGACAGCGCGGCGTCCAGGAGCCGGCGGCCGATCCCGCGGCCCTGCAGCGCCGGCCTCACGGCGTACGTCGCCAGGCACCAGACCTGCTCGCGGCGGTAGCCGGTCGCGAAGCCGACGACCTCGCCGTCCTGCTCCGCGACCACGCACCCACCGGGGTCGGTCGCCACGGTGGTCGACGTGCGCGCGATCCAGCGTGCTGTGTGCTCCGCGGTCCGCCGCCGGGGCTCGGGTAAGCCGGGCCGGTGGATCGCCCGGTCGACGGCCAGGAAGGCGTCGTCGCTGATGGCGGCGCAGACCGGCACGTCGGCGACGGTCATCGGGCGGAGCTCCACACCCACGACCCTAGGGTGGCCGCATGCGAGTTCTCGTCGCCCCCGACAAGTACGCCGGCACGCTCACCGCGGTCGAGGCGGCCGAGGCCATCGCCGAGGGCTGGCGGCGGCACTCGCCCGGCGACGAGGTCGACCTGGCGCCGATGTCGGACGGCGGACCGGGCTTCGTCGATGTCGTGCAGGCCGCTGTCGGCGGCGAGCTGCTCGCCACGGCGGTGACGAGCCTGCCCGACCAGGACGTCCAGTACGACGCCCTCCCCGCGACCCTGCTCCGGGTCGGCGACACCGTCTACCTGGAGTGCGCCCAGGCGGTCGGTCTCGCCGTCGCCGGCGACTCGGACCCGGTGCGCCGCAGCAGCCACGCCGTCGGCGTGCTTCTCGCGCACGCGCTCGAGGCCGGGGCGCGGCGGATCGTGGTCGGCGTCGGCGGCACGGCCACGACCGACGGGGGAGCGGGCCTGCTCGCCGCTCTCGGTGCGTACGCCGACGGCGGGGACCTCGACGACGGGCCGCACGGCCTGATGTCGGTCGAGGCCGTCGACCTCGAGGCGCCCCAGGCCCTGTTCGCCGGCATCGAGCTGGTGCTGGCCAGCGACGTCGACAGCCCGCTCACCGGCCTGTTCGGGGCCGCGAAGACCTTCGGCCCGCAGAAGGGCCTCACCGAGGCGGACCTGCCCTGGGTCGACGTCACGCTGCAGCGCTTCGCGGACCTGACCGCCAAGCGGCTGGCCCTCGAGCCGGGAGCCGGGGCGGGCGGTGGGATCGGGTTCGGCCTGATGCTGCTCGGCGCGCAACGGGTGTCCGGCATCGACCTGGTCGCCGAGCTGACCGACCTCGCGACGCGCGCGACGGCCGCCGACCTGGTCGTCACCGGCGAGGGCGCCTTCGACTTCAGCAGCCGGGCCGGCAAGGTGCCGGCCGGCGTCGCGGCGGTCGCCGCGGAGGCCCTCCGGCCGTGCGTGGTCATCGCGGGCCGGGTGGACGTGGGCGCGCGGGAGATGCGGGCCCTGGGCATGGACGCGGCGTACTCCCTGGTGGAGAGCGCGGGAGCCGAGCGCGCGGTGGCCGAGCCGGCGGCCGCCCTCGCCGACGTCGCGGAGCGGGTGGCCAGGACCTGGTCCCGATAGCGCCAGGCTGAAACCTGTTCTAGTTTGGTCCCGTGACCGACCTGCGCACCCGCTTCGAGGCGTTACGCGACGCCGACCACGTGGATCCGGGGGACCTGGACGAGCTCTGGGCCGAACTCGACACCGCGACCGTGGAGGAGATCCTCGGCCCCTGGCGCGGCGGAGACTTCGCCACCGGCCACGTGGTCAGCCAGCTCCTGGAGCAGACCCGCTGGCACGGCAAGCGCTTCGACGGGCCCCTGGACGCCAAGCCGCTGATCTGCCGCGACGAGAAGGGCGAGCTCTACTCCAACCTCAAGGGTGGAGCGGGCGGCGAGGCGTCGCTGTGGATGGTCGGCTTCCGCGGCGAGGTCACCGCGACGATGGTCTACGACAACCAGCCCGTCCTCGACCACTTCAAGAAGGTCGACGGCGACACCCTGATGGGGATCATGAACGGCAAGCTGTCCTCGGCGTTCGGCATCGAGGACCTCTACTACTTCTGGTTGGAGCGTGAGGCATGAGGACCACCGTCGCCCTGGTCGAGGAACCCGGTGGGCCGTTCGTCCTGTCCGAGGTCGAGCTCGACGAGCCCCGCGCCGACGAGGTGCTCGTCCGGGTCGTCGCCACCGGCCTGTGCCACACCGACCTGACGGTGCCCACGATGCTGCCCGCCGAGATGTTCCCGATGGTGGCCGGTCACGAGGGCACCGGTGTCGTCGAGGCGGTGGGCGCCGACGTCACCGGCATCGAGGTCGGCGACCACGTCGTGATGAGCTTCCGCTCCTGCCGTGCGTGCGGACCGTGCCGGGCGGGCGACGTCGGCTACTGCGAGCAGTCGCTGCTGCTCAACTACATGGGCATGCGCGCCGACGGCTCGACCACGATGCGTCGCGGCGAGCAGAACGTGCTCGGCAGCTTCTTCGGTCAGTCGAGCTTCGCCCGGCACGCGTTGGCGTACGCCGACAACTGCGTCGTGGTCGACAAGTCGCTGGACCTGACCCTGCTCGCGCCGTTCGGCTGCGGCTTCCAGACCGGGGCCGGCACGGTCCTCAACCTGGTGCTCGGCGGAGCGGAGCCGAAGCCGGGAGAGAGCCTCGTCGTCTTCGGAGCCGGGGCCGTCGGTCTCGCGGCGGTGGCCGCCGCCCGCGGCGCCGGCGTGGAGACGGTCGTCGCCGTGGACCCGGTCGCCGCGCGCCGCGAGGTCGCCGAGGGGTACGGCGCCGTCGCCCTCGACCCGACCGACGACAGCTCCCCGGTCGAGGAGCGGGTGAAGACGGCGACCGGCGGCGGAGCGGCGTACGCCATCGACAGCACGGCGATCCCCGCCGTGGTGCTGCAGGCGCAGCGCTCGCTGCGGCCCAAGGGCGTGCTCATCGCGCTCGGGCTGGGGGCCGCGGAGTACACCATCGACGCGATCGACCTGCTGCAGTCGGGCAAGATCGTGCGCTCCTCGCTGGAGGGGGAGTGCGACCCGCTCACGGCGATCCCCGAGCTGGTGGCGCGCCGGGGTGACGGTCGGTTCGACGTCGACGGGCTGATCACGACGTACCCCTTCGAGCGGATCGCCGACGCCGTCGCCGACAGCGCCTCGGGAAAGGTGATCAAGCCGGTTCTCGTCTGGGAGTGAGGGAATAACCGTCGCTGTGCGACCATTGGGCTAGTTGAAAGTTCTGCTCGACGAGATGGAGTCACCATGAGCGACGGATGCGGCTGCGGCCACAGCCACGGCGCGACCACCGAGACCCCGGCGACCGCTGCCGGCGCGACCCAGACGGTCGCCGCCCCGGTGCTGACGGACCGCCGCGAGGACCAGATCAACGTCAGCCCGGTTGCGGCTGCGAAGGTCAAGAGCCTGCTGGAGCAGGAGGGTCGTGACGACCTCCAGCTGCGCATCTCCGTCCAGCCGGGCGGTTGCAGCGGCCTGCGCTACCAGCTGTTCTTCGACGAGCGCACCCTCGACGGCGACGTCGTCACCGATTTCGACGGTGTGTCCGTCGTCGTCGACCGGATGAGCGTCCCCTACCTCAACGGTGCGGTCATCGACTTCGTGGACACGATCGAGAAGCAGGGCTTCACGATCGACAACCCGAACGCCACGGGCTCGTGCGCGTGCGGAGACTCTTTCCACTGAGTCGAACCCCAGCAAACGCCGACGGCCCCCGGGATCTCCCGGGGGCCGTCGGCGTTTGCTGGGGTTCGACTCAGTCGAAGATGGCGGCCGCGAGCCGCTGGGCGGCCTCGGAGACCTGGATGCCCTTCTTGGGCAGGTCCTGGGCGAACTCGTCGAAGTGGATGCTGGGGGCGGGCCGGACGGCCTTGGCGGCGGCGGCCTGCAGCCGACGGCTGACCGCCTCGCAGTCGGTCTTCATCTCGGCGAGCGGGGCGAGCTCCTCGTACGGCGTCATGCTTCGACGCTAGGCGTTACTTCGGGGTACGCCCAGGCGTACCGACCGGTAGCTTCAGGAGTTTTCACCCGGTTAACAGGACGGCCGATTTCGGGCCGCGTAGGGTTGCCGCCCGTGACTGCTCCCAACGGCCCCCTGCTCATCGCCGGATCGATCGCCACCGACCACCTGATGACCTTCGGCGGCAGGTTCGCCGACTCGCTGGTCCCCGACCAGCTCGACAAGCTGTCGGTGTCCTTCCTCGTCGACGACCTGGAGGTACGCCGCGGCGGCGTCGCCCCGAACATGTGCTTCGGCCTCGCCAAGCTGGGCCTGCGCCCGGTCCTGGTCGGTGCGGCCGGCGAGGACTTCGCCGACTACCGCTCCTGGCTGGAGCGCAACGGCGTCGACTGCGACTCCGTCCACATCTCCGAGAGCAAGCACACCGCCCGCTTCGTGTGCACCACCGACAGCTCGATGGCGCAGTTCGCCTCCTTCTACCCGGGCGCGATGAGCGAGGCCAGCCAGATCGAGCTGCTGCCGATCGTGCAGCGGGTCGGCACTCCGTCGTACGTCCTGGTGGGTGCGGACGACCCCGAGGGCATGCGCCGGCACACCCACGAGTGCCGCCAGCGCGGCTACGCCTTCATCGCCGACTGCTCCCAGCAGCTCGCCTTCGCCGAGGGCGACCTGATCCGGGACCTCATCGACGGTGCCGCGATCCTGTTCTCCAACGAGTACGAGTCGCACGTCATCGAGAAGAAGACCGGCTGGACCGCCGGCGAGGTGCTCGACCGGGTCGGCCTCCAGGTCACCACGCTCGGCAAGGACGGCGTCCGGGTCACCGACAAGGACGGTCTGAAGCTCGAGGTCGCCGCGGCCGCGGACGTCACCGCGATCGAGCCCACCGGGGTCGGCGACGCGTTCCGGTCCGGCTTCCTGGCCGCGCTCGCGTGGGGCCTGGAGCTCGAGCGCGCCTGCCAGGTGGGTTGCGTGCTCGCGGCGTACGTCGTCGAGACGGTCGGCACCCAGGAGTACGACTTCACGCCCGCCCAGTTCGTCGACCGCATCCGCGCCTCGTACGGCGACGAGGCCGCCGCCGAGATCGCCCAGCACGTCAAGTAACGCGTCGCACCACGTAGCGGGGGTCGCCGGCCTCGGTGACCTCCGCTCCGACGTACTCCTGGCCGCGCATGCGGCACCAGGCCGGTACGTCGTACTGCGCGGCCGGGTCGCGCGCGACCACGGCCAGCTCCTCGCCGACCGGCACGTCGCCGATCGCCTTGGCCAGCTCGATGATCGGGCGCGGGCAGGGCTGGTCCCGGCAGTCGATCTCCCGCATGCTCACAGGCCCGCCCCGGCGCGGATCTCGGTGACCACGTCGATCACGGCCGCACAGAACGCGTCGACGTCGGCGTCGCTGGTGGTGCGGCCGACCGAGACCCGCACGTTGCCGTGGGTCAGGGCGCCCATCGCCGCGAGCACGTGGCTGGGCTCGAGGGTGGAGGCCGTGCAGGCCGAGCCGCTCGCGACGGCGAACCCGCGCCGGTCCAGGCCGGAGACGAGCTCGTCGCCGGCGACGTACAGGCAGGAGAAGGTGACCAGGTGCGGGAGCCGCTTGACCGGGTCACCGAGCACCTCGGTGTCCGGTAGCCCGCCAAGCGCGTGGCGGATGCGCTCGACCTGGCGGAACTGCCGGTCCGCCACCGTCTCCTGCTCGGCCAGCACCGCCTGGAGGACCGCCGCCGAGGCCAGGGCCCCCGGCACGTCTGCGAAGCCGGGCGCGTCCAGGCCCTCGTCGCCGGGGAACGGCGTCGACCAGCGGGTCCCGCGGCGCACGGCGAGCACGCCGATCCCTGCCGGCCCGCCCCATTTGTGCGCGGAGGCGGTCAGCACGTCCCAGCGGCGGGGGAGCGGCGTCCGGCCGGCCGAGGCGGCGGCGTCCACGAACAGCGGTACGCCGGGGGGCAGCTCGAGGTCGTCGACCGGCTGCAGCGTCCCGACCTCCTGGTTCGCGTGCTGGACCGCGACGACGGCCACGCCCGGGGCGCCGGCCGCGGCGGACACGGCGGCGACGTCGACCCGCCCGAGGCTGTCCACGGGCACGCTCACGTGCGGCCCGGGGCGCCACTGGGCGGCGTGCAGGACGGCCGAGTGCTCGATGGCGGTGTGCGCGATGCCGCCGCCGGCCGGCACCAGGCCCAGCAGGCCACGGTGCACCGCGTCGGTGCCGGACGCCACGAACCCGACCTCGTCGGGGTGCGCGCCGAGGCAGTCCGCAAGCACCGCGCGGGCGTTGTCCAGGAGCAGCCGCGCGTCGCGGCCCTCGTGGTGGAGCCGGCGCGGATCGGCGTACCCGCGCTCGAGCGCCGCCAGCAGCACCTCGCGGGCCGCGGGGTGCAGGGGCTCGGTCGAGGCGGTGTCGAGATAGCGCCGCGAAACCGGTTCCACACGTCGAGATTAGGACATGGCGGGGAGCGTGCGACGCGACCCGAATCGAAACCAGACCCTGCGGTCACCGGGCCCACGGATTCCGATACTCTTCGGATGTTCTGACCCTCGAGAGGAAGGCTCGTTCGTGGGCTTCAAGCTCCCCGAGCGCACGCGGGTGTCCCGTCGGCGGCTGCGCCGACCGGTCCTGCTCGCCGGCTTCGTCGTCCTGGCGTTGAGCCTGAGCGGCTGTGCGACCGACAACCAGTGGGAACGCTTCGGCATGCCG
>DATFHM010000184.1:0-6143 GCA_035248385.1 Nocardioides sp. | reverse complement strand
CAAGCGGGTCCAGGCCCTCGGCGGCGCCAAGAACCACATGCTGGTGCTGCCCGACGCCGACCTCGACCTGGTCGCCGACTCCGCCATCAACGCCGGCTTCGGCTCGGCCGGCGAGCGCTGCATGGCCGTCTCCGTGGTCGTGGCGGTCGACCCCGTCGGCGACGCGCTCATCGAGAAGATCACCGACCGGATGGGCAAGCTCGTCATCGGCGACGGCCGGCGGAACTGCGACATGGGCCCGCTGATCACCGCCCAGCACCGCGACAAGGTCGCGGGCTACCTCGACGTCGCGGTCGAGGACGGTATCGACGTGGTCGTCGACGGGCGCGGCATCGAGGTCGACGGCGCGGCCGACGGCTTCTGGCTCGGCCCGAGCCTGCTGGACCGCGTGCCCACGACGTCCACGGTCTACACCGACGAGATCTTCGGGCCGGTGCTGTCGGTGATCCGGGTGTCGTCGTACGACGAGGGCGTGGAGCTCATCAACGCCGGTCCCTACGGCAACGGCACGGCCATCTTCACCAACGACGGCGGCGCGGCCCGGCGGTTCGTGCGCGAGATCGAGGTCGGCATGGTCGGCGTCAACGTGCCGATCCCGGTCCCGGTGGCCTACCACTCGTTCGGCGGCTGGAAGCAGTCCGCCTTCGGCGACGCCAAGGCGTACGGCCCGCAGGGTGTCGACTTCTTCACTCGCGAGAAGGCCGTGACGTCGCGCTGGCTGGACCCCTCCCACGGGGGGATCAACCTGGGCTTCCCCCAGAACGACTGACGCAGGAGGCATAGGCTCGCGCGCGTGACGACCACGACGCAACGAGTCCTGATCACGGGGGCCGCACAGGGGTTGGGTGCGGCCCTCGCTGATGCCTACGAGGAGCGCGGGCACTCCGTGCTCCGCACCGACCGGGAGTACGCCGACGGCGTGTTCAAGCTCGACATCACGAGCGACGCCGACTGGGACCAGGCGCGTCAGCTCGTGGAGGAGGCGTGGGGCGGGCGGATCGACGTCCTGGTCAACAACGCGGGCATCGCCGGCGGCGGCCGACTCGACGTCTCCACGATGGACGAGTGGCAGCGGCTGGTCGACATCAACCTGTTCGGCGCGGTCCGCGGCACCTTCACCTTCGCGCCGCTGTTCAAGCGGCAGGGCAGCGGGCGGATCATCAACATCGCCTCGCTCGCGGGCCTCGTGCACCCCGCCGGGATGGCCGGCTACAACGCCACCAAGGCCGCGGTCGTCGCCCTCACGGAGACGACCGGCCACGAGCTGGCGGCGTACGGCGTCACGGCGCACGCCGTGTGCCCCTCCTACTTCCGCACCGGGCTGCTCGACAACGTCCAGGGCCGGGACGAGGCGCTGAACCAGGTCGTCGGCAAGCTCGTCGCCAACGCCCCGCGCGGGCCCGAGGCGATCGCGGCCGAGATCCTGGCGGCGGTCGACCGCGGGGAGGAGGTCATCCTGCCCGACCCGGAGGCGCGCTCGGCGTACGACCTGAAGCGGAGCGACCGGGCGACGTACGACCAGGTGATGCGGGCGCAGGCCCGCAAGCTGAGCGAGGTCGAGCAGTGACCGACGAGAGCAGGCCGGTCCGGGCCGAGGACGCCTTCGACGTCGACGCCGTCACGACGTGGCTCGACCGCGGGCCGATCAACGAGGTCCGCCAGTTCCCCGGCGGCGCCTCGAACCTGACCTACCTGCTCCGGATGGAGAGCGGCGAGGAGCTGATCCTGCGCCGCCCGCCCGCGGGCACGAAGGCCAAGGGCGCGCACGACATGAGCCGGGAGTACCGGATCCAGGCCGGGCTCGCGAAGGTCTTCCCGCAGGTCGCGCACATGGTCGCCTACGCGAGCGCCGACGAGAGCCCCATCGGTGCCGAGCTCTACGTGATGGAGCGCGTCGTGGGCCGCATCCCGCGGCGCGACTTCGGCTTCGAGATCACCCCCGAGCAGACCTCCGAGCTGTGCCGCGCGGCCGCCGACACCCTGGTCGCGCTGCACGACGCCGACGTGATGTCGGTGCCGGACCTGGCCGCGCTGGCGAAGGGCGACGGCTACGTACGCCGTCAGGTGGACGGCTGGACCGCCCGGCTCGCCAACGCGGCGACCGACGACATGGGCGACTGGAGCGACATCACCGCCTGGCTCGCCGAGCGGCAGCCCGCGGACGTCGGCCGGTGCATGGTCCACAACGACTACCGCTTCGACAACATGGTCCTGGGGGAGGACGACCCGACCCGGATCGTCGCCCTGCTCGACTGGGAGCTGGCCACCGTCGGCGACCCGCTGATGGACCTGGGCGGTGCCCTGGCCTACTGGGTGCAGGCCGACGACGACGAGTTCTTCCTGCTCTTCCGCCGCCAGCCCACGACGGCGCCGGGGATGTGGACGCGGACCGAGTTCCGCGACCACTACCTGGCCGCGCGGGGGCTGACCGTGAGCGATGCGGAGTGGCGGTTCTACGAGGTGTTCGGGCTCTTCCGCCTCGCCGTCATCGCCCAGCAGATCTGGTACCGCTACTACCACCGGCAGACCACGAACGAGGCCTATGCCTCCTTCGGGCCGGCGGTCGGCTACCTCGAGACGCGCTGCCGCGCCATCCTCGAAGGGGCCTGACGCATGGGCATCATCCTCCTGGTCCGGCACGGCCAGGCGTCCTTCGGCGCCGACGACTACGACGTGCTCTCCGAGACCGGGTACGAGCAGGGCCGGGTGCTCGGGAAGTGGCTGGCCGCGCAGGGCACCGTGCCGGCGAGCGCGGTCCACGGCGGTCTGCGCCGGCAGCGGGAGACCTGGGAGGCGCTGGGCTTCGGCGACGTCGAGGCGACCGTCGACCCGGCGTGGGACGAGTTCGACCACCTCGCGGTGCTCGCCCACTACGCCGCGACCACCGGGGCCGACATCGACCACGGGGTCGACCGCAAGGTCTTCCAGCGCGTCTTCGAGGAGTCGACCGAGCACTGGGCCTCCGGTGTGACGGCCTATCCGGACCCCTACGCGACCTTCCTCGACCGCACGCGCGGTGCGCTCGAGCGGGCGGCCGCCGCCCCGGGCCCGGTCGTCGCCGTCACCTCCGGAGGCGTGATCGCGGCGATCGCGGCGATGCTCGTGGCGCCCGGTCTCGAGCCCGCCGCGCTCGGCCCGATCTGGTCGCGCTTCAACACGGTGCTCGCGAACAGCTCGGTGACCCGCGTGATCGTCGGCTCGACCGGCGCCCGGCTGCTCACCTACAACGAGCACGCCCACCTCACGCGGGACCTGCTGACCTACCGCTGATGTCGGACCACGTCACCAACGCGATCGTCGCCACGGGCGCCGGCACGGTGGTCGCCGTGCTGCTGCTGATCCCCACGGCGGCGTACCAGTACCGGCTGGACGGGAAGCTCCAGCCGCGCGACCTCGCCATCCTGCTGTCCGGGGCGATCTACGGCCTCGCGCTGTGGACGTACACGCTGCTGCCGATGCCGGCCGCGCACGACTACCGCTGCAAGGGCCGCCAGCTCGACCCGTTCGCGACGATCCGCGGGATCGCCGACCGGCCGGGTGCCGGGCTCGCGGGCCTGGCGCACGACCCGGCGTTCCTCCAGGTCGCGCTCAACGTGCTGCTGTTCGTGCCCCTCGGGTTCTACGTGCGGTGGATCCTGCACCGCGGCGTCGTCGTCACCACCCTGCTCGGGTTCGGTACGTCGCTGCTCATCGAGACCACCCAGGGCACCGGGGTCTGGCACCTCTACCCCTGCGCCTACCGGCTCTTCGACGTCGACGACCTCATCGTCAACACGCTCGGCGCGTTGCTGGGGGCGCTCGTCGCCGCTGTCTTCGTACGCCGGGAGCGCGGCCCCATCGTGCTCCCCACCTCGATCACGCTCGGCCGCCGCCTGGTCGGCATGGTCTGCGATGTGCTCTTCGTCGGGCTCACGGGCGCGGCCGCCGCGATGGGCTACCGGGCGTGGGTCCTCTACGGCCCCGGCGGGGTGCGCGACCCGCAGGTGCAGCACCTGCTCCAGGTCGTCGTGCCGGGAGCGGTCGAGGTCGGCCTGGTCCTGCTGGCCGGCCGCACCTTCGGCGAGTGGGTCGTCTCGGTGCGGGCGGTGGCGCCCCGGCCGGCCCTCGCCCCGGTGTCACGGCTGGTCAAGCTCGCCGTGGGCATCGGCCCGCTGCTGGTGCTGGTCGCCCTGACGGATGCCTGGACGGCCTGGGCGCTGCTGGGGTGGGCGCTCGTGACGGTCGCGGCCGTCGTACCCACGCAGGAGCACCGGGGTCTCGCCCACGTGCTGTCCGGGATGCGTCTGGAGATCAGCGCCGCGCGCGGATGACCACCCCGGTGCCGGCGACGACCAGCGAGGCGCCGAGGGCGAGCAGCCACGGGTCGATCGGGTTGCCGGTGTTGGGCAGGGTCGGGCCGGACGCTGCCGGGGCGGCGTGGCTCGCGTGCGAGGCGTGCACGAGGGTGACGGCCGCGACCTGAGGGTTCGCGGCGACCACCTCGTGGGAGTGGCCGGTGGTGAGCACCGGGACGGCCGGGCCGGTGACGACGATGCCGGGATCGGGGTTCGCGACGGGGTCGCTGGGGTCGGTCGGGTCCGTGGGGTCGCTGGGGTCGGTCGGCTCTCCGGGCTCCGTGCCCGGCTCGCTGCAGGCCGCCGTCGCCGGGACCGCCGGCGAGACCAGCACCTGCTCGTCCCAGGCGGGAGTGACGACGTCGACGGTGTCGGGCGTGGTGGTGGTGGTCTCGGCCGAGTCGGCGAGCTGGGTCCAGCCGTCGCCGTCGGGCGCGGTGGCGGACCGGTCCGCGTTCTCGGTGACCGGGGTCCCCGGGCGGGTCGCGCCGGTGGCGTCGTACCCGGCGGGGGCGCTGTCGCCCTCGGCGACCCAGACGTACTCCACGTGCGAGACCTCCGGCACCGCCGGGACCGCGGGGGTGTCGACCACCCAGGTCGTCGTCTCGCTGGTGTCGCAGGGGCCGACGAGGTCCCAGCCCTTGCCGTTGTCGCCCGCATTCCAGGTCGGCGAGTCGACGCACCGGGTCTTGCCGGTGGTCTGCTGCACGTAGGTCCACGTCAGGACCGTGGTCGTGGTGACCGAGTGCCCCTGCTCCGGTACGCCGGGCTGCGCGGGCTGGTCGACCACGACGGTGCTGAGCTGGCGCTCGGTCGTGGCGACCTGCCGCGTCCACAGCCAGGTGGTCGTCGAGGTCCCCGGCACCGTCGTCGTGATCGCGTCGTGGTGGACGGTCTGGTAGACCGCGGGCACGGCCGGCTGGCCGCACGCCTCCGTCGCGGAGGCGGCTCCGCCG
Organism: Nocardioides sp.; assembly: GCA_035248385.1. Lineage (GTDB taxonomy): Bacteria > Actinomycetota > Actinomycetes > Propionibacteriales > Nocardioidaceae > Nocardioides. The sequence goes on along the minus strand of DATFHM010000184.1, from coordinate 853 downwards.
GAGAGGCCGACCACGGCCGCGACGGCGAGGGAGGCAGGGGCGAGCAGCAGGGCATGACGTGACATGGGGAGATCCTCTTCGGTCGGTTCGACGACGTCCGAGCACGTCGCAGGTGCAACGAGAGGAGCCCGCGGAGGTCAGGGCGAACCGGCCAGAACAGGACGAAGTCCCGCATGGAACCAGGTGATTCTCCTCAGAGGAGCTTCTTCACCACCGCGAGCGGAGCGTGCTTCATCACCGGCGCCATGGCCGCCCACGGCAGCGGCGGCACGCAGGCGTCGGCGACCTCCTTCTCGATGGCCGACACCATCGCGCGCACGCCCTTCTCGGTGGAGACCATGAGCGGCGTCTGCTGCTCGGCGTGCTCGTTCATCTCCGAGGCGATGTAGCCCGGGTAGAGCACGGTGACCTTGATCTTCGACCCGAGCGGCGTGCCGTGGAGCTCGGTGCGCAGGCCCTCGGCGAGATGGGCGACGCCGGCCTTGGTGGCGGCGTACGTCGTCATCGCGCCGGGCATCCCGCGCATCGCCGACATCGACGACACCATCACCAGGTGGCCCTGCTGCTGGCGGCGGAAGACCTCCATGGCGGCCTCGGTCTGGGCAAGCGCACCGACGAAGTTCGTCATCGCCGTCTGCCGGTTGGCCTCGAACCGGCCGGTGCCGAGCTTGGCGCCCTTGCCGAGGCCGGCGTTCACGACGACCCGGTCGAGGTGGCCGAGCTCGTCGGCGAACTCGCCGAACACCCGGAACACGGCCTCGTGGTCGGTGACGTCGAGCGCGCGCAGCACGATCCGGCGGGCGCCGTGCTCCTGGCGGATCTCGTCCTCGAGCGCCTCGAGCCGGTCGGTACG
>DATFHM010000183.1:0-4564 GCA_035248385.1 Nocardioides sp. | reverse complement strand
CTTGCCCCCGCCGCGAAGACCCGAGACTTCGCGGCGGGGTCTTTCACACCCGCGGGTCGCCCCACACGACCTGCGGGTGTGGTGCCTTCTCGGGCCCGCTCTCGGAAGGCACAATCGCGGGCATGCTCCTCCACCGGGTCGTCGGCCCGATCGCCGACTTCCACGCCCGCGTGATCCCCGCCGGCCTCGAGGCGGCCGAGGTCTGGCTGTTCACGCCGTCCGAGCGGGCGCTCGTCCTCGGCAGCGCGCAGCAGGAGTCGGCCGCCGATCTGGAGCGGGCCGCGGCCGAGGGGGTGTCCGTCGTACGACGCCGCAGCGGGGGCGGCGCGGTGTACGTCGACCCGGCCCACTCGCTGTGGCTGGACGTGGTCGTGCCACGGAGCGATCCGCGGTGGAGCGACGACGTCCGCGCGTCGACGTACTGGCTCGGCGAAGCGTGGCTGCGCGCCCTCACCGCCGTGGGCCTGGGCGCCGAGCTCTACCGCGGCGGGCTGGAGTCGACCGAGTGGGGGCGGCAGGTCTGCTTCGGTGCGCTGGGGCCCGGCGAGGTGCTCGTGGGCGGTCGCAAGGCCGTGGGGATCTCGCAGCGACGTACCAAGGACGGCGCGCGATTCCAGTGCATCGTCTACGACCGCTGGGACCCGTACGACGTCCTCGACCGACTGGTCCTCAGTGACGACGACCGTGCTCGGGCCGGCTCGGACCTGGCCGACGTGGCGGCCGGGGTGGGTGACCGGCTGCCCGAGGTGCGCGACGCGATCCTGGCCGAATTGCTCGGCGCCTGACTCATGCACTGAGAACATGGGTGGGTGGAGATCGAGACGATCCGCTCATTCCTCGCCGTCGCGGACGGCCTCACCGTGACCGAGGCGGCCGACCGCGCGCACCGCACCCAGCCGGCGATGTCGCGTGCCCTCGCCCGCTTCGAGCGGGAGGCCGGCACCGCGCTGTTCCAGCGGGTCGGCCGGGGACTCGTCCTCACCCCGGCCGGGCACGAGATGGCGGTCCACGCCCGGCGGACGCTCGACGCCTACGACCTGGGCCTCGATGCGGTGCGCGACATGACGTCGGCGGACGGCGGGTTCGTGCCGCTCGCGTTCCTGCACACGCTGGGCACCTGGCTGGTGCCGGAGCTGGTCCGCACCTTCCGCACCGAGCGCCCGCACGTGCGCTTCGACCTGCGCCAGCACGGCGACGCCGGGCTCGTCGACGACCTGCTGTCCGGCGCGATCGACCTGGCCATCACCGGCGACCGCCCGCTGCACCCGCAGATCGAGAGCAGCGTGCTGCTCGACGAGCCGCTGCGCCTGGTCGTCCCCCCGAACCACCGGCTCGCCGGCCGCCGATCGGTGCGGCTGCGCGACGCCGCGGACGAGACGTTCATCGTGCTCAAGCCGGGCTTCAGCCTGCGCGCGGTGACCCAGGACCTGTGCCGCGAGGCCGGCTTCGAGCCACGCTTCGGGTTCGAGGGCGAGGAGGTCGAGACGCTCCGCGGTCTCGTGTACGCCGGCCTGGGGGTCGCGCTGCTGCCCGATCCGCACAGCGTCGGAGCCCCGGCGGCACCCCACCTGCGGGTCACCGGTGTGAAGGCGGAGCGCGAGATCGGGCTGGCCTGGATCAAGGACCGGCGGCTGCCACCGGCCAGCGAGGACTTCCGCACCCACGCCCTCCGCAACGCCCGTAAGGCCCTCGCCTGACCCATGCACTGAATGCATGCCTAGGCGCATAAACAGGCATTGGACGCATGGAAGATCGTCCCGCACGATGGGTGGCGCACGTCACTTCCCCATCCTGGAGGGCCCCAGCCTGATGACCGACATCGATCCTGCCGAGACGCAGGAGTGGCGCGACGCGCTCGCTGCCGTCCTCGAGTTCGACGGCGAGCCCCGCACCAAGTACCTGCTCGACCAGCTCATCGACGAGGCCCAGCGGCTGGGGGCGCGGGTGCCCTTCCGCGCGACGACGCCGTACGTGAACACGGTGCCGGTCGACGAGGAGCCCACCCACCCCGGTGACCGCGAGATCGAGCACCGGATCCGCTCCGCGATCCGCTGGAACGCGCTGGCCATGGTCCTGCGCGCGAACAAGGACTCGACCGAGCTCGGCGGCCACCTCTCCAGCTTCCAGTCCGCCGCGACGCTCTACGACGTGGGCTTCCAGCACTTCTGGCACGCACCGTCGGAGAAGAACGGTGGCGACCTCGTCTACGTCCAGGGTCACCTGTCGCCCGGCATCTACGCGCGCGCGTTCCTCGAGGGCCGGCTGACCGAGGCGCAGCTCGACAGCTTCCGCCAGGAGACCGGCGGCAACGGGCTGTCGTCGTACCCGCACCCCTGGCTGATGCCGGACTTCTGGCAGTTCCCGACCGTCTCGATGGGCCTCGGCCCGCTGATGGCGATCTACCAGGCCCGCTTCCTCAAGTACCTGCACGCGCGCGGTCTCGCCGACACCGCCGGCCGCAAGGTGTGGGCCTTCCTCGGCGACGGCGAGACCGACGAGCCGGAGTCGCTGGGCGCCATCTCGATGGCTGCCCGCGAGAAGCTCGACAACCTCGTGTTCGTCATCAACTGCAACCTGCAGCGCCTCGACGGCCCGGTGCGCGGCAACGGCAAGATCATCCAGGAGCTCGAGGGCGTCTTCCGCGGCGCCGGCTGGAACGTCATCAAGCTGATCTGGGGATCGGGCTGGGACCAGCTGCTCAAGCAGGACACCAGCGGCGCGCTCAAGCGCCGGATGATGGAGTGCGTCGACGGCGAGTACCAGACGTTCAAGTCCAAGGACGGCGCGTACGTCCGCGAGCACTTCTTCGGCGTCTCCCCCGAGCTGCGCGCGATGGTCGCGGACTGGTCCGACGACGACATCTGGCGGCTGACCCGCGGCGGTCACGACCCGCAGAAGGTGTACGCCGCCTACGCGGCCGCGAACGCCCACACAGGCTCGCCCACCGTGGTGCTCGCCAAGACCGTCAAGGGCTACGGCCTCGGCGCCGCGGGCGAGGCGCAGAACATCGCGCACCAGTCCAAGAAGGTCGCCGAGCCCGCGCTGCGCGCCTTCCGCGACCGGTTCTCGATCCCGGTCGCCGACGAGAACCTGATGGACCACCCCTACGTCTCGTTCGCGGAGGGCACGCCGGAGCACGCCTACCTGCACGCGCGGCGCCAGGAGCTCGGCGGCTACCTGCCGGCCCGCCGCCGCACCTCAGCCGCGCTGGAGATCCCGGCCGTCGAGGACTTCGCCGGCCCGCAGCTGGCCGGCACGAACGGCCGCGAGGTCTCCACGACGATGGCCTTCGTCCAGATCCTCACCAAGCTGCTGCGCGACAAGCAGATCGGCAAGCGGATCGTCCCGATCGTCCCCGACGAGGCGCGCACCTTCGGCATGGAGGGCCTGTTCCGCCAGGTCGGCATCTACTCCCAGTCCGGGCAGCTCTACACGCCCGAGGACGCCGAGCAGCTGATGTTCTACAAGGAGGACGCCTCCGGGCAGATCCTGCAGGAGGGCATCAACGAGGCCGGCGCGATGTCGTCGTGGATCGCCGCGGCCACGTCGTACTCCTCGAGCGACACCCCGATGATCCCGTTCTACATCTACTACTCGATGTTCGGGTTCCAGCGGATCGGCGACCTCGCCTGGGCCGCCGGCGACATGCGGGCGCGCGGCTTCCTGCTCGGTGGCACGGCCGGCCGCACCACGCTCAACGGCGAGGGGCTGCAGCACGAGGACGGGCACAGCCACCTGCAGGCGGCGATGATCCCCAACTGCGTCGCCTACGACCCGACGTACGCCTACGAGGTCGCGGTGATCGTCGCCGACGGCATGCGTCGCATGTACGTCGAGCAGGAGGACGTCTTCTTCTACCTGACCCTCATGAACGAGAACTACGACCACCCCGCCCTCCCCGAGGGTGCGGCCGAGGGGATTCTCAAGGGGCTCTACCTGCTTCGGCCCGCGGGTGGCCGCGCCAAGGCGAAGGTGCAGCTGCTCGGCTCGGGGACGATCCTGCGCGAGGTGCTGGCCGCGGCCGACCTGCTGCGCGAGGACTGGAAGATCACCGCGGACGTCTGGTCCGCGCCGAGCTTCACCGAGCTGCGCCGCGACGGCCTGGCGGTCGAGCGCTGGAACACCCTGCACCCGACCGAGGAGCCGCGCACGTCGTACGTCGAGCAGTGCCTGGCCGGGCGCAAGGGCCCCGTCATCGCGGCCACCGACTACATGAAGTCGTACGCCGACCAGATCCGCGCCTTCGTGCCCGGCTCCTACACGACGCTCGGCACCGACGGCTTCGGCCGCTCCGACTACCGGCGCAACCTGCGCAGCCACTTCGAGGTCGACCGGCACTTCATCGCCGTGACCGCGCTGCGCCGCCTGGCCGACGAGGGCACGGTCTCGGCCGACGTCGTCGCCCAGGCCATCGAGAAGTACGGCATCGACCCCGACCGGGCTGACCCGGCCCACGCGTGAGGACAACCCCCATGGAGATTCGCGTTCCCGACATCGGCGACTACGCCGACGTACCCGTCATCGAGGTCCACGTCGCCCCCGGCGACACCATCCGCGCCGAGGA
>DATFHM010000182.1:0-2078 GCA_035248385.1 Nocardioides sp. | reverse complement strand
GATCCGCGACCAGTTCCACAGGTAGATCCGCTTGTCGATCACCCAGAAGTAGTTGGGGCTGCGGATCGGCCAGGCGAGGAACGCCGTCGACAGGAACATGTCGACGACCATGAACTCCAGCAGGTAGATCCCGATCGGGATGCCGATCAGCGTCATGTGCCCCTGGTCGAACAGCCAGCCCTTCGGCTCCAGCCACACCAGACCGCCGTACAGGACGCCGCACGCGAGCCGGTCGCACATCATGTCGACGACGGCGCCGATGCGGGTCTCGCAGTCGAACCACCGCGCCCACTCGCCGTCCAGGCTGTCGCCGATCCAGTGCGACACCAGCCCGATCCACATCCACGTCAGCGACTGCTCGTGCGCCGCCCACAGGGCGATCACCAGGGTGATGACGATCCGGACGAAGGTGATGATCGTGGCACCGGTGAACAGACGCTCGCTCGCGGCGTCGGCCATGATCCGATCGTGGGTCCCCGCCATGGGCGGCAACCTACCGTGCAGCGGTACGACGTCCGCACACCTCCCCGCTCCGTCAGCGCGACATCCACGCGGCGTTCACCGTCGGGCCACGTCGCCCGCCTAGCGTCCGGGTCGTGATCTGGCTGGCGATCGGCTTCGCGCTCGCGAGCGCCACCACCACCGCCCTCTCCACCGCGGTCCAGCACCACGCGGCCGGCGACGGACCGCTCACGGGCCTGTGGCGACGGCCCCGCTGGCTGCTGGCCCTGGCCCTCGGACCGGTCGGCTTCACCTGGCACGTGCTGGCCCTGCGTTACGGCCCGATCAGCCTGGTCCAGCCGATCGTCGTGGTCGGGATCGTCGTGGCGCTGCCGCTGCGCGAGGTCATCGCCCGCAGCCGGCCGGAGTGGCGCGACGTACGGACCGCGACCACCACCGTCGCCGCCCTCGCCGCCTTCCTGCTCGCCGCGGACCCCGCGCCCGCACCGGTCGCGCCGGACCTGACCCGGCTGTTCCTGGCCGTCGGCACGTGCGCGCTGGCAGCCGGCGCCGTCGCGACCCTCACCCGGGCGGTACGCCGTCCCGCGACCCGCGCCGCCGCCCTCGGCGTGACCTCCGGGGTCCTGTTCGGGCTGATGGCGGTCCTCGTCGACGCGACGCAGCTGTGGCTGCGCAGCCACCCAGTGGCCGCCCTCCCCCTCACCTGGCTCCCGTACGCCGTGGTCGCCTGCGGGGTCGGCGGGCTCGCGGTGAACCAGGTCGCCTACAGCGCGGGCCCGCTGTCCACGTCGATGCCGGTCCTCAACGTCACCAACTGCCTGCTGACCGTCGGGTTCGGCGTCACCGTCCTCGGCGAGACCGTCCACGCCTCGCCGGCGACCCTCGCGATCGCGGCCCTGTGCCTGGTCGTGATCGCCCACGGGCTCTGGAGCTCGGCTGTATTAGTTGTTGTTGTACAATCATCGGTATGCGACGAACGAGCCCCGACCCCCTCGCGGTCTGGATGGGCCTGATGGGCCTGGTGATGGACCACAAGCGACTGGCCCCCGCCCTGCTCCAGGAGGCCAGCGGCATGCCGTGGAGCCGCTACCGGGCCCTGCGCCGCGTCGAGGACCGGCCGCTAAGCCAGCGCGAGCTCGCCGAGGCGATGCACGTGGACGCGCCCGCGATGTCGGGCATCGTCAACGACCTCGTGCGTCGTGGGTACGTCGCCCGGGTCCCCCACGCCGACGACGGCCGCATGCGGCTCGTCACGATCACCGACGCCGGCCGCGAGCTGATGGAGCGGCTGCGCACGCTGCCCGGCGTGGTGCCGGCGCCCGTCGCCACCCTGACCGCCGCCGAGCGCCGCGAGCTGGCCCGGCTGGTCGACAAGATGCGAGAGGCGGCGGAGGCATGAGCACCACGACGGCGTACGGGAGCGACCTGAGCCACGGCCGCCGGATGGGTGTGCTGGCCATCTGCTGCCTCAGCCTCTTCATCGTCGGCATCGACGTGACCGGCGTGAACGTCGCGCTGCCCTCGATCGCCCGCGACCTCGGCGCCAGCGGCGACCAGCTGCAGTGGGTCATCGACGCCTACACGCTGGTGCTGGCGAGCCTGCTCATGCTCGGCGG
>DATFHM010000181.1:0-3624 GCA_035248385.1 Nocardioides sp. | reverse complement strand
AGGGCCGCTCCCCCGCCGTTGGCCTGCCGGCCGCCGTGGTTGGAGCAGTAGATGCCGTCGATGCCGGCGTCGAGGGCCTGGCGGGCGTCGTCGGGGTGGCAGATGCCCTTCACCAGGATCGGCAGGTCGGTGAGGCCGCGCAGCCACGGCAGGTCCTCCCAGGTGACCTGGTGGCCGAACACCCCGGCCCAGGTCATCACGATCGTGCTCGTGTCCTGGCTGCCGCCGGTCATCTCCTGGAAGACCGGGTCGGAGGTGTAGTTGGCCAGGCACTTGCCGCGCAGCTGCGGGAAGTTGCCGGAGGCGAGGTCGCGCGGCCGCCAGCCGGGGACCCAGGTGTCGAGGGTCACGACGATCGCCTCGTAGCCGGCCGCCTCGGCGCGGCGGACGAAGCTCTCGGCCAGCTCGCGGTTCCTCGGCGTGTAGAGCTGGAACCACTTGCGGCTCTCGGTCGACGCGGCGACGTCCTCGAGGGGGTCGCTCATCAGGGTCGAGCCGATGAAGGGTACGCCGGTGGCGGCGGCCGCCTCCGCGCCGTGGATGTCGCCGTGCTGGTCGGGCGTGCAGATGCCGAGGACGCCGACCGGAGCGAGCAGGAACGGGCTGTCCTGGTGCCGGCCGAAGAGGTCGACGCCGAGGTCGCGCTCCCCCGACGGCCGCAGCATCCGCGGGACGAGGGCGTGGTCGCCGAACGCCGTCACGTTGGCCCGCTGGGTCGCCTCGTCACCGGCGCCGCCCGCGACATAGGTGCGCAGCTCGGGCGCCAGCGCCGCGAGGGCGTTGCGCTCCAGCTCGTCGTACGAGAACGGGTGGGCGGGCAGGACCCCGCCCACGGCGCCGAGGTAGAGCTCGAGCTGGTAGTCACCGAACGCCATCAGCGCTTCCCTTTCGCCAGGCCCTTCAGGATCTCCCGGGGCCACGTGGGCCCACCGTAGATGAAGGCGGTGTAGCCCTGGAGCAGGTCGGCGCCGGCGTCGAGCCGCTCCCGCGCGTCGGCGGCGGTCGAGATGCCACCGACTCCGATCAGGGTCAGCTCGTGGCCGACGCGCGCGCGGAGCCGGCGCACGACCTCGGTGGACCGCTCGCGCAGCGGCGCGCCGGACAGACCGCCCGCACCGCAGGCCTCGACCTGGGCGGCCGGCGAGCGGAGCCCGTCGCGGCTGATCGTGGTGTTCGTGGCGATGATGCCGTCGAGCCCGAGGCTCAGCGCCATGTCCGCCACCGCGGTCACGTCCTCGTCGGCGAGGTCGGGCGCGATCTTCACCAACAGCGGCACCCGGTGGTCGGGACGGACCTCGTCGGCCATGCGGCGGACGTGGGTGAGCAGCGGAGCCAGCTTCTCGACCGACTGCAGGTTGCGCAGGCCCGGGGTGTTGGGCGAGCTCACGTTGACGACCAGGTAGTCGGCGTACGGCGCGAGCAGGCGGGTCGAGGTCGCGTAGTCGGCCTCCACCGCGGCCTGGTCCTCGTCGGGCACGACCTTGGACTTGCCGATGTTGACGCCGAGCACCGGCCCCCTGCCGGTACGCCGGTGCGCCGCGAGCCGCTGCGCCACGGCCGCCGCACCGTCGTTGTTGAAGCCCATCCGGTTGACGACCGCGCGGTCCTCGACCAGGCGGAACAGCCGCGGCTGCGGGTTGCCCGGCTGGGCCAGCGCCGTGACGGTGCCGATCTCGACGTGCCCGAAGCCGAGCCCGCCGAGGGCGTCGTACCCGATGCCGAGCTTGTCGAAGCCGGCCGCGAGGCCGAGGACGTTCGGGAAGGTCAGCCCGAGCGCCTTGACCGGTCGCCCCGGGAAGGGAGCGCGCGCCAGCACCGGCGTCGCGGCGCGGATCGCGCCGAACGCCAGGTGGTGCGCCTTCTCCGGGTCGACCTTCGCGAAGCCGTGCTTGAACGCGGCGTCGTAGAGCCTCAACGTCCGGCCTCGGCGGACCACTCCTGCAGCGACCTCACCCCGATGTCACCGGCCCGGATCGCGGCGATGCCCTGCACCGCGGCGGCGGCGCCCTGGACCGTGGTGATGCAGGGAGTGCCGGTCAGCACCGCGGCCGCCCGGATCTCGTAGCCGTCGACACGGGCCTCGGAGGCCGAGCCGTTCGGGGTGTTCACGATGAGGTCGATCTCGCCGTCCAGGATCATCTGGACCGAGGTCTTCTCCCCGTGCCCGCCCTCGCCCTCGAAGTGCTTGCGCACGACCGTCGCCTCGATGCCGTTGCGGCGCAGCACCTCGACGGTGCCCTGCGTGGCGAGCAGCTCGAAGCCGTAGTCGGCCAGGACCCGGGCCGGGAAGATCATCGAGCGCTTGTCGCGGTTGGCGATCGAGATGAACACCTTGCCGCTGGTCGGCAGGGGTCCGTACGCCGCCGCCTGCGACTTGCTGAACGCCGTGCCGAAGTCGGAGTCGAAGCCCATGACCTCACCGGTCGACTTCATCTCCGGCCCGAGCACGGAGTCGACGAACTTGCCCTCGGGGGTGCGGAACCGGTTGAACGGCAGCACCGCCTCCTTGACCGCGATCGGCGCGTCGGCGGGCAGCATGCCGCCGTCGCCGGTCTCGGGCAGGATGCCGGCCTTGCGCAGCTCGGCGATCGACTCGCCCATCATCACCCGGCTCGCCGCCTTGGCCAGCGAGGTGCCGGTCGCCTTGGAGACGAACGGGACCGTGCGGCTGGCGCGCGGGTTGGCCTCGAGGACGTAGAGCACGTCGGAGCCCAGCGCGAACTGGATGTTGATGAGGCCACGCACGCCGACGCCCTTGGCGATGCCCTCGGTGGCCGCGCGGATGCGCTGGATCTCCGCCGCCCCGAGCGTGATCGGGGGCAGGGTGCACGAGGAGTCACCGGAGTGGACCCCGGCCTCCTCGATGTGCTCCATGACGCCGCCGAGGAACAGCTCCTCGCCGTCGTAGAGCGCGTCCACGTCGATCTCGACGGCGTCGTCGATGAACCGGTCGATGAGCACCGGGCGGTCGTCGCTGATGAGCTCGGTGGCGAGCTCGAGGTAGGAGCGCAGCTGGTCGTCGGAGTAGACGATCTGCATGCCGCGGCCGCCCAGGACGTAGCTGGGGCGCACCAGGACCGGGTAGCCGATCGTGTGGGCGATCGCCTGCGCGTCGTCGTACGAGACCGCGGTGCCGTGCTTGGGCGCGACCAGGCCGGCCTCGTCGAGGACCCGGCCGAAGGCGCCGCGCTCCTCGGCGAGGTCGATGGCCTCGGGCTGGGTGCCGACGATCGGGACGCCGGCGTCCTTGAGGCCCTGGGCCAGGCCGAGCGGGGTCTGGCCACCGAGGGTGGCGATGACACCCGCGACCGGGCCGGCGGCGAGCTCGGCGTGGTAGATCTCCAGCACGTCCTCGAGCGTGAGCGGCTCGAAGTAGAGCCGGTCGGCCGTGTCGTAGTCGGTGCTGACGGTCTCGGGGTTGCAGTTGACCATGATGGTCTCGTAGCCGGCCTTGCTGAGCTCGAGCGCCGCGTGCACGCAGGAGTAGTCGAACTCGATGCCCTGACCGATCCGGTTCGGGCCCGAGCCGAGGATGAGGACGGCCGGCTTCTCGCGCGGCAGCACCTCGGTCTCCTCGTCGTACGACGAGTAGTAGTACGGCGTCTTCGCCGCGAACTCGGCCGC
>DATFHM010000180.1:0-2933 GCA_035248385.1 Nocardioides sp. | reverse complement strand
ACCACGACCTCGGCGTGCTCGAAGTCGCCCTTGGTGTGGCCGCCGTAGAGCCGGCCGTCGACGTACATCTCGCCGGTCTTCTCCTGGGCGAGCGCGTTCGAGCGGTAGCGCACGCCGAGCGCCGCCTGCAGCGACTGCTGGTAGCCCGCGCCGAGGTGGTTGCCCTGGCCGCCGCCTCCGTAGAAGAAGATCTTGTCCCCGCCGTGCTCGTCGCGGATCGCCGCGAGCCTGCCCGCGATCTCGCTGATCGCCACGTCCCACGAGATCTCCTCGTAGTCGCCCTCGGCGGTACGACGCAGCGGGGAGGTCAGCCGGGACGTCCCGTTCTGGTAGCGGTCCAGCCGCAGCGGCTTCTCGCAGGTGTAGCCCTGCGAGGACGGGTGGGACTTGTCGCCGCGGATCTTGAGCAGGTGCCGGTCCTGCACCTGCACCTCGATGCCGCAGTTGCACTCGCACAGGATGCAGGCGGACTTCTGCCACGTCGGCTCGGTCGTCGCTTCGGTCATCGAGGGCTCCTCAGAGGATTATGACAGTCGTCATAACGTAGGATCGGCCCGTGCTCGTCGTCAACCGGTTCCGTGGCGATGACGCCCTGCGCGCCGACCTCGAGTCGGTCCACGCCCTGCTGAGCGACAAGCCCGGCTACCTCGACGGCGCGATCGGCCGCAACCTCGACGAGCCCGACCTGTGGGTGCTCACCACCCGCTGGGTCAACGTCGGCGCCTACCGGCGGGCCCTGTCGTCGTACGAGCTGAAGATGTACGGCGTCCCGGTGCTCAGCCGCGCGATCGACGAGCCCGGTGCCTACGAGCTGGTGGAGCCGAGCGGAGTGCTGAACGAGGCCGGCACCCGCGTAACCTAGGTCTCCGCAACGAAGACCGCACGGCAGCCGGCCGCGCGGCCCGAACCGAAGGAACCTCCTGTGGCCAAGCCGCCTCCCTCCACCGTCGACAACGTCGTCTCCCTGGCCAAGCGCCGCGGATTCGTCTACCCGTGCGGCGAGATCTACGGCGGCACCCGCTCGGCCTGGGACTACGGGCCGCTCGGCGTGGAGCTGAAGGAGAACATCAAGCGCCAGTGGTGGCGCTCCATGGTGCAGAGCCGTGACGACGTGGTCGGCCTCGACTCCAGCATCATCCTGCCGCGGCAGACCTGGGAGGCCTCCGGCCACGTCGCGACGTTCAACGACCCGCTGACCGAGTGCCAGTCCTGCCACAAGCGCTACCGCGCCGACCACCTGCAGGAGGCGTATGCCGAGAAGAAGGGCATCGCCGACCCCGACACCGTGCCGCTGAGCGACATCGCGTGCGCCAATTGCGGTGCCCGCGGCGCGTGGACCGAGCCCAAGCAGTTCTCCGGCATGCTCAAGACCCACCTCGGCGTCCTCGAGGACGAGTCCGGGTTGCACTACCTGCGTCCCGAGACCGCGCAGGGCATCTTCCTCAACTTCGCCAACGTGGTCACCAGCCAGCGGATGAAGCCCCCGTTCGGCATCGCCCAGATGGGCAAGAGCTTCCGCAACGAGATCACGCCCGGCAACTTCATCTTCCGCACCCGCGAGTTCGAGCAGATGGAGATGGAGTTCTTCGTCAAGCCGGGTGAGGACGAGGAGTGGCACCAGTACTGGATCGACACCCGCCTGGCCTGGTACGTCGACCTCGGCATCAACCCCGACAACCTCCGGCTCTACGAGCACGCGAAGGAGAAGCTGTCGCACTACTCCAAGCGCACCGTCGACATCGAGTACCGCTTCAACTTCGCGGGCTCGGAGTGGGGCGAGCTCGAGGGTGTCGCCAACCGCACCGACTTCGACCTGTCGACGCACATGGAGCACTCCGGCCAGGACCTGCGCTACTTCGACCAGGCGGCCAACGAGCGGTACACGCCGTACGTCATCGAGCCGGCAGCCGGCCTGTCCCGCAGCCTGATGACCTTCCTGGTCGACGCCTTCCACGAGGACGAGGCGCCCAACACCAAGGGCGGCGTCGACAAGCGCACCGTGCTGCGGCTCGACCCGCGCCTCGCGCCGGTCAAGATCGCCGTGCTGCCGCTGAGCCGCAACGCCGACCTGACGCCCAAGGCCAAGGACCTCGCCGCCGAGCTCCGCAAGAACTGGTACGTCGACACCGACGACTCCGGTGCCATCGGCCGGCGCTACCGCCGCCAGGACGAGGTCGGCACGCCGTACTGCGTGACCGTCGACTTCGACACCCTCGACGACCAGGCCGTCACCGTGCGCGAGCGCGACTCGATGAGCCAGGAGCGGGTGGCGCTCGACAAGCTGACCGCGTACTTCGCCGAGCGCTTCGTGGGGTGCTGAGACCGTGAACCGTCGGATTCTCGGGGTCATCGGAGCGCTCGCGCTGGCGCTCCCGGTGTCGGCGTGCGGCTCGGGCGGCAGCCCTGCGGCGGGGCCGAGCGCCTCGTCCTCGCCGACCGTGGCGCCGTACGCCACCGCCGTGCCGTCCGGGGTGGCGCTGACGACGCCCGGCACGGCCCTGGGGCTCGGTGACCACGCGGTCATCGCCTGGCACCCGAAGGTGTCGACGACGGCCGTCCTGGACGTGCAGGTCACGCGGATCGAGCGCACGACGTACGACAAGTCCTTCCAGGGCTGGAAGGTCAGCGCCGCGCAGGCCGCGACCACGCCGTACTTCGTGCGCGCTGTCGTGACCAACGAGTCCACCACCCCGCTGGACCGGGTCGCCGTGCCGATCTGGGCCGAGCAGGACGCCGGCACCCTCGTCGCGGCGCAGCCGTTCCAGCAGCGCACCTTCGCGCCGTGCCACCCCTACATCACGCCGGCGTCCTTCGCCCCGGGTGCGCACATCGACATGTGCTTCGTCTTCGCCATCTCGCCGGGCCAGGACCTGAAGTCGGTGACCTTCCGTCCCTACGACGACAGCAACCAGCCGCTGCAGTCGATCACCTGG
>DATFHM010000179.1:0-6072 GCA_035248385.1 Nocardioides sp. | reverse complement strand
CCGGCTGCTGCTCGGCCACCCCGGCGTGGAGATCGGTGCGCTCACCGCCGGCTCGAACGCGGGGGAGACGCTGGGCTCGCTCCAGCCGCACCTCCTGCCGCTCGCCGACCGGGTGCTGCTCGACACCACCGTCGAGAACCTGGCCGGCCACGACGTCGTGTTCCTCGGCCTCCCGCACGGTCAGTCCGCGGCGATCGCCGAGCAGCTCGGTGACGACGTCGTCGTCATCGACTGCGGCGCCGACTTCCGGCTCGAGGACGCCGTCGAGTGGGAGAAGTTCTACGGCTCCGACCACGCCGGCACCTGGCCCTACGGCCTGCCCGAGCTCCCCGGCCTGCGGGCGACGCTCACCGGCGCGAAGCGCATCGCGGTCCCGGGCTGCTACCCGACCATCTCCAGCCTCGCCCTCGCGCCCGCCGTGGCCGCCGGGATCATCCAGCCCGACGTCGTCGTGGTCGCCGCTTCCGGCACCAGCGGCGCCGGAAAGGCCGCCAAGACCCACCTGCTCGGCAGCGAGACGATGGGCAACACCAGCGCCTACGGCGTCGGCGGCGTCCACCGGCACACCCCCGAGATCACCCAGAACCTCGGCCGGCTCACCGACGCCGACGTGACGGTCTCCTTCACGCCGCTGCTCGTCCCGATGAGCCGCGGCATCCTGGCCACCTGCAGCGCGCCGATCGTCGACGGCGTCACCGCCGAGCAGGCCCGGCAGGCCTACGTCGACGCGTACGCCGAGGAGCCGTTCATCCACGTGCTGCCGGCCGGTCAGTGGCCGCAGACCCAGAGCGTGCTCGGCTCGAACGCCGTCCACCTGCAGGTGACCGTCGACGAGACCGCGGGTCGCCTCGTCGCGATCGGCGCGATCGACAACCTCGCGAAGGGCACCGGCGGCGCCGCCGTACAGTGCATGAACCTGGCCCTCGGCCTCCCCGAGACCACCGGCCTCTCGACCGTAGGAGTCGCGCCGTGAGCGAGTCATCCCGGACCTTCCACCTGGCCCGCTTCCCGGAGACGCTCGCCGTCGTCCGGCTCGCGTCGGGCGCCGAGATCCCGGAGTGGGCCGAGTCGTCCTCGATCTTCTCGATCACGGCGACCGCGACCGAGACCAGCCTGATCTGCGCGGGCCGGAGCGTGCCGAAGAAGGCCAAGCACCACAAGCCGTTCACCGCGTTCTGCGTCACCGACCAGCTCGAGACCACCGAGGTCGGCGTGCTGCACGCACTGCTCGGCCCGCTCGCCGAGGACGGCATCCCGGTGCTCACCCTGTCGACGTACGACACCGACTGGATCCTGGTCCCGACGGCGCAGGCCGACCGGGCCGAGGAGGCCTGGCGACGATCGGGGCACGACACCGCCCCTGCCGTCCCCTCCCACCTCAGCTAACGCAAGGATCACCACCGTGAGCGTCACCCACCCCGCGGGCTTCGTCGCCGCCGGCGTCGTCGCCGGCCTGAAGTCCACCGGCGCCAAGGACTTCGCCCTCGTCGTCAACCAGGGCCCCCGGTTCGACTCCGCCTCCGTCTTCACCAGCAACCGCTGCAAGGCCAACCCGGTCCTGTGGAGCGAGCAGGTCGTCAAGGACGGCATCGTCAAGGCCGTCGCCCTCAACTCCGGCGGCGCCAACTGCTACACCGGCCCCGAGGGGTTCCAGACCACCCACGCCACCGCCGAGAAGGTCGCCGAGCTCGTGGGCATCGGCGCCGGTGACGTGGTCGTCTGCTCGACCGGTCTCATCGGCCTGACCAGCACCCGCGAGAACATCCTCGGCGGTGTCGTCGACGCGGTCGCCCAGCTGTCGAAGGACGGCGGCGACGACGCGGCGCACGCGATCATGACCACCGACACCGTCAGCAAGCAGGTCGTGGTGCAGGGCGACGGCTGGTCGATCGGCGGCATGGCGAAGGGCGCGGGCATGCTCGCCCCGGCGCTGGCCACCATGCTCGTCGTGATCACCACCGACGCCGTCGTACCGGCCGCCGTCCTGGACTCCGCGCTCCGCGCCGCCGCGAAGGTGAGCTTCGACCGGCTCGACTCCGACGGCTGCCAGTCCACCAACGACACCGTGACCGTGATGGCCTCGGGTGCCAGCGGGGTCACGCCGACGGCCGAGGAGTTCACCGCGGCCCTCACCGAGCTGTGCACCACGCTCGCGACCAAGCTCCTCGCGGACGCCGAGGGCGCCAGCCACGAGATCGCCATCACCACGGTCAACGCGGTCAGCGAGGACGAGGCGGTCGAGGTCGGCCGGAGCGTCGCCCGCAGCAACCTGTTCAAGGCCGCGGTCTTCGGCAACGACCCGAACTGGGGCCGCATCCTCGCCTCCGTCGGTACGACGAGCGCCACCTTCGACCCGGCCGACCTCGACGTCGCGATCAACGACGTGTGGGTCTGCAAGCAGTCGACGCCCGCGGCCGACCCCGCCACGGTCGACCTGAAGCCGCGGCAGGTCACCGTGACGATCGACCTGAAGTCCGGCGACGCCCAGGCCACGGTCTGGACCAACGACCTGACCCACGCCTACGTCCACGAGAACAGCGCGTACTCCTCATGACCACGCAGCCCGGCCGGCCCGACCAGACCAAGGCGACCACCCTCGCGGGTGCGCTGCCGTGGCTGAAGGCGTACCACGGAAAAATCGTGGTCATCAAGTACGGCGGCAACGCCATGACCGACGAGACGCTCAAGCGGGCGTTCGCCGAGGACATCGCGTTCCTCCGCTTCGCCGGCTTCCGTCCCGTCGTCGTCCACGGCGGCGGTCCGCAGATCTCGCAGATGCTCGACCGCCTCGGCATCGAGTCGGAGTTCCGCGGCGGTCTGCGGGTCACCACCCCCGAGGCCATGGACGTCGTCCGGATGGTGCTCGTCGGCCAGGTCCAGCGCGAGCTGGTCGGGCTCATCAACGAGCACGGCCCGCTCGCGGTCGGCCTCTCCGGGGAGGACGCCGGCCTGTTCACGGCCACCGCGACCGGCACCGTCGTCGACGGTGAGGAGGTCGACCTCGGCCTCGTCGGCGAGGTGACGCACGTGCGCCCCGAGTCGGTGATCGACCTGATCGAAGCCGGCCGGATCCCGGTCGTCTCCAGCGTCGCGCCCGATGCCGCCGGCGTCGTCCACAACGTCAACGCCGACTCCGCGGCCGCCTCGCTGGCCGCGGCGCTGGGCGCCGAGAAGCTCCTCGTCCTCACCGACGTCGAGGGTCTCTACGCGTCCTGGCCCGACCCGGACGAGGTGATCGGCGAGATCAGCCCGGAGGCGCTCGAGGAGATGGTCCCGACCCTCGCCAGCGGCATGATCCCGAAGATGACCGCCTGCCTGCAGGCCGTGCGCGGGGGAGTCCCGCGCGCCACGGTCGTCGACGGCCGCGAGCCGCACGCGGTGCTGCTCGAGCTGTTCACCGACGAGGGTGTCGGCACCCAGGTCCTGCCCGGCGTCAGCACCAAGACCCGCAAGGCCCGGGAGGTGGGCAGGTGAGCACGCAGACGTGGATCGACCGCTACGCCGCATCGGTGATGAACACCTTCGGCACCCCCAAGCTGGTGCTGGCCTCCGGCAAGGGCTGTCGGGTGACCGACGTCGACGGCAAGGAGTACGTCGACTTCCTCGGCGGCATCGCCGTCAACACCCTCGGGCACGCCCACCCGGCGCTGGTCGACGCGGTCACGACCCAGCTGCAGACCCTCGGCCACATCTCGAACTTCTTCGCCAGCACGCCGCAGGTCGAGCTCGCCGAGAAGCTGCTCGCCGTCGTCGCGCCCGGCACCGACGGCCGCGTCTTCTTCTGCAACTCCGGCGCCGAGGCCAACGAGGCCGCGTTCAAGATGACCCGCCGCACGGGCCGTACCCGGATCGTGGCCATGGAGGACGCCTTCCACGGCCGCACCATGGGTGCCCTCGCGCTGACGTCGAAGGCCGCCTACCGCGAGCCGTTCGAGCCGCTGCCGGGCGACGTCACCTGGGTCCCGTACGCCGACACCGACGCGCTCGCCGCCGCGGTCGACGACGCCACCGCCGCGGTGATCATCGAGCCGCTGCAGGGCGAGGCCGGCGTCAACGTCGCGTCCTCGGAGTTCCTGCAGGCGGCCCGCCGGATCACCAGCGAGCACGGCGCCCTCCTGTGGTTCGACGAGATCCAGAGCGGCATGGGCCGCACCGGCACCTGGCTCGCGAGCCACCCGTCCGGCGTCGTCCCCGACATCGTCACCCTCGCCAAGGGCCTCGCCGGCGGCATCCCGATCGGCGCGTGCATCGGCCTCGGCGACGCGGCCACCCTGCTCCAGCCGGGCAACCACGGCACGACCTTCGGCGGCAACCCGGTCGCCACCGCGGCCGCCCTCGCGGTGATCGACACGATCGAGGCCGACGGCCTCCTGGCCAACGCGACGGCGATGGGCGACCGGCTCCGTGCCGGCCTCGCCGCGGAGCCGCGGGTCATCGAGGTCCGCGGCTGCGGTGTGCTCGTCGGCCTGACCCTGTCCGCGGAGCAGGCCCCGGCGGTCGCGGCCGCGGCCCAGGCGGCCGGCTGGATCATCAACGCCACGGGCCCGGACCGGGTCCGTCTCGCGCCGCCGCTGATCGTCACGGCCGACGAGGTCGACGCCTTCCTGGCCGCCTGGCCGTCCATCCTCGACGACGCAGGAGTCACCGCATGACCCGCCACTTCCTCCGCGACGACGACCTCACGCCCGCCGAGCAGGCGGAGGTCCTCGACCTCGCGGCGAGCCTGAAGGCAGCGCCGTACGACGCCAAGCCGCTCGCCGGCCCTCGCACGGTCGCGATGATCTTCGACAAGCCGACCCTGCGCACGCAGGCCAGCTTCGCCGCCGGCATCGCCGAGCTCGGCGGTCACCCGATGCTCGTCGACGGTGCGCTGGCCGGGATCGGCAAGCGCGAGTCGGTCGCCGACGTCGCGCGGGTCCTGGGCCGGCAGGCCTCGATGATCGTGTGGCGCACGTACGCGCAGACGGCCCTCGACGAGATGGCCGCCCTCTCCGGCGTACCCGTCGTCAACGCCCTCACCGACGAGTTCCACCCGTGCCAGCTGCTCGCCGACCTGCTGACGATCCGCGAGCACAAGGGCGCGACGGCCGGCCTGACCGTCGCCTTCCTCGGCGACGCGGCCTGCAACATGGGCAACTCCTGGGCGCTCGCCGGCGTGAGCGCCGGCATGCACGTGGTCTTCGGCTGCCCGGAGGGCTACGTCCCCGACACCGAGGTGCTCGACCGGGCTACTTCGATCGGTGGGGAGACCGGCGGCTCGGTCCGCATCGCCGTCGATCCCGACGTCGCCGTCAAGGACGCCGATGTCGTCGTCACCGACACCTGGGTCTCGATGGGCAAGGAGGACGAGGCCGCCGCACGACGCGCCGTCTTCGCCCCGTACGCCGTCACGACCGAGCTGATGAAGAACGCCAAGGACGACGCGATCGTGCTGCACTGCCTGCCCGCGTATCGCGGCAGCGAGATCGACGCCGACGTGATCGACGGCCCGCGGAGCGTCGTCTGGGACGAGGCCGAGAACCGCCGCCACGCGCAGAAGGCGGTCCTCGCCTGGATGCAGGAGCGACGAGGCGACGGCGGATGAGCGAGCACGCCCTGACGCCCCTGACCAAGAGCGCCCGTCAGCAGCTCATCTCCGAGCTGCTCGGCGGGCGTGAGGTGCACTCCCAGCCCGAGCTCGCCGAGCTCCTGGCCGAGCGTGGCGTCAACGTCACCCAGGCGACGCTGAGCCGCGACCTCGTCGAGCTCGACGCGGTCAAGGTGCGTGCCCCCTCCGGCTCCCTGGTGTACGCCGTCCCCGCACTCGGCGGCGACCGCACTCCGGTCGCGGGGGAGTCCGCCGCCGCGGGCCACCGCC
Organism: Nocardioides sp.; assembly: GCA_035248385.1. GTDB lineage: Bacteria > Actinomycetota > Actinomycetes > Propionibacteriales > Nocardioidaceae > Nocardioides. The sequence continues at coordinate 215 of DATFHM010000179.1, read as the reverse complement.
TCGCCCGCCTCGCCGCCGAGCTGCTCGTCAGCGCCGAGGCCAGCGCCAACCTGGTCATCCTCCGCACCCCGCCGGGTGCGGCCCAGTTCCTCGCCAGCGCCGTCGACCGTGCGGACCTGCTGGACGTCCTCGGCACCATCGCCGGCGACGACACGGTCCTCGTCATCGGCCGCGACCCGGCCGGCGGCGACAAGCTGGCCAAGAAGTTCACCGCC
>DATFHM010000178.1:0-3011 GCA_035248385.1 Nocardioides sp. | reverse complement strand
GCAGCACCACGAGCGCCCGCACCGCCGCCACCGGACCCGCGGAACGGGCGGCAGGTGCCACCTCGGCGACCGGGCGCGGGCCGGGCGTCTCGCGCGCGAGCCCGAGCAGCACGGCACCGGCGACGAGGACCGCCGCGATCGCCGCGCCGGTGGCGAGCGTGTGCCTGCCCGAGATCCGCATGAGCCAGTCCTACGCGCTCGGTGGCCGCTCCGCATCCGCTCCTCCACAGGCCGCGAGTAACCTGGCTCGGGTGAGGGAGTACGTCGAGCTCGGCCAGGTCGACTACCAGGCCGCCTGGGACCTGCAGCGGACCATCCACACCGAGGTCGCGGACGGTGCCCGCAACGACACCGTGCTCCTGCTCGAGCACCCGCCGGTGTTCACCGCGGGCAAGCGCACCGAGGCGTGGGAACGTCCTGCGGACCCCGGCACAGCCGAGGTCATCGACGTCGACCGCGGCGGCAAGATCACCTTCCACGGGCCCGGCCAGCTCGTCGGCTATCCGATCGTCACCCTCCCCCAGCACGTGCTCGTCGTCGACTACGTGCGCCGGGTCGAGGAGGCGCTCATCGCCGCCTGCGCCGAGCTCGGCGTGACGACCGCGCGCGTGCCAGGCCGCAGCGGCGTGTGGCTGCGGGCCGACGAGCACGGCCCGGAGCGCAAGATCGCCGCGCTCGGCATCCGGGTCAGCCGCGGCGTGACCATGCACGGTTTCGCGCTCAACTGCGACGTCGACATGACCTGGTACGACCGCTTCGTCCCCTGCGGCATCGCCGACGCGGACGTCACCTCGCTGAGCCGCGAGCTCGGCCGCGACGTCACGGTGGCCGAGGTCCTCCCCGTCGTACGACGGCACCTGGACGAGCTGCTCGACTGGAACGCCTACACGCCGACGCCGGACTACGAGCCACGCCCGGACCCCGCCAAGCGGCCACGCATCCAGGTGCTCACGCCGACCACGGCCTCCTGACCGCCCACGGGTAGGCTGGCGGGCGTGACTGCGACGCCCGACGGTAGGAAGCTTCTCCGACTCGAGGTTCGCAACGCGGAGACCCCGATCGAGCGGAAGCCGTCGTGGATCAAGACCCGCGCGAAGATGGGCCCGGAGTACACCGCGCTGCACAACCTGGTGAAGTCCGAGGGCCTGCACACGGTCTGCCAGGAGGCCGGCTGCCCGAACATCTTCGAGTGCTGGGAGGACCGCGAGGCGACCTTCCTCATCGGCGGCGACCAGTGCACCCGGCGCTGCGACTTCTGCCAGATCGACACCGGCAAGCCCCAGCCCCTGGACCGCGACGAACCCCGCCGGGTCGCCGAGTCCGTGCAGAAGATGGGTCTGAAGTACGCCACCATCACCGGTGTCGCCCGTGACGACCTCCCCGACGGTGGCGCCTGGTTGTACGCCGAGACGGTGCGGGCCATCCACGAGCTCAACCCCGAGACCGGGGTGGAGAACCTGGTGCCGGACTTCAACGGCGACCCCGACCTGCTTCGGGAGGTGTTCGAGTCGCGCCCCGAGGTGCTGGCGCACAACCTGGAGACCGTGCCGCGGATCTTCAAGCGGATCCGGCCCGCGTTCCGCTACGAGCGCTCCCTCGACGTATTGACCCAGGCCCGGGCGTTCGGGCTGGTCACGAAGTCGAACCTGATCCTCGGCATGGGCGAGACCCGTGAGGAGGTCTCCCAGGCGCTGCGGGACCTGCACGAGGCCGGGTGTGACCTCATCACCATCACGCAGTACCTGCGCCCGTCGCTGCGGCACCACCCGGTGGAGCGGTGGGTCAAGCCGGAGGAGTTCGTGGAGCTGCAGGCCGAGGCCGAGGAGATCGGCTTCGCCGGTGCGTTGTCCGGCCCGCTCGTCCGTTCGTCGTACCGAGCCGGACGCCTGTACCGTCAGGCAGCCGAACTCCGCGGTCTCGCCGTCCGCTGATCACACAGGAGAAGCATCACCCGATGTCGACCATCGACCCCACCCAGATGAACCGTCGCCAGCAGGTCACCGAGACCTTCCGGATGACCCGCCAGGTCGACCCCGCGATCACCTGGTGGATGCTCGGCGCGTTCGTCGTCGGCGCGGCGGTCGGCTTCTCGGCGATGTTCCTGCCGAGCGGCCACGGCACCGTCAGCCTGATCCTCGGCATCGTCGCCGGGCTGCTGCTCGGTCTGCTGCTGGCGATGGTCGTCTTCAGCCGCCGTGCGCAGAAGGCCGTCTACCTGCAGCTCGAGGGGCAGATCGGCGCGGCCGCGCGTGCGCTGTCGATGCTGCGCAAGGGCTGGAACGTCGAGCAGGTCGTCGGCTTCACCAAGCAGCAGGACCTCGTGCACCGCGTGGTGGGCCCTCCCGGCATCGTCCTGGTCGCCGAGGGCAACCCGAACCGGATCAAGCCGGTGCTGATCAGCGAGCACAAGAAGCACGAGCGGGTCGCCGGTGACTACCCGGTGCGCGACATCATCGTGGGCAACGAGGAGGGCCAGGTCCCGCTGCCGAAGCTGGTCCGGCACATCCAGAAGCTCGGCCGCGACGTGAAGCCCGCCGAGATCACCGACCTGCTGAACCGGCTGCGCGCGCTCGACTCCCAGCGCGGCAAGGCGCCGATCCCGAAGGGCCCCGTGCCCACCTCGATGAAGGGGCAGCGGGGCAACCTCCGGGGTCGCTGATCCTCAGCAGCTCGGCGCCACCGAGGAGAACGTTCCGAACAGCGTGTACGCGCCGTTCAGCGCGGACGAGGGTTGCTCCCGGGTGAACCACTGCAGCAAGGCCTCGTCCTGCAGGTGGTCACCGTCGACGACCCGGGTGGCGCCGACCAGCGGGTCGCCGGTCTCGAGCAGCCGCTGGCACCCGTAGCTGCTCGCCGGAGCGGGCAACGGTGACTGCCAGCTCGGCACGATGTTGTCGGTGAACGGGTCGGCGAACCACTCGGCGAGCTCGTGGCTGAGGACCGCCGCGTCCGGGAGCGGGCTGGGGTCGTCGGACCACGACCCGTAGATCCACGTCTGCCGGCCGCCGTCC
>DATFHM010000177.1:0-14309 GCA_035248385.1 Nocardioides sp. | reverse complement strand
CTTCGACGACATCGAGCTGCGCGCCCGCCGGATCGTGGAGCAGATCGCCCTCGTCTTCATGGGCGGCCTGCTGCTGCGCCACGCGCCGTCGGCCGTCGCGGACGCCTTCTGCGCGACCCGGCTCGGCCGCGACTGGGGCGGCGCGCTCGGCACCCTCCCCGCCGGCCTCGACCTCGCTCCAATCCTCGACCGGATCCCCGGCGCCTGACCCGCGAAAGAAGGGTTCTGGCCCGCCGAATGGCGGGTTCTGGCCCCGCGAGATCGCGATCTCGCGGGGCCAGAACCCATCATTCGCGGGGCCCGGAGGCTTCTTTCGCGCTAACAGTTCGGGAGGAGGGCGCGCTCGGCGAGCCCGCCCAGGAGTGCCCGGAGCTCGGCGTCGGAGATGCCGTGGCCGGCCCGGGGCGTGGAGTTGAGCAGGCCGAAGACGGCCTGGGCGGAGGCGTGGGCCGCGGCGGCGGAAAGGTCGGCGTCGAGGGCGCGCAGCTGGTCGGCCCAGAGGCCGACGTACTGACGCTGCAGCTTGCGGACCTGGTCGCGGGCGTCGGCGGGGAGCGACTCCCAGTCGCGGTCCTGGACGATGATCAGCGCGCGGTGCCCGAGCGCGAACTCCAGGTGCCAGTCGATCAGCCCGCGCAGCGCGCGCTCGGGGTCTCCGGCGCCCGCCTCCACCCGCGACTGCCCCACGGCGAGCAGCCGCTCGGAGATCGAGGTCAGCATCTCGGCGAGCATCGCCTGCTTGGACGGGAAGTGCTTGTAGAGCGCCGGTCCGCTGATGCCGCAGGCCGCGCCGAGGTCCGCGACGGAGACGCCGTGGAAGCCACGCGCCGCGAAGAGGTCGGCAGCCGTGGCCAGGATCTGCTCGCGACGGGTGGGCGCACTCACGCCCCCAGGTTAGTGCTCGTTCACCTACTGCGGCGCGGTCCGGGGCCTCATCAGCCAGTCGGTGGACTCCTCGTCGCTCTGCTGGAGGGCGTCCATGAGCGCGGTGGCGGTCGCCTCGGCGACGTCGGGGATGACGGGGAGCTCGTCGACGACGGTCCCCACGGTCTCGACCGGGTGCACGATGGCGTGGGCGATCGTGCGCAGGCTGCTGCGGACCAGGCGCTCGGTGGTCACGATGACGGACATCATGTGTTCCTTTCTCGCGAGCACCTCGGCTCGCGCCGCCCAGTACCCCGACGGGGCCAGCTTCACCCCATTGACCGCAGAGGTTAATGATCATTAACCTAGGGCGCGTGTCCGAACCGACGATGAGCGAGCTGGCCACCGAGCTGCGCGAGCGCCTCGCGCGCGTGCGCCAGGGAGGCAGCGAGGCGGCCCGCCAGAAGCACACCGACCGCGGCAAGCTGCTGCCCCGCGAGCGGGTCGACCGGCTGCTCGACCCGGGCAGCCCGTTCCTGGAGATCGCGCCGCTGGCGGCGTACGGGATGTACGGCGCCGACGAGTACGCCGTCCCCTCGGCCGGCGTCGTCGCCGGCATCGGCCGGGTCCAGGGCCGCGACTGCATGGTGCTCGCCAACGACGCGACCGTGAAGGGCGGCACCTACTACCCGCTCTCGGTCAAGAAGCACCTGCGCGCGCAGACGATCGCCGCCGAGAACAACCTGCCCTGCCTCTACCTCGTCGACTCCGGCGGCGCGTTCCTTCCCATGCAGGACGAGGTCTTCCCCGACAAGGAGCACTTCGGCCGGATCTTCTTCAACCAGGCCAACATGAGCGCCCGTGGCATCCCGCAGCTGGCCGCGGTCATGGGCTCCTGCACCGCCGGCGGCGCCTACGTGCCGGCGATGTCGGACGAGACCGTCATCGTCAAGAACCAGGGCACCATCTTCCTGGGCGGTCCGCCGCTTGTGAAGGCCGCGACCGGCGAGGTGGTGTCCGCCGAGGACCTCGGTGGCGGCGACGTGCACGCCCGTACGTCGGGCGTCGTCGACCACCTCGCCGACGACGACGCGCACGCGCTGCGGATCCTGCGCGGCATCGTCGACACGCTGCCCCGCCCGCAGGCCGCGCCGCTGGAGTGGGACGAGCCGGTCGAGGCCCCCGAGACGCTCTACGACGTCGTGCCGACGAGCACCCGCACGCCGTACGACGTGCGCGAGGTGATCCGCCGGCTGGTGGACGGGAGCCGCTTCCAGGAGTTCAAGCAGCTGTACGGCGAGACCCTCGTCTGCGCCTTCGCCCGCATCTACGGCCGCGAGGTCGGGATCGTGGCCAACAACGGCATCCTGTTCAGCGAGTCGGCGCTCAAGGGCGCGCACTTCGTCGAGCTGTGCAACCAGCGCGGCATCCCGCTGCTGTTCCTGCAGAACATCACCGGCTTCATGGTCGGGCGGGAGTACGAGAACCGCGGCATCGCCCGTGACGGCGCGAAGCTCGTGACGGCGGTTGCCTGCTCAGTGGTCCCGAAGCTCACGGTCGTCATCGGCGGCTCCTTCGGTGCCGGCAACTACGGCATGTGCGGGCGCGCCTACGACCCGCGCTTCCTGTGGATGTGGCCCAACGCGCGGATCTCGGTGATGGGCGGCGAGCAGGCCGCCAACGTGCTGGCCACCGTCGCGGGCCGCGAGGACGACGACGCGTTCAAGGCGCCGATCCGCGAGCAGTACGAGACCCAGGGCTCGCCGTACTACGCCAGCGCGCGACTCTGGGACGACGGCATCATCGACCCCGCCGACACCCGGCGGGTGCTCGGGATGGCGCTCGAGGTGACCTCGCACGCGCCGGTCCCCAGCCCCTCCTACGGCATCTTCCGGATGTGATCGGACATGACTGAGATTCGTTCCGTCCTCGTCGCCAACCGGGGCGAGATCGCCCGCCGGGTCTTCCGCACCTGCCGGGAGCAGGGCATCCGGTCGATCGCGGTGTTCACCGATCTCGACGCGGACGCGCTGCACGTGCGTGACGCCGACGTGGCGGTGAGGGTGTCGTCCTACCTCGACGCGGCTGCGGTCCTGGAGGCCGCGCGGTCCGCGGGTGCGGACGCGATCCACCCGGGCTACGGCTTCCTGTCCGAGAACACCGCCTTCGCCCGCGCGGTCACCGACGCCGGCATCACCTGGATCGGCCCGTCGCCCGAGGTCATCGAGCAGATGGGTCGCAAGGACGCGGCGCGCGATATCGCCGTCGCCGCGGGGGTTCCCGTGGTCCCGTCGTACTCGCTGGACGACGACCCGGCCACCTTCGCCTACCCCGTCCTCGCCAAGGCCGCGGCCGGTGGCGGCGGCAAGGGCATGCGTGTCGTGCGGTCCGCCGAGGAGCTGCCCGAGGCGGTCGCGGCGGCGAAGCGGGAGGCGCTCAGCGCGTTCGGCGACGACGCCATGCTCATCGAGAAGTACGTCGAGCGCGGCCGGCACATCGAGGTCCAGGTGCTCGGCGACGGCGCGACCGTGCACCACTTCGGCACCCGTGAGTGCTCGGTGCAGCGGCGGCACCAGAAGGTGATCGAGGAGGCGCCCGCGCCCGGGCTGTCCGACGAGCTGCGCGAGCGGATCCACGCGGCCGCGGTCGCGCTCGGCGAGGCGGTCTCCTACACGAACGCGGGCACGGTCGAGTTCCTGCTCGACGCCGGGACGGACGACTTCTACTTCCTGGAGATGAACACGCGGCTCCAGGTCGAGCACCCTGTCACGGAGATCGTCAACGGGGTCGACCTGGTCGCGCTGCAGCTGGCCGTCGCGGCCGGCGGGCGCATTCCGGGCGGCTCGACGGTCAGCGGTTGCGCGATGGAGGCACGCGTCTACGCCGAGGACGCCTTCGGTGGGTTCCTGCCGCAGGCCGGCCGGGCCACGACGGTCAGCTGGCCCGACTCGGCCCGGGTCGACCACGCGCTGGCGTCGGGGCAGGTCGTGAGCACGTCGTACGACCCGATGCTCGGCAAGGTCATCGTCACGGGGCGTGACCGCGAGGAGGCGCGCCACCGGCTCGTCGCGGCGCTCGACGAGACCGCGATCCTCGGCCTGACCACGAACACCGGCTTCCTCCGCGCACTCGCGGCGAGCGAGGAGTTCGCCCGGCCCGGCGGCATCGACACCGCCTGGCTCGACCGCAACGAAGTCCCGGCACCCGACTCGGCCCCGGCCCGCGAGATCGCGGCTCGGCTGTGGCTGGACGCGCACCGCGAGCACGCCGGCCCGTTCGCCGGCGACGGCTTCAGGATGGGCGGCCCCGCGGAGCCCGCCGTGGTCGACCTCGACGAGCCGGCGACCCCGGCCGCAAGCGTGCCGTCCGGCCTGGTCTCCCGCGTCACCGACCACGAGGTGGAGCTCGCCCTCCACGGCCAGCGCTACGTGTTCGTCCGGCCCGACGCCTCCACCGACCACGGCACCGGCGCGGCCGACGGCACCATCGTCAGCCCGATGCCCGGCACCGTCCTCGACGTCCGCGTGGCTCCGGGGGATGCTGTGAGCGAGGGCCAGGTGCTCGGGGTCGTGGAGGCGATGAAGATGGAGCTCGCGCTGAAGGCGCCGTACGACGGCGTGGTGACCGAGGTGGGTGCCGCGGTCGCGCAGCAGGTGGCCTTGGGCGCCACGCTCTTCGTGGTGGAGCCGTCATGAGCGCGCTCCCCATGGTGGTGCCCGAGCCCGGCCTCCCGACCCGCGTCACGATCTACGAGGTCGGCGCGCGCGACGGCCTGCAGAACGAGAAGACCGCCGTGCCCACGGCGGTGAAGAGCGAATTCATCCACCGGCTCTGCGCGGCCGGCGCTCCGGTCGTCGAGGCGACGAGCTTCGTGCACCCGAAGTGGGTGCCCCAGCTCGCCGACGCGGCCGAGCTGATGACCGGGCTCGTGCAGGAGATGGGTGACTCAGCGCGGCAGATGCCGGTGCTGGTCCCCAACGAGCGCGGCCTGGACCGGGCCCTCGAGCTCGGGCTGCGGCACGTCGCCGTCTTCGGCTCGGCGACGGAGACGTTCGCCAGCAAGAACCTCAACCGCGGCCTCGAGTCGCAGTTCGAGATGTTCGAGCCGACGATCGCGCGCGCCCTCGCGGCGGGCATGGACGTCCGCGGCTACGTGTCGATGTGCTTCGGCGACCCGTGGGAGGGCGGCGTACCGATCGAGCAGGTGGTGACCGTCGGTCGCCGGCTGCTCGACCTGGGCTGCAAGCAGCTCAGCCTCGGCGACACGATCGGCGTCGCGACGGCCGGCCACGTGAGGGCCCTCGTCGCCGCCTTCGTCGACGCGGGTGTCGCGGTCGACCGGCTCGCGCTGCACTTCCACGACACCTACGGCCAGGCGCTCACCAACGTGCACGCCGGCCTGCAGTCCGGGGTGACGACGTACGACGCGAGCGCCGGCGGCCTCGGTGGCTGCCCCTACGCGAAGTCCGCCACGGGCAACCTCGCCACCGAGGACCTGGCCTGGTTCCTCACCGGGATGGGCATCGAGCACGGCGTCGACCTGCCGGCGTACGTCGCCACCAGCCGGTGGATGGCCGAGCAGCTGGGCCGCCCGAGCCCGTCCGCGGTGGTGCGGGCGCTGGAGATCTAGCGCGGGAGGAACTCGCGGTCGGCGTACCGACCGACCCGCCACGTCGACACCGCGTCGGCGACCATGCCGACCGCGCCGCCGACCACGGGCATCTTCTTCCCGACCGTGGCCGCCAGCCGCTTGCCGATGACGCGGCCGATCAGCTCGCCGGCGATGGCGTTGGCGATCATCGGGTCGGTCGTGGCGTCGTACGCCGGCGAGGTGGCGATCGCCATCGGCGGGCCCGGGATCCGGTGCGCCTTGGCCATCTTCACCACGACCTCGTCGCCGAGCAGCGCGACCAGGATCGCGTTGCGCACGCGCGGGTCGTCGAGGTCGTAGCCGCGCAGGTGCGCGATGCCTGCGACCATCCGGCACTGGACCAGCGCGAGACCGGAGATCGAGGCGGGCGCGACCACGGCGGCCGTGACCAGGCCGCCCAGGTTCGTCACGAGACCCTCCACGCCGGCGTACCGCACGTGGTTCTCGATGACCTCCTTGATGGCCCGGTCGACGTCGCCGTGCTGCTCGCGCAGCTGGGCGTCCGCGGCGGCCGCGGCGCCCGGAAGCGGTCCGACGCCGACGATCGCCCGGTTCAGCGCGTGCCGCACGAACGCCTCGGTCGCCCCCGGCGCCATCGTGGTCACCTTGGGGGCGAGCTGGCGCGCGACCTCGGCCGCGACTCCGGTCTTCACGCTCTTGCGCATGTCATCCATCCCATCACGAGGATCAACGGTCGGTGCCGGCCGCTAGTTTCGGTCCTGTGCCCATCGAACCGCCGCCGACACCCTGGGTGTTCCCGACGGCGGCCGAGCTGAGCGCCCTCCCGGCCGTGGCGTCCGGCACACCCGAGGACGAGCTCGACCCCAGCGACCTCGTCGCGATCGGCGCGGATCTCGCGCCGGGGACGCTGCTGGCGGCGTACCGCTGCGGGCTGTTCCCGATGCCGGAGGGCCCGCGCTCGATCGGCTGGTGGTGCCCCGCGCGCCGCGGCGTGCTCGAGCTCGCCGACCTCCGGGTGTCGCGCAGCTTGCGACGCAGCGCGCGCGACTTCGAGATCCGCATCGACACCGCCTTCGAGCAGGTCATCGCCGCATGTGCGGACCCCGAGCGCCCGCACGGCTGGATCGACCGCCGCATCCAGCACGCGTACGTCGAGCTGCACCGGCTCGGCTGGGCCCACTCGGTCGAGGCGTGGCGCGACGGGCGCCTGGTGGGCGGCCTGTACGGCGTCGCCATCGGCGGCCTGTTCGCCGGCGAGTCGATGTTCCACCACGAGCGGGACGCCTCGAAGGTCGCGCTGGTGGGGCTGGTCGAGCACCTGCGCGCCCAGTCCCCGTCGGCGGGGCGGCTCATCGACGTCCAGTGGCCGACGCCGCACCTGCGCTCGCTGGGCGTGACCGAGCGGTCGCGGGCGGCGTACCTCTCCGGGCTGGGGGCGGTCCTCGACGTACCGGCTGCCGATTTCACCGTGCCGGGCGGTTAGGAGGCCGGGGCGTAGGGCATGGTGGGCGGCATGACGACGATCAAGCGATCCGCCCTCGCCCTCAGCGCTGCCGCCCTGATGGGCCTCTCGCTCAGCGCCTGCGGCAGCAACGGCGGCTCGAGCGCGCCGACCAACGCGTCGCAGGAAGACTTCTGCAAGACGTTCGAGGACGCCAGCTCGACCATCGACGACACGGCGAGCGACAGCGACCAGGCCGACCAGGCCCACAAGGTGGCCGACAGCCTGAAGAAGGTCGGCACGCCCTCCGACATGTCCTCCGACGCACGCCAGGGCTTCGAGATCTTCGTCGACTTCCTCGGCAAGGTCGACGCCAGCGAGGTCAAGAAGCTCAACGACTCGAGCAGCTCGTCCGACAACAACCCGTTCTCGGGCGACGACAAGACGAAGGTCGAGGCGTTCCTGCAGTACACGACCACCAAGTGCATCCCGACCGGCTCGCCCTCGGACCTGCCGAGCGTGCCCACGGAGCTCCCGTCGCAGTGACCCGATGACCCCCACCGTCGGCCGGCCTTCTCGGGGCCGGCCGACGGTTGCTTTTCGGGGGTGCGGGCAGTTGGCTGCCCCCATGACCCTGAAGCGTTCCGCCCTCGCGCTCGGTGCCGCGGCTCTGATGACTGCCTCGCTCACCGGCTGCGGAGGCTCCGGAGGCGCTCCCGCGGGAGCCTCCAAGGACGCCTTCTGCGGCGCGTGGGGATCGGTGAAGGCGGCCAACGACGAGGGCAGCAGCCGGGCGGCGTTCACCGCGATCCAGGCCGCGGTCGCGCAGTTGAAGGACGTCGGCACGCCGAGCGACATCACCACCGATGCGAAGGCCGGCTACGACGTCCTGGTCGACGCCGTGCTCAAGGCGACCTGGAAGGACGTCAAGGGTGCGAACGGCGCGGGCGCGTTCGCGGCCTCGTCGCCCGCCGACCGGCCCAAGCTGGCGGCGTTCGTCTCCTGGGTCGGCCAGGAGTGCCCCGCCTGACCAGCAGCCTCAGCCGACGTACGCCGGCTCGCCGGTCTCGCTGATCATCGGCCGGCCCGCCGCGGCCCAGTCGAGCATGCCGCCGGCCAGGTTGACCACGTCGTACCCCTGCTGGGAGAGGTAGGCGACGGCCTGCGCCGACCGGCCACCGACCTTGCAGACCACCAGCGTCTGGGCGGCGTCGAGCGCGGCGACCTCGTCGAGGCGGACGGGCAGCGTGCTCAGCGGGATGTGCAGGGCGCCCTCGATGTGACCGGCCGCCCACTCGTCGGGCTCGCGGACGTCGAGGACGGCGACACCCTCGGGCAGCGGGTTCGGGACGTTCTCGATCGCGATGGTGGGGATCATGGCTCCTACTTCTACTTCAACAGCTTGGACATCCGGCGGTCGGCGAGGGGCTTGCCGCCGGTCTGGCAGGTGGCGCAGTACTGCAGGCTCGAGTCCGCGAACGACACCTCGCGCACCACGTCGCCGCACACCGGGCACTGCTGCCCGGTGCGGCCGTGCACGGCGAGGTTCGACTTCTTCTCCGACTTCAGCTCGCTCGCCGCGAGCCCGCGGGAGCGCTCGACCGCGGCGCCGAGCGTGTCGCGGATCGCCATGTAGAGGGTGGTCAGGTCGTCGTCGACCACGCTCTTCGCGGGTTTGAAGGGTGACATCTTGGCCGCGTGCAGGATCTCGTCGGAGTAGGCGTTGCCGATCCCCGCGATCGTGCCCTGGTGCCGCAGCACGCCCTTGATCTGCTTGCCGCCCTCGGCGTCCAGGATCTCGGCGAGGGCCTCGATCGTGAACTCCTCCGACAACGGGTCGGGGCCCAGTGAGGCGATGCCCGGCACGTCGAGCGGGTCGCGCACCAGGTAGCACGCGAGCGACTTCTTGGTGCCGGCCTCGGTGACGTCGAGGCCCGGGGTCACGTCGCTGCCGTCGTCGGGCGAGAGCACGACCCGCACCGCGAGGGTCGACTTCATGCTGGGCTTCGGCGGCAGGGCCGGCACCTCGTCACGCCACCGCACCCAGCCGGCCCGCGCCAGGTGGAAGATCAGGTGCAGCCCGCTCGCCTCGATGTCGAGGAACTTCCCGTGCCGTCGTACGCCGTCGACGAGCGTGCCCTCGATCGCGCTCAGCGGCGGGTCGTAGGTCTTCAGCGCGCTGAACTGCGGCACGTGGATCTTGGTGATCGCGCGCCCCGACAGCCGGCCGGTCAGGTCCTGGGCCAGCGCCTCCACCTCGGGCAGCTCGGGCATGGGCCGAGTCTAGGCAGATCGGACCCTGGCGCGGTGTCGGTGGTGCGGCGCATCATGCAGGTATGACCACGATCCGCCCGGTGCCGAGCGTCGGCTCCGTCCACCTGGACGGCCGCGGTGACCGCGCGCTCCGGGTGAGCTGGCACGCGGAGGCCGGCGTGGTGGTGCTGTCGATCTGGCACGAGAACGTGTGCACCGGGACGGTGCGGCTGGCGCCCGAGCAGGTCCCCGACCTGATCGCGACGCTGGAAGGGGTGCCGATCCGACACGCTAAGGATCTCTACGACGCGGGCTAGAGACGCCGATACGGTCGGATCGTGGACCCGATCCGGAACCCCTACGCGCCCGGCGCGGGACAGCGGCCGCCCGAGCTGGCGGGCCGCGACGAGCAGCTCGCCGCCTTCGACGTCGTCCTCGAGCGGGTGGCGCGGGGGCGCCCCGAGCGGAGCCTGGTGCTGACGGGGCTGCGCGGGGTCGGCAAGACCGTCCTCCTGAACACCCTGCGCAGCGCCGCGGTGCGCAAGGGATGGGGGACCGGCAAGCTCGAGGCGCGCCCCGACCAGAGCCTGCGCCGGCCGCTGGCGAGCGCGCTGCACCAGGCCGTGCGCGAGCTCGGGCACCCCGAGCCCGGCGAGACCGCCCAGGTGCTCGGCGTGGTGCGGGCGTTCGTCGAGCGCGACGCGGGGGCCGACGCCAAGCTGCGTGACCGGTGGAGCCCGGGCATCGACGCGGCGGTGGTGCGCGGCCGGGCCGACTCCGGCGACGTCGAGATCGACCTGGTCGAGCTGCTCACGGACGTCGGTGGGCTCGCCGCCGACGTCGGCAAGGGGGTCGGCATCTTCATCGACGAGATGCAGGACCTCGGCGCCGACGACGTCTCGGCGCTCTGCGCGGCGTGCCACGAGCTCAGCCAGAACGGCCTTCCCGTGATCGTCGTGGGCGCCGGCCTGCCGCACCTGCCCGCGGTGCTCAGCGCGAGCAAGTCCTACTCCGAGCGGCTGTTCTCCTACCAGCGCATCGACCGGCTCTCCCGTGAGGCCGCCGACCGGGCGCTGGCCGCGCCGGCCGCCGAGGAGGACGCCGAGTACGAGCCCGCAGCCCTGGCAGCGATGTACGAGGCCACCGGCGGCTACCCCTACTTCATCCAGGCCTACGGGAAGGCCGCCTGGGACCTGGCCCCGCGCAGCCCGATCACCGCCGACGACATCGCGGTCGCCGCACCCGAGGCCGAGCGCGAGCTCGCCGTCGGCTTCTTCGGGTCGCGCTACGAGCGGGCGACGCCGGGGGAGCGCGAGTACCTGAGGGCGATGGCCGACGCCGCCGGCACCGAGGCCGACGACCCGGTGGGCACCGTGGCGACGGCGGACGTCGCCGGCGTACTGAACAAGAAGCCGCAGTCCCTCTCGCCCGCGCGCGACGCGCTGCTGAAGAAGGGGCTGATCTACTCCGGCGAACGCGGCAGGATCGCCTTCACGGTCCCGCACTTCGGCCGCTACCTGCGCACGCAGTCCTAGTCAGAGGGAGACAACGATGAAGTACGCCGTCCTGGGCACCGGCATGGTCGGCAACGCGATCTCCGCGCGGCTCGCCGAGCTGGGCCACGAGGTCACCATGGGTACCCGCGACCCCGCCGCGACGCAGGCCCGCGAGGGCTACCAGTCGATCGCGGGCGTCGCCCTCGCCACCTTCGCCGACGCCGCTGCCGGCGCCGAGGTGGTCGTCAACGCGACCAACGGCGACGCGACCCTGACCGTTCTCGAGCAGGCCGGCGCGGCGAACCTCGCGGGCAAGCCGCTCGTCGACCTGTCCAACGGGCTGGACTTCTCCGGTGGGTTCCCGCCCCTGGTCACCGCGCCGCAGGACGACTCGATCGGCGAGCAGGTGCAGCGGGCGTTCCCCGACGCGCTGGTCGTGAAGACCCTCAACACGCTCAACGCCGACCTGATGGTCCACCCCGAGACGCTGCCCGAGCCCACCTCGGTCTTCGTCTCCGGCAACGACGCAGGGGCGAAGGCGACGGTCACCGCGATGCTGCAGGAGCTCGGCCACACCGACGTCATCGACCTCGGCGACATCACCACGGCCCGCGGCACCGAGTGGCTGATGCCGTTCTGGCTGCGGCTGATGCAGGCGCTCGGGACGCCCGCGTTCAACTACCGGATCGTCCGGGCCTGATCGTCAGAGTGGCTCGACCCCGTGCCGGCGCGGGGTGACGGTGTCCATCAGCCGGTGCCGCGGCAGCTGTGCGAGCAGCTCAGCCAACCAGGCCCGCGTCTCGCTGGGGCGGATGATGGCGTCGTACCCGAAGCCCTCGGCACCTCGGATCGCACTCGCACGGTCGTCGAAGGCGGCGGCGATCTCGCGCTTCTTCGCGGCGCGGTCCTCGTCGGCCGCCGCGTCGAGCTCGCGCTTGAAGACGAGCTCGACCGCGGTCTCGGCCGCCATCACGGCGGTCTCCGCGTGCGGCCAGGCGACGACCAGCTCCGGGGAGAACGTGCGGCCGCCGGACATCATCACGTAGCCACCGCCGTACCCCTTGCGCGCGACGACGGTGAACAGCGGCACCGTCGCGTTCCCGTACGCCGCCGACATCCGCAGGCTCGCGCGGCCCAGCCCGCTCCGCTCCGCCTCGATGCCGACCGCGAGGCCGGGCAGGTCGATCAGCGTCAGCACCGGGATGCCGAACGCGTCGCACAGCGACACCATCCGGCTCGCCTTCGCGCACGCGGCGGTGTCCAGCATCCCGGCGCGGACGGCGGGCTGGTTGGCCACGATGCCGATCGGGTTGCCGTCGACGCGGGCCAGCAGGGTCACCATGTTGCGCGCGTACGCCGACCGCAGCTCGACCTCGCTGTCCTCGTCGACCAGGCCCGCGATCACGTCGTACATGTCGTAGGAGCGGCGGGCGTCCGCGGTCACGGCCTCGTCGAGCGCGCGGGCGGCGGCGGGCCGGGGAGGCGACGAGGCGCGCACGGGGAGCGGCGCCTCGGCGTTGCTCGGCAGCGTGTCGAGGTACAGCCGGATCGCGTCGAAGGCCTCCTCCTCGCTGTCCACCGCGAGGTCGATGTTGCCGAACTCCGCCTGGGCGTCGGGCCCGCTGACGTCGTCGCCGAGGACCTCGCCGGTCGCCGCCTTCACCAGCGGCGGCGGAGCCATGCCGAGGGTCGCGATGCCGCGCACGGCGATCACGTAGTCGCACAGGGACGCGCTCAGCGTGGGAGCGCCGAAGCCGGGGCCGAGCAGCGCGGCGACCAGCGGCACCCAGCCGCTCATCCGGGTGTGCAGGTGCTGGATGTCCACGCCGATCGCGAACTCCTTGGCATCCAGGCCCTCGTGGATCCGGTGCCCGCCGCCGTCGAGCAGCATGACGACCGGGATGCCGCGGGTGCCGGCCAGCGAGTAGACCCGGCGGATCTTCTCGTTGCCGACCGCGCCGTTGCTGCCGCCGGCGGCGGTGAAGTCGCTCGCCACCACCACGACCGGGCGCTCGTCGATCTCGGCGGTCCCGCAGACGACACCGTCGGCCGGCACCGGGCCGCCGTCCGGGCCGGACCCGGTGACCAGCGCGCCGAACTCGCGGAAGGTGCCGGGGTCGGTCAGCGCCGCGATGCGCTCACGGGCGGTCAGCTTGCCGCGACGGTGCTGCTTCTCGGTCGCCTCGGGGCGGCCGTCGTCAAGGACGGCGGCGAGTGCGGTCTCGTGGGGCAGGGGTCCCGGGTGCGTCACGGGGCCCACTCTGCCGGGTGGGTGCGGCGGCCCGGCAGCGTCTCAGGAAGTTGCCACGGCAACCAAGGCGGTAGCATGGGGCTGTGGGAACGCGATGGCTGGACGACCGCGAGGAGATCGCGTGGCGGGGGTGGCTCGATGCGCACACCCTGCTGTCGGCCGCGCTCGGCCGTGAGCTGCAGCGGACCAGCGGGCTGTCGCTGGCCGACTACGAGGTGCTCGTCAACCTGACCGACGCCCCCGAGCGCACGCTGCGGATGTACGAGCTCGGCGAGCGGATGCAGTGGGAGAAGAGCCGGCTGTCCAAGCAGGTCTCCCGGATGGCGGCGCGTGGGCTGGTGGCGCGTCGCGAGTGCGCGGACGACCGCCGCGGCGCGTTCGTCGACCTGACGCCGGCAGGGGCCGAGGCGATCGAGGCGGCGGCGCCCGCCCACGTCGAGCTGGTGCGGGAGCTGGTCTTCGACCACCTGACGCCCGAGCAGGTCGACGCCCTGGCCGCGGTGACGGCGGTCGTTCAGGACCGGCTCGCGACCATGTCCTCCACGGCCAGCGACGCGTAGACCATCGCCGCGCCGAGCGGCGCGCCCGGGCCCGGGTAGGCCGAGCCGAAGACCGACGCGGTGGAGTTGCTGGCGGCGTACAGGCCGGGAATGGGTACGCCGGCGGTGTCGACCACCCGCCCGTGCTCGTCGGTGACCAGGCCGCCCTTAGTGCCCAGGTCGGAGAGGACGAAGCGGGCCGCGTAGAAGGGCGGCTGGTCGAGCGGCACGAGCGCCTTGTTCGGCGTACCGCCGCCGGCGAAGAACGTGTCGTACTCGTCGTCGCCGCGGCCGAAGTCCTCGTCGACGCCGCTGGCCGCGAAGCCGTTGTAGCGGTCGACGGTGGCGACGACCGCGTCGGCGGGGAGGCCCGCCGCCTCGGCGAGCGCCTCGACGGTGTCGGCCTGCACCCAGGTGCCGGCGGCGAGGTGCTCGGCCGGGTCGCCCTCGGGCATCGCGATCGCGGGGAGCCGGCCGCCCTCGCGGGAGTCGAACAGGAACCAGGACGGGACCCGCTCGGGCGCGGCCGCCATCAGCCGGCCGAAGCGGTCGTAGGGCAGGCACTCGTTGCCGTAGCGGTGGCCGGTCGCATCGACCATCAGGCCGCTGCGGAAGCCGAGGGTGAACGTGCCCGAGCCGTCCGGCTGCTCGAGGCCGGGGCAGAACCAGCCCTCGCCGGAGAAGTCGGTGGCGGCGCCGACCGCGGCGGCCGCGTCGATGACCTCGCCGGTGTTGGTGCCGCGCGGAGCCATGGACCACTCGGCGCGGCCCGGGGTGCCGTGGGCCGCCCGGCGCTCGGGTGAGCCCTCGAAGCCGCCCGCGGCGACCAGCACGCCGAGCCGTGCGGCGATCG
>DATFHM010000176.1:0-2462 GCA_035248385.1 Nocardioides sp. | reverse complement strand
CGACTTCAAGCCCGACAACATGATCCAGGTCGGCGACGCCATGAAGCTGATCGACCTGGGCGGCGTACGCCGGATCGACGACCAGGAGTCGGCGATCTACGGCACGGTCGGCTACCAGGCGCCCGAGGTGGCGGAGGTCGGCCCGTCGGTGGCCTCCGACATCTACACGATCGGACGCACCCTGCTGGTGCTCTGCCTGGAGTTCCGCGGCTACCAGGGCACCTACCTCTACTCGCTGCCGCCGGTCGACCAGACGCCGCTGTTCCAGGCCAACGACTCGCTCTACTGGCTGCTCACCAAGTGCTGCGCGGCCGACCCGGCGGACCGGTTCGCGTCGGTCGACGAGCTGCGCACCCAGATGCTCGGCGTGCTGCGCGAGACCGTCGCGCGCGCCCACGCCGGCACCGCCCTCACCTCGGCGGCGTCGGTGCTCTTCGAGACGCCCACGACCTCGGGACCGATCGAGACCTGGGACCAGCTGCCCTCGCTGCGCGAGGACACCACCGACGCCCAGCACACGTGGCTGGTCACCATCGGCACCGACGACCCCCGGGAGCGGCTCGAGGCGCTGCAGCAGGCGCCCGAGGACTCCGCCGAGGTGTGGTTGAGCAGGGCACGCGCGGCACTGCAGCTGAACGACTCCGTGCTCGCCCAGCGGTACGCCGCTTCGCTGCTCTCCGACGACCCGTGGGAGTGGCGCGCGCTGTGGATCGAGGGCCTCGCCGCGGTCGCGAACGCCGACTGGGAGGGCGCGAAGGCGTCCTTCAACGCGGTCTACCAGCAGGTGCCCGGTGAGCTCGCCCCGAAGCTCGCGCTCGCCTTCGCCTGCGAGCGCGGCGGCCTGCCCGCCGTTGCCGAGGGCCTCTACCGGGCCTGCCTGGCGACCGACGCGGCGTACGTCCCGTCCTCGGCGTTCGGCCTCGCGCGGGTGAAGGCGGCTGCGGGCGACACCGACGGCGCCTGCCAGGCGCTGGACCTGGTGCCGACCACGAGCCGCGGCTTCACGCAGAGCCGCCGGCTGCGCGCGGACGTGCTGCTCGCCGACAAGCGCCAGGACCTGGCTCTGCTCGACCAGGCCATGCGCACGATCGAGGCGGCCCAGCTCGACCCGACCGACAAGAACGGCTACCGGGTGCGGATCCTCTCCGAGGCGCTGCCGATGGTGTCGGCGACGACCGTGCAGGGCGCGCACATCGGCTCGGTGGAGGCCTCGGAGCGGGCCGTTCGGGCGGCGCTCGAGGCCGCGCTGCGCGGTCTCGCGCGCGACAACCACGACCGCCGTGAGCGGATCGACCTGGTCAACCGCGCCAACGCCGTCCGCACCTGGAGCCTGGTATGACCTGCCCGACCTGCGGGGCCGGAGTCCCCGCCGGGGTGCGGTTCTGCGAGAGCTGCGGCGCCGACCTCGGTACGCCGGCGGCGGTCGCCGTCGCACCGGCACCCGCCGACGGCGGGCCCCTGGAGGGCGCGCCGATCAGCGCACCGACCCGGCGTCCCGCCGACGCCCTGCCCGACCCGGTGGCTCCGGCCGGCCGGCGGCCGTGCGCGAGCTGTGGGGGAGAGGTCGGTCCCGACTACTACTGCACCGTCTGCGGCACGAAGGCGCCCAGCGAGCGCGACCACTTCGAGGAGACGCCCGCCTCCTGGGTGGCCGGGGTCTGCGACCGCGGGATCGTGCACGAGCGCAACGAGGACGCGATGGCGCTGCTCGCCGCCGCCGAGGCGGGCTCCCGCGCCGTGCTGATCGTGCTCGACGGTGTGTCCAGCTCGGTCGACTCCGACGTCGCCTCGCTGGCCGGCGCGCGTGCCGCGCGCGAGGTGCTGCGCCGGCCGCTGCCCAGCGGTATGGGCACGGCCCAGAGCCGGGAGGCGGCGGTCGCGAAGACCTTCGGCGACGCCGTGACCGCGGCCAACACCGCGATCGTCGCGACGACCGATCCCGAGTCGCCCAACCCCGCGTCGGCCACCTTCGTGTGCGCCGTCGTCGAGGGCTCCAGCCTGCACGTGGCCAACATCGGCGACTCCCGGGCCTATTGGCTGCCCGACGGCGACGAGGGTGTGCAGCTCTCCGTCGACGACTCGATGGCCCAGGTGCAGATCGCCGCCGGCGTACCGAGGGAGCAGGCGGAGAGCTCGCCGCAGGCCCACGCGATCACGAAGTGGCTGGGTCGCGACAGCCCGGACATCACCCCGCGCGTCGCGCGTCTCGACGTCACCGGCCCGGGTTGGCTCGTCGTGTGCTCCGACGGCCTGTGGAACTATGCGTCGTCGCCGGCCGAGCTGGCTGCCCAGGTGGCAGCGGCGGGGGCCGGGGAACCTCTGGCCCTGGCTTCTTCGTTGGTCAGGTTCGCGACGACCTGCGGCGGGCACGACAACATCACGGTCGCAGTCGCGCGGCTCGAGCAGGAAGGAAAGCACGATGGCTGAGTTCAGCGCCGCGGTCTACCAGAACGAGTACCTCC
>DATFHM010000175.1:0-7620 GCA_035248385.1 Nocardioides sp. | reverse complement strand
GGGGACCGCGTGGTCGACCTCGCACTGTGGATCGAGGACGAGGCGGGCACCGTACTCGCGCCCGGTACGGCGACCGTCGCGGTGCCCGCCAGGCGCCGCGACGGTCGCGCGTCGGCGGCCGAGGATCAGCGGTAGCCCACGCCCACGACCGAGTGCATCGGCTCGCCCACGACGACCACGCCGGCGCCGATCAGCTCCTCGATCTCCGCACCCGACAGTCCCGCCTCGCCGAGCAGTTCGCGACTGAACTCGCCGTGACCGGTCGCCCGCATGACCGGGTACGGCGCATGCCCGCTGAAGGTGACCAGGCGGTGGGGAAGGAAGGTCGAGTTGCCGTCCGGCCAGACCAGCTCGGTGACGTGGCCGTCGGCCAGCAACTCGGGGTCGTTCACCACCTCGCGGAAGTCACGTGCACGGACCGCGGCGCCGCCGGCCCGGGTCACGGCCGCCACCACGTCGGCCGAGGTGAGCGCGCTGATCGCCGTCCCGATGAGTTCGGCGAGCGCGTCCGCACCCTCCTCGGCGCCGGAGACCTCCGGCAGCAGCCCTGCGTCGACCGCCTGTGCCGCCGAGTGCAGGTGCACCCTGACCCAGCCGTCCGCGCACGGGTAGAACCGGGACAGCGGTCCGGGCCCGGGGAAGTCCCGGCCACCGGTCTCGGCGGGCGGCCTGCCGGCGTAGCGGACCAGCTCACCGCTCTGCATGAACGTGGCGGCGACGGCCAGCGAAGAGGTGACGTGCTGCCCGCCGCGGCCGGCGGCACGCTGATAGAGCGCCGCGCAGGTGCCGAGCGCGGCCAGGCACGCGACCGTCACGTCGTTGATCGCCAGCGTGGAGAAGACCGGCTCGGCGCTGCCGCCCTGGGCCTTCATGATCCCGGTCAGCGCCTGGACCACCGGGTCGTAACCGGGCTGACTGCCGAGCGGACCGTCGGCGCCGTACCCCGTGATCGAGGTGGTGACGATGTCGGGCCGGCACTCGGCGAGCGTCGCGTGGTCGATGTGCAGGCGCTCGAGGACGCCCGGTCGGTAGTTGTCGAGCACGACGTCACTGGCCGCCACGAGCCGCAGGAAGGCGTCGTATCCCTGCGGATCGCGCAGGTTGATGCCGAGCCCGCGCTGGCCACGGGCGATGCCGTAGCCACGCACCCGCAGCTCGTCGCCGGTCACCGTCTCCACCTTCGCCACGTCCGCGCCGAGCGCGGCGAGCAACATTCCGGCGTACGGCCCGGCCAGCACCGTGCCGAGATCGGCAACCTTGATGCCGGCCAGAGGACCTGTTCCGGTGGGCAGCGCGTCCAGTGGCGCGGGGAGGCCGGCGCGCGGCGCGGCCCAATCGGCGTCGTCGGCGAAGATCCGCGCCCGGTGCTCGCGAAGCCCACCGCGGGACAGCTCGGCGCCGACCCCGCCGGTCACTGCGTCGCCGACGAGCGGGTCCCCGAGCTCGACGCGCTGACCCAGCGCGGCGACCTGCGGATGGTCGAGCCAGTCGTCGCGGTCGCCCACGAGGCTGACCGGGCACCCGGCGGCGGTGAGCTCCTCGAGCCACACGGCGCGGGTACGGCGCGAGAACGCCTCGGCCAGTCGCGCGCGCACCCAGTCCCTGTTGCCGGGGGCGTAGAGCCGCTCGCGCACACCGTCGATCCGCGGGTCGACGACGATGTCGGTGGTGCCGAGGTGCTCGAACGCGATGTCCTGGAACTTCGAGCCGAGCGCGCCGAGGAACAGCCATTCGCCGTCGGCGCAGCGGTAGGTCCCGAACGTCGGGTTGGGGCCGCCGGGGCCGACGGTGGTCGCCGGGAGCGGCTCGGTCGGGCTGACCAGCATGGTGGTGATCGTGGTGACCATCGAGCCGTGCAGCGGGTCCACCACCACCCGCTGGCCGCGGCCGGTGCGGATCTTCTCGACCAGCGCGGCGATGCCACAGGTGGCGCCCCAGGCGCCCTGCATGGAGGACAGGAAGGGGTAGACCTCGTCGACCGGCCCGCCGCTGAACGAGGTCTGCCGCCGTGCTGCGCCGAAGTCGGCGGAGACCATCCGGTCGCGGGTGTAGGGGTCGAGTCCGTCCTGCTCGTCGTGCCACAACGGCAGGTGCAGGTGGACCAGGCCGGTCGGAGGCTCGTCGTCCAGGTCGAGGCCCAGTGCGGCCGCCGTGCGGGCGTCGGTGGTGAGCACCAGGTCGGCGTCCGCAACCAGGGCCGAGCCGCGCTCACGCGGGACGATCGTCTTGTTGCGATGCCAGGCCACGGCCCCGGGCAGGTCCGCGTCCGAGGGGTCGTCGAGCCGGATGACCTCGGCTCCGTAGTCGCCGAGTGCCATCCCGGCCAGCGGGCCCGCCACGCCCCGGCTCGCGTCGAGCACTCGCACGCCGTCCAGCGCCGGACGCTCCGAGGTCATCTGGGTCGTGTCGTCCACGGTCAGCCTCTCGATCTTCATAATAGTTCTGCTAACTATTTGCAATCTACATCACTAGTAATGGACGCGGTAAAATAGTTGTGTTCAAGACATGGTTGAATCGAAGTACCCCGACACGTCCCAGGAGGCGCACATGGTCCGCGAGCTGAACCACTGGATCGACGGCAAGAGCGTTCCGCGAGGAGATCAGGAGGCGCTGACCGTCTCCGGCCCCTTCGACCGCAGCCCGATCGCCCGGGTCGCTCTCGGCAGCCGCGACCACGTCGACCTGGCCGTGGACGCCGCACGTCGTGCCGCCCGCGCGTGGGCGGATCGAGCACCGGTCGAGCGTGGCCGGCTGCTGGCGGCGGTCGCGCGTGCGCTGCGCGAGCGGGCCCAGGAGTTCGTCGACGTCGAGGTCGAAGAGACGGGCAAGCTCGTCGCCGAGATGCGCGGCGGCCTCCAGGTCGCCGCCGACTACTTCGAGTACTACGGCGGCGTGGTCCGGGCACTGTTCGGGGAGACGATCAACCTCGGCGCAGGCGACCACGCGTTCACCAGCCGCGAGCCGTACGGCGTGGTGGCCGTGATCACCCCGTGGAACGGGCCGCTGACCCAGGCGGCCCGCGGCCTGGCGGCCGCACTGGCCGCCGGCAACACCGTGGTGATCAAGCCCTCGGAGTTCACTTCCGGCACCACCGTGATGCTGGCGCAGCTCTGCGAGGAGATGGGCGTCCCGGCCGGGGTGGTCAACGTGGTGCTGGGCGCCGGGCCGGAGGTCGGCGGCACTCTGGTCGAGCACCCGTCGGTGCGACTGGTCGCGTTCACCGGCTCGGTCGTCACCGGCAGGCGGGTGGCCGAGAGCGCTGCCCGACGGCTGATCCCGACGATCCTGGAGCTGGGCGGCAAGTCCGCCAACGTGGTCTTCGCGGACGCCGACCTGGATCGGGTCGTCGACAGCGCGCTGACCATCTGCACCGGCGCGGGTCAGCAGTGCGCGGCGCTGAGCAGGCTGCTGGTCCAGGAGGAGGTCCACGACGCACTGCTCGAGCGCGTGGCGGCACAGATGCGGGCCAGGGTCCCTGGGGAGCGGCTGGCGCCGATGACCACGGAGGCGCAGTTCGAGAAGGTGATCGAGTACTTCGACGTCGCCGCGCAGGACGGCGCTCGTCTGGTGACCGGGGGGCACGCAGCGGGCGGCGCGCAGGCCGCGGGACGCTACGTGGAGCCGACGGTGTACGCCGACGTGACGCCCGAGATGCGGATCTTCCAGGAGGAGGTCTTCGGCCCGGTCCTCGCCGTGAGTCGCTTCGCGACCGAGGGGGAGGCGATCGAGCTGGCCAACGACTCCGAGTACGGCCTGGTGGCCGGTGTCTGGACCGGTGACTCCGCCCGCGCGCTGCGGGTGGCCTCGCGGCTCGAAGCCGGACAGGTGATCGTCAACGGTGGTCGCACCGGGATCGAGACGCCGTTCGGCGGCTACAAGGCGAGCGGGCTGGGGCGCGAGAAGGGCTTCGAGTCGCTGCTGCACTACACGCAGCTGAAGACCACGGTCGTCTCGACCCGGTGAGCGGTGGTTCCCGCACGGACACCGCACAGCGGTGTGCTATCCATGCGCCATGTCTCGTGACCAGGACCTGACCAGCGTGGACGAGCTGCTGCTGCGGCTCGTCCGCTCGGTACGGCGACCGTCGTACCGCCGGCGCATCCTCGACGGCGTCTCCCACATCCCGGGGACCGAGGCGCTCCGCGTGCTTCGCGCTGTCGAGCTGCGTGAGCAGCGCGGGCTGCGGCCCTCCATCAGCGACGTGGCCGATGATCTCGAGATCGAGCAGTCGAGCGCCAGTCGTGCGGTCAACGCTGCCGTCGAGCGCGACCTGGTGGTCCGGGCCCCCGACGCCGACGATCTGCGTCGTGCCGTGCTCCGGCTCACCGAGGCCGGACGAGGTGCGCTGAGCACGGCCACCGCGAACCGGATGGCGCTGATCGAGGAGATCACCGCCGACTGGCCGGCCGCGGACCTGCACGACCTGGCCCGGCTGCTGGAGCGGTTCGTGGCGCGCTACGAGACGGTCGAGCCGCCGCTCTGATCGACCGGTCCTCCAGCTCTATCGTGTTGCAAGTGATTTACATGCAGCCTACATGCATCTAGAGTTCCATCATTACTCCATAGCAGAACGGCAGGGAGAAGTGATGAGCACAGCTGAGTACGACCTCGTGATCCGCGGTGGTGAGGTGCACGACGGCACCGGTGCCGAGGGAAGAGTTGCCGACATCGCGGTCAAGGACGGCGTCATCGCCGTCGTCGGCGAGGTCGCCGGACGTGGTGCCGAGGAGATCGACGCGACCGGTCGAATCGTGACGCCGGGCTTCGTCGACATCCACACCCATTACGACGGGCAGGCGGTCTGGGACGACGCCACCGCCCCCTCGTCGCACCACGGCGTGACGACAGTGGTGATGGGCAACTGCGGCGTCGGCTTCGCGCCGTGCAAGCCGGAGCACCGCGACGGGCTGATCGAGCTGATGGAGGGCGTCGAGGACATCCCGGCACCCGTCATGCACCAGGGCCTGACCTGGACGTGGGAGACGTTCGCGGAATACCTCGACGTTCTGGAGCGCACCCCGCGCGACATCGACATCTGTGCCCTGGTGCCGCACGCGCCGGTACGAGTTCATGTGATGGGAGAGCGGGCGTTCAGGCTGCTGCCTGCGCTGCCCGAGGACGTCGAGCAGATGCGTGTCATCGTCGCCGACGCGATCCGCGCCGGCGCATGGGGCGTGTCGACCAGTCGGTCGACGGCGCACAAGAGCGTCGCCGGGGACTACACCCCGACGCTCCTCGCCCGCGAGCGTGAGATCGTCGGCCTGGCCATGGGCATGGCCGATGCCGGCCGGGGTCTCTTCGAGTTCGTCGCCGAGGTGCAGGATCCCGACGTGATCGGCGAGTTCGAGATGGTCCGCCGCGCGCTGAAGAAGTCGGGTCTGCCGGGCGTCTACAGCCTGGTGCAGAGCGGTCAGACGGCGGATGCGAATCAGGACCTGTGGCGTGACCTGCTGAAGTACTCCGGATCGGCGAAGGACGACGGCGTCGACCTGCGCCCGGTCGTCGCGCCGCGAGCGGTCGGCCTGCTGATGGGGCTGGAGGGAAGCCAGAACCCGTTCTCCGCCACGCCGAGCTACCGCGCGATCGCCGATCTTCCGCTGGCCGAGCGAGTGGCGCGGATGCGCGATCCCGAGGTGCGCCGCCAGATCCTCTCGGAGGACCCGTACGCCGAAAGCGCCTGGCCGCTATTGCAGTTCCTTTCCTACAGCAGGATGTACCGCTTCGAGAACCCGCCGAACTACACCCCCGACATCGCAAACTCGCTGCAGGCGATCGCCGACCGCGAGGGGCGTCCGGTGCCGGAGGTGGTCTACGACGTCCTCCTCGAAGACGAGGGGATGGGCTTCATCCACGTCCCGTTCGCCAACTACGCCAGCGGCGACCTGCGGGTCTGCCAGGAGATGCTGGAGGACCCCAACTCGATCATGGGCCTGGGCGACGGTGGCGCGCATGTCGGCTTCATCCTCGATGCCGGCTTCCAGACCTGGATGCTGACCTATTGGGTCAAGGAGCGCGGGGTGATGGCGCTGTCGGAGGCGATCCGCCGGATGACGTCCGACACCGCGGACGTGATGGGCCTGGCCGACCGTGGCCGGATCCGTGAGGGACTGCGGGCCGACCTCAATGTGATCGACCTCGGCCGGCTCACGTTCGGTTCGCCGTACATCGCCCACGACCTGCCCACCGGCGGCAAGCGGCTGATGCAGAAGGCGGTCGGTTACGAGCACACGATCGTCGCGGGCCAGACCGTCTACCGCGACGGCGAGGACACCGGGGCCCGGCCGGGACGGCTCGTCCGCTCCGGTCGCTGACGGCGCTTCGCCGGGCCGGCCACCGGGGTCTGCCCATCAGGATGTCGACGGGCGTCGACGGCCCGGCGTAGCGGCCCTGCTCACGGTTCGAGCGTGAGCCGCTCGTCGGTGAGAAGCGGTCGGGCGTAGGAGGTGTCGCTGCGGTCGCGCGCGACAGTGCCGTTCTGTCTGCGGTCGACCGGCGGCAGGTCGGGGGTCGTGACGCCACCGGTCCACTCCACCATCGAGATGCGGTGGGCGATGCGCCATTCGCCGTCGCGGCGTTCGAACCGGTCGACATACCGCCCACCGTGCAGTGTGACGGGCGTACCCGACCGGTTCTGCCCGACCATCACGAAGTAGGTCTCGGTGTGGGCCACGTCGCCGTCGATCTCACAGGTGTGGTTGGTGATGTAGTGCTGCTCGCCGTGATGGCTTGCCCGGTGGCCGGCGAACGCCCAGGGGATGAACTCTTCGACCGTGCCGCGGAAGATGCCGTGGTCGTCGATCGCGCCGGGGTGGTACGCGGAGCGCAGCAGGTCCTCGTCGAGCCGGTCGACGCCGCGGGTGTAGCGCAGCAGCGCGTCGTGGATCTCCTGGCGGTCGAGCAGCTCCTG
This sequence comes from Nocardioides sp., assembly GCA_035248385.1. GTDB lineage: Bacteria > Actinomycetota > Actinomycetes > Propionibacteriales > Nocardioidaceae > Nocardioides. Next base: position 713 of record DATFHM010000175.1, on the reverse strand, counting down.
GAGGCGGCGGGGGTCGGGTGCTCGGTGGCGTGTGTCGGTCGTGGTCATGTCGATGACGTTAATCATGTTGTAGTTGTCATACAATGGCTTACAGCCGCTATCGTGGCCGGATGAGCGACTTACCTGTGATGAACTACCGCCTCCTGGGCCGCAGCGGCCTGCGGGTCTCCGATCTGGCCCTCGGCACGATGACCTTCGGGGCCACCACCGGCTGGGGAGTCGAGGAACAGACGACCCGCGAGCTGTACGAGCTGTACCGCGAGGCGGGCGGCAACTATCTCGACACCGCCAACCAGTACGTCGCCGGGGCGAGCGAACGGATCGTCGGCGAGCTGGTCGCAGGTCACCGTGACGAGGTGGTGATCGCCTCGAAGTACACCAACGCCGCGCCCGGCAACGGCGACCCCAACGCCGGCGGCAACCAGCGCAAGAACATGATCGCGTCGGTCGAGGCATCCCTGCGCCGCCTGGGCACCGACCACCTCGACCTGTACATCGTCCACTCCTGGGATCTGCTCACGCCGGTCGAGGAGGTGATGCGCGGTCTCGACGACCTGGTGCGCGCGGGCAAGGTCCTCTACGTCGGTGTCTCCAACACCCCGGCCTGGGTGATCGCCCGCGCCAACACCCTGGCCGAGCTGCGCGGCTGGACTCGGTACGTCGGCCTGCAGATCGAGTACAGCCTGCTCGGCCGCAGCGCCGAGGCCGAGTAC
>DATFHM010000174.1:0-4364 GCA_035248385.1 Nocardioides sp. | reverse complement strand
AGCAACGCACGTGGCAGCGATCGAAGCCGTCGGAGCTCGCGAGATCCTCGATTCTCGCGGCAACCCCACCGTCGAGGTCGAGGTCCTGCTCGACGACGGATCCTTCGCCCGGGCGATGGTGCCCAGCGGCGCCTCCACCGGCGCGTTCGAGGCCGTCGAGCTGCGCGACGGTGGTGACCGGTACGCCGGCAAGGGCGTGCGCAAGGCCGTCGACGCCGTCATCCAGAAGCTCGGCCCGGCGCTCGAGGGTCTCGACGCGGCCGACCAGCGGCTGATCGACCAGACCATGCTCGACCTGGACGCCACGCCGAACAAGGCGAACATCGGCGCCAACGCGATCCTCGGCGTCTCGCTCGCGGTCGCCCGCGCCGCCGCCGACTCCGCCGACCTCCCGCTCTACCGGTACGTCGGCGGCCCGAACGCCCACGTCCTGCCGGTGCCGATGATGAACATCCTCAACGGTGGCGCGCACGCCGACACCAACGTGGACATCCAGGAGTTCATGATCGCCCCGATCGGCGCCCCGAGCTTCCGCGAGGCGCTGCGCATGGGCGCCGAGGTCTACCACGCGCTGAAGTCGGTCCTCAAGGACCGCGGCCTGTCCACCGGCGTCGGCGACGAGGGCGGCTTCGCCCCCGACCTGGAGTCCAACCGGGCGGCGCTCGACCTGATCGCCGAGGCGATCGGCAAGGCCGGCTACGAGCTGGGCAAGGACGTCGTCCTGGCGCTCGACGTGGCGGCCACCGAGTTCTGCACCGACGGCTCCTACACCTTCGAGGGTGCCCAGAAGTCGGCCGACGAGATGATCGCCTACTACGCCGACCTGGTCGCGTCGTACCCCATCGTGAGCATCGAGGACCCGCTCGACGAGGAGGACTGGGACGGCTGGAAGGCGATCACCGACCAGCTCGGCACCAAGACCCAGCTCGTCGGCGACGACCTGTTCGTCACCAACGTCGAGCGGTTGCGCCGCGGCATCGCCGGCGGCCAGGCCAACGCGATGCTGGTCAAGGTCAACCAGATCGGCTCGCTCACCGAGACCCTCGACGCCGTCGAGCTCGCCCACCGCAGCGGCTACCGCAACATGATGAGCCACCGCTCCGGCGAGACCGAGGACACCACCATCGCCGACCTCGCGGTCGCGACGAACTGCGGCCAGATCAAGACCGGCGCCCCTGCCCGGTCCGAGCGGGTGGCGAAGTACAACCAGCTGCTCCGCATCGAGGACGAGCTCGGAGACGCCGCCGTGTACGCCGGCGCGTCCGCCTTCCCGCGCTACCAGGGCTGATCCGGAGGACTCACCGTGGCCGATCCGCGTCGCACCAGCCGCAAGCCGGGGCGTCCCGCCAAGGGACGCACCAGCCCGGCTGCGGCGGCGCGGTCGGCCGAGGCGACCGCCCGGCGTGACGCCCAGCGGGAGAAGCTCGCCGCACGGGCCAAGGCGGTCGCGGAGGAGAGGCACCGCACCCGGCTCACCGGCCGGGCCGCGATCCTCGTGCTCGTCCTCGCCGCCCTGGCGGTCTCCTACGCGTCCTCGCTGCGCGCCTACCTCGCCCAGCGCACCCAGACCGACCAGACGCTGAGCCACATCAACGCCGTCACCGGCGACATCGCCGAGTCCCAGCGCGAGATCGAGCGCTGGAAGGACCCGGCGTACGTCGCGCAGCAGGCGAAGTCCCGCTTCGGGTACGTCGCCCGCGGCGAGACGCCGTACGTCGTCGTCGACGGCAACGGCAACCCGCTCGACGGCACCACGCAGCTCTCCGACCCGTCGACGGTCGGGCACGCGTCGACCCCGACCTGGTACGCCACGGCCTGGTCCTCGATGAAGGTCGCCGGCAACCCGCCGACCACCATCCCCGCGCCGGAGGACAGCACCATCACCGCCCCGAAGGGATCGGCTGCCCAGTGAACGACTTCGCCGGCCCCTTCACGGCCGACGACGAGGCGGCCGTTGCCGCCCAGCTCGGTCGTGAGTCGCGCGGTGTGCACGCCGTCGGCCACCGCTGCCCGTGCGGCAACCCCGACGTCGTCGTCACCGAGCCCCGCCTCCCCAGCGGCACGCCCTTCCCGACGACCTACTACCTCACCTGCCCCCGGGTGAACTCCCTGATCGGGACGCTCGAGCAGTCCGGGCTGATGCGCGAGATGCAGGAGCGCCTCGGCACCGACGCGGAGCTCGCCGCGGCGTACCGTGCCGCGCACGAGGCCTACCTGCGCGACCGCGCCGAGGTCGGTGCCGCGCACGGCCTCGACGTCCCCGAGATCGAGGGCATCTCGGCCGGCGGCATGCCGGACCGGGTCAAGTGCATCCACGTGCTCGTAGCGCACTCCCTGGCCGCCGGGCCGGGGGTCAACCCGCTCGGCGACGAGGCGCTCGAGCTGCTCGGCGACTGGTGGAGCAAGGGGCCGTGCGTGTGAGCGCACCCGTTGCCGCGATCGACTGCGGCACCAACACCATCAAGCTGCTGATCGGCGACCTGCCCGAGGTGTCGGTCAGGGAGAGCCGGATGGTGCGGCTCGGCCAGGGTGTCGACGCCACCGGGCGACTGGCCGACGAGGCCCTGGTCCGCGTGTTCGCGGCCATCGACGAGTACGCCGCACTGATCCGCGACGCCGGCGTCGAGCGGATCCGCTTCTGCGCGACCTCCGCCACCCGCGATGCGTCCAACGCCTCGGTGTTCACGGACGGTGTCCGGGAGCGGCTCGGCATCACGCCGGAGGTGCTGTCCGGGGACGAGGAGGCGCGGCTGTCGTTCGCAGGGGCGGTCCTCGGTCTGCCCGACGTCGCGACGCCCGTGATGGTCATCGACATCGGTGGCGGGTCCACCGAGCTCATCCTCGGTACGCCGGAGGGTGGGCCGACCCTCGCCCACTCCATGAACATCGGCTCGGTGCGCCTGCACGAGCGCCGGCTCGGCGGTGACCCGCCGTCCGCCGACGAGGTCGCGGCCTGCGTCGCGGACATCGATGCCGCCCTCGACGCGTGCCCGGTCGATCCTGCCGACGCGGCCACGATCGTGGGCGTGGCCGGCACGAACACGACCATCGCCGCGGGGGTCCTCGGCCTGCCGGCGTACGACCGCGAGGCGATCGACCGCCAGGTCCTGGCCGTCGCCGACGTGCAGCGGCAGGTCGACGAGCTGGTCGCGATGACGGTCGCCGAGCGGCTGGCCCTCGGCTGGATGCACCCGGGTCGCGCCGACGTCATCGACGCGGGTGCCCTGGTGCTGTCGCGGATCCTGTGCCGCTCGACGCTGCCCAGCATCACCGTCGCGGAGACCGACATCCTCGACGGCATCGCCTGGTCCCTCGTCTGAGTCGCGACCCTGCAGATTTCACAAGGGATGTAGTGCAATCTGCACTTACCTGGCGCTGCACGACCAGGGAAGTGACGGGATCCCTACATCCCTTGTGAAATCTGCCTGCGACAATCGGCCGGTGACCTCCGACCTCTACGCCGTGACCGTGCTCGGCCACGACCGCCCGGGCATCATCGCCGCCACGACCGCTGGCCTGGCCGGCCTCGGGCTGAACGTCGAGGACTCGACGATGACCCTGCTGCGCGGGCACTTCTCGATGATGCTGCTGTGCCGTGGCGAGGTCGCCGCCGCCGACATCGAGGCGGCGCTGGCGCCGCTCGCGGCCGACGGCTCGCTCGACGTCGCGGTCCGCCCGGTGGGCGACGATCCGACCGCCACCGCCCCGGGGTCGCAGTGGGTCCTCACCGTCCACGGCGGCGACCGCCCCGGGATCGTGTCCGAGGTCGTCGGCGAGGTGGCCGCGGTGGGCGGCAACATCACCGACCTCACGACCCGTCTGGCGGGCGAGCTCTACCTGCTCGTCGCCGAGATCGACCTGCCTGCCACGGCCGACGCGCAGGCGCTGGAGCAGGCCGTCCGGGAGGCCGCGGGACGGGTCGGCGTCACGGCGACGCTGCGCCCGATCGAGGCCGACGAGCTGTGAGCGACGCCCCTGGGGCGAGCGAGCGGCTCGCCGCCTGGACCGAGGCCGAGCTCGGGGTCGAGGGCCGGGTGCGCGACGTCGTACGCGCCCCTGCGGAGGTGCTGTCGGTCCGTGGGGCCGACGTGGACCCGACCGATCCGGAGGTCGTCCAGCTGGCCGCGGACCTGGTCGCCACCCAGCGGGTCAGCCCGGGCTGCGTGGGCCTCGCGGCCAACCAGGTCGGCGTCTCGGCGCGGGTGTTCAGCGTCGACGTCTCCGAGCACCCCAAGGCCCGCACCCACCACGGCATGTTCGTCCTCTGCAACGCCGAGGTGGTCGCCGCGTCCCGCAACGAGAAGGCGCGCGAGGGCTGCATGAGCGTGCCCGACCTGACCGGCGACGTGAAGCGCGGCTCGCGG
>DATFHM010000173.1:0-5460 GCA_035248385.1 Nocardioides sp. | reverse complement strand
CGCGATCACCGGCCTCCTCGCGGCGTTCATGGCCGGCATGGCGGCGAACATCTCGGCGTTCAACACCGTCTTCAGCTACGACCTGTGGGGGACGTACGTCGTCAAGGACCGACCCGGCGCCTACTACGTGACGATCGGCCGGATCGCCACGGTCGCCGCGACGGTGATCGCGATCGCGACCGCCGCGGTGGCGTCCCACTTCTCCAACGTCATGGACTACCTGCAGACCCTGTTCGGGTTCTTCAACGCGCCGCTGTTCGCGACCTTCATCCTCGGCATGTTCTGGAAGCGGATGACCGCGACCGCGGGATGGGTGGGGCTCGTGGCCGGCACCTGCGGTGCGGTCGTGGTCGCGATCCTGGCCGACGGGACCCTCGGCGGGCTCTCCCAGGGCGTCATCCCGATCAGCGGGCAGGGAGCGGCATTCCTCTGTGCCTCGACGGCCTTCGTGGTCGACGTCGGCCTGAGCGTGCTGGTGTCGCTGGTGACGGCGCCGAAGCCGGCCGCCGAGCTGCGCGGGCTGGTCTACTCCGAGACGCCGAGGGAGGAGCGGACCGATCCGCTGGAGTCGACGTACGCCTGGTACCGACGGCCCGTCCCCCTGGCCGGCATCGCGCTGGTCATGGTCATCGTCCTGAACGCGATCTTCTGAGGAGGCGGAGCAGATGAGTGAGAACCCGAACCCGCACACCGCCGGTGCCTTCGACATCCGCAACGTGATCGGAGCGTTGCTGGGGATCTACGGGATCGTCCTGCTGGTCACCGGCCTGGTGAGCCACGGCGCGCCCGCGCTCACCGGTCAGCTGCACGCCGACCTCTGGGCAGGCGGCGCGCTCGTGGTGGTCTCGCTGGTGTTCCTCGGGTGGGCGAGGCTGCGGCCGATCGTCGTCGGCCGCGGCCCCGCCGACAGCGCTAGGCCGTCTCCAGAGCAGCGTCGAGGCTGATCTCCTCGACGCCGGCGAGGGCGCGGCTGACCGGGCAGCCGGCCTTGGCGGCCGCGGCCGCGGCGGCGAACCCCGCCTCGTCGAGACCGTCGACCTCGCCGCGAACCGTGATCTTTATGGTGGTGATCGTGGGCTTGCCGTCGACCTGACCGAGGGTGACGTCGACGGAGACGTCCAGCGCCTGCGGCGTGCCGCCGGCCTTCGCGATCTCGCTGGACAGCGCCATCGAGTAGCAGGCCGAGTGCGCGGCCGCGATGAGCTCCTCGGGGCTCGTGGTGCCGTCGGCGTCGTCGGCGGCGCGCTTGGGGAAGCTGACGTCGAAGGTGCCGGCGCCGGAGGAGGTCAGCTCGACCTGGCCGGAGCCGTCCTGGAGTCCGCCGTTCCAGGCGGTGCGAGCGGTGCGAGTGGGCATGGGGCTGCCTTTCGTGGAGGGGTTGTCCCCACGCTAGGACCCGGACCCAACGGTTGTCAGCGGGCGGTGAGCACGCAGTCGGCCAGCGCGGGCCGGGCGTCCTCGCCAACGGTCGCCGCGGCCACGATGCCCGCATCGGTCTCCCAGGCGTTCACGGTCAGGGTCTCGCCCGGGAAGACGACGCCGGCGAACCGGGCGCCCCAGCCGGCGACCCGCGAGGCGTCCCCGTCGAGCAGGCCGTCGGTGAGCTCGCGGAGCACGATGCCCCAGGTGCACAGCCCGTGCAGGATCGGGGCCGGGAAGCCCGCGCCCTTCGCGAAGCCCGGGTCGGCGTGCAGCGGGTTGCGGTCGCCGCAGAGGCGGTACAGCAGCGCCTGCTGCGGCGTCACGGCGTACGACGTGGTGAAGTCGGCCGGTCGCTCCGGGATCTCGACGGCGGTGCTGGTGCCGCGGTCGCCGCCCCAGCCACCCTCGCCCTTGACGAAGATCGAGGACCGGACGCGCCACAGCTCCTCGCCGGTGTCGTCCGACGTCGCGACGCCCTCCTGCCAGATGACGGCCGCCTTGGTCTTGTCCCAGACGTCCGTGATCGTCGTGCGGATCGTCGCCGAGCCGGCCGTCGGGATCGGTCCGCTGACCGCGATCGACTGGGAGCCGTGGACGACCTGGGCGAGGTTGATGTCGCAGCCGGGCAGGTCCAGCGGCGGCGGGTCGGTCTCGTGGAAGGTGGGCACCACGACGCCGAAGGACGGCAGCACCTGCAGCGACGCGTCGTCGAGCGTGTAGCGCAACGCCGCGGGGGACAGGTTGTCGCCCGGACGCGCGCCTGCGCCGATGCCGAGGTGGTAGAGCAGCACGTCGCTGGCCGACCACGAGGAGGACCGTGCGCCGAGGTCGGCGCCGATGGCGATCGAAGGATCAATGGGCATCCGCGATGTCCTCCGCTGCGAGGTAGCCGAACACGAGGGCGGGGCCGATGGTGCCGCCCGGGCCGGGGTAGGTGTTGCCCATGACGGCCGACGAGACGTTGCCGGCGGCGTACAGGCCCGGGATGACGGCGCCGTCCTCGCGGAGCACGCGGGCCCTCTCGTCGGTGACGAGTCCGCCCTTGGTGCCGAGGTCGCCGGGCACGATCTTGACCGCGTAGAACGGGCCCTTCTCGATCGGCGCGAGCGAGCAGTTCGGCTTGACCGTGGGGTCGGAGTAGTACTTGTCGTAGGCGCTCTCGCCGCGGTGGAAGTCCTCGTCGACGCCGGCGCGCGCGAAGCCGTTGAACCGCTCCACGGTGGCGGTGAGGTTCTCCACCGGCACGCCGACCTTCTCCGCGAGCTCCTCGAGCGAGTCGGCGCGGACGACGACGCCCTCCTTGTACCAACGTCCCGGGAAGGGCTGCCGCCCGGCGACGCCGGCGAAGAGGTAGCGGTTGCGGTAGGTCTGGTCGAAGACCATGTACGACGGCACGTGGCCGACCCCGGTGGCCTCGCCCTTGTAGATCTCGTGCGTGGCCTCGACGTACGGCAGCGCCTCGTTCATGTACCGCTTGCCCGCGGAGTTCACGATGATCGAGCCGGGGAGGTTGCGCTCGGCCAGGCAGAACCAGGCGCGGCCCGGGAGCGGGATCGTCGGGCCCCACCAGGCGTCGTCCATCAGGTCGGTGGCAGCGCCCGCGGCGGTGCCGGCGAGCAGGCCGCCGCCCGTGTTGGAGGCCGCGCCGGTCGACCAGGTCGTGGACGTCGGCTGGGGGAGGAACTTCTCGCGGAGCTCCTGGCTGTGCTCGAAGCCACCGGAGCCGAGGATGACGCCGCGGGTCGCACGGATCTCACGTCGCTGCGCGCCCTGCTCGACGACGACGCCGACGACGCGGCCGTCCTCGACGAGCAGGTCCAGCAGCGCGGTCTCGTACTCGACCGGGACGCCGGCGTCGCGCAGCCCCTGGCGCAGGCCGATCGCGATGGCGTTGCCCATCGCGTACATCTTCTTGCCGGTCGCGATGGCGAGCAGCCGCTTGAGCATCACCTTGATCATCGTGAGCGGACCGCGCAGGGTGCGCAGGCCGAGGCTCAGCTTGCGGAAGTCGGCCTGGGTGACGATCAGGTTCGCCGGAGCCTTCGTGTACGGCGGGTGCAGCCGCTCGAGCTCCTCGCCGAGGAAGCGCGCGTCCATGGGCACCGGCTCGACGCTGCGCCCGCGCGGGCGGCCGCCGGGCTGCTCCGGCAGGTAGTCGGCGTACTCCGGCACCCAGGTGAAGGTGACCGGCGTGTTGTCGCGGATGAACTCCAGCACCTCCGGGCCGCGGTCCAGGTAGGTGTCGCGGCGGACCTTCGGTACGGCGTCGCCGACGATCGCGTCGAGATAGGCCTTCGCGGCGTCCCGGTCGCCGGGATCGACCTGGCCGGCCGCCTCCAGGGCGTAGTTACCTGGGATCCACACCCCGCCGCCCGAGCGCGCGGTGGAGCCGCCGAAGTAGGCACTCTTCTCGATCAGCACGGTGTCGAGGCCCTTGCGGGAGGCGGCGAGGGCGGCCGACATGCCGGCACCGCCGGCGCCGACCACCACGACGTCGTAGGAGTCCTTCATGCGAAAAACTGTAACAGGTTCTAGTATGGGTCGCGTGACCTCTCCAGACGTGATCTCGGCCGCGGTCGAGCGCCTCGCCGCCGCCCAGGCGACGCGTGTGCCGTGCCCCGCCGTGCGCGACCTGATCGGCACCGACGACCTCCCGGCGGCGTACGCCGTGCAGCAGGGTCTGGTGCAGGCGCGGATCGCCGGCGGGGCCGCCGTCGTGGGCCGCAAGATCGGCGCGACGTCGAAGGCGGTCCAGGACCAGCTCGGCGTCGACCAGCCCGACTTCGGCTACCTGCTCGACGACATGGACGTCTCCCACGGCGTCCACGGCGAGCCGATCTCCATGCGGACCCTGGTGCAGCCGCGCGTGGAGGCCGAGGTCGCCTTCCGGCTCGGCGCGGACATCGCTCCGGCTACCGAGGAGGAGATCACCATCGACCTGGTGCGTGCCGCGGTCCAGGTCGCGCTGCCGGCCCTGGAGATCGTCGACTCCCGGATCGAGAGCTGGGACATCACCTTCACCGACACGGTCTCCGACAACGCCTCCAGCGGCCTGTTCGTCATCGGCACCGACGGCCGCACGCTCGACGAGCTCGAGCCGCGCGACGTCGACATGGAGCTCACCATCAACGACGAGGTGCGCTCCAGCGGCAACGGCGCCGCCTGCCTCGGCGACCCGATCGAGGCGCTGCGCTGGCTGGCCGTGCAGGCCTACCGGTTCGGCGACCCGCTGCGGGCCGGCCACCTGATCCTGTCCGGGGCCCTGGGCCCGTTCGTGCCGTTCGCCGCGGGGGACCGCGTCACGGCTTCCATCAGCGGCTTCGCGCCCCTGACCGTCACCTTCGAGGAGTGAACATGGGCAAGCTCACCGCTGCCATCGTCGGGCCCGGCAACATCGGCACCGACCTGCTCTACAAGCTGCTGCGCTCCGACGTGATCGAGCCGCGCTGGATGATCGGCGTCGACCCGGCGTCCGAGGGCCTGCGGATCGCGGCCGACAAGGGCCTGGTGGCCAGCCACGAGGGCGTCGACTGGCTGCTCAAGCAGGACGAGCTGCCCGACCTGCTCTTCGAGGCCACCTCGGCCTACGTGCACCGCGAGTACGCCCCTCGGTACGCCGAGGCCGGCATCCGCGCCATCGACCTGACGCCGGCCGCGGTCGGCCCGGCGGTCATCCCGCCGGTCAACGGCTCCGAGCACGTGGGTGCGTTGAACGTCAACATGATCACCTGCGGCGGCCAGGCCACCATCCCGATGGTCAACGCCGTCTCCCGGGTCACCCCGGTCAGCTACGCCGAGATCGTCGCCTCCGTGTCGTCGGCCTCGGCCGGCCCCGGCACCCGCGCCAACATCGACGAGTTCACCCGGACCACCTCGGCCGGCGTCGAGAGCATCGGCGGCGCCGAGAAGGGCAAGGCGATCATCATCCTCAACCCGGCCGAGCCGCCGATGATCATGCGCGACACGATCTTCTGCGCGGTCGACCCGGACGCCGACACCGACGCGATCGCCGAGTCCGTGCACCGCATGGAGAAGGCC
>DATFHM010000172.1:0-3659 GCA_035248385.1 Nocardioides sp. | reverse complement strand
CGCTCCGCCAGCGGCGCGTCGCCCTCGTACATGAATGCGCCGACGTAACCGAACAACAACGACGCCGCGAACGGCGACGGTGTGGCCGTCTCGACCTCGACCATCCGCATCCGGCGCTGCTCGATGCCGGTCATCAGCGTCGTCAACGCAGGTACGTCGTAGACATCCTGCAGACATTCGCGAACGGCCTCCAGCACGATTGGGAAGGAGGGGTAGCGGGAGGCCACCTCGAGCAGCTGCGCCGAGCGCTGGCGCTGCTGCCACAGCGGCGAGCGCCGGCCGGGGTCGCGCCGGGGCAGCAGCAGCGCCCGCGCCGCGCTCTCCCGGAACCGCGACGCGAACAGCGCCGAGCCGCCCACCTCGCGGGTGACGATCTCCGCGATCTCGTCGGCGTCGAAGACGACCAGGTCGGCGCCCGGCGGCGCCGCGTCGGTGTCGGGGATGCGGATCACGATGCCGTCGTCGGCCGCGAGCGCCTGCCCGTCCACCCCGTAGCGCTCGTGCAACCGGGCGTTGATCGCGAGCGCCCAGGGGCCGTGCACGGCCTGTCCGTACGGCGAGTGCACCACCAGCCGCCAGTCGCCGAGCTCGTCGCGGAACCGCTCGACGACCAGGGTCGTGTCGGTGGGCAGCTGCCGGGTCGCCTCGGCCTGCTCGCGCAGGTAGGCGACCAGGTTGGCCGCGGCGTACTCGTCGAGCCCCTCGGCCCGCACCCGCTCGACGGCCGCCGCATCGGGCAGCGCCCCGAGCTCACGGGTGAAGCCGCCGATCGCCTCGCCGAGCTCCGCCGGGCGCCCGGGGTTGTCGCCCTTCCAGAACGGCAGCCGCGCCGGTACGCCGGGAGCCGGCGTCACGATCACCCGGTCGTGGGTGATGTCCTCGATCCGCCAGCTCGTGGCGCCGAGCGCGAACACGTCGCCGACCCGGCTCTCGTACACCATCTCCTCGTCGAGCTCGCCGACCCGGCGCCCGACCCCCTCGCCGGCGATGAAGACCCCGAACAGGCCGCGGTCGGGGATGGTGCCGCCGCTGGTGACCGCCAGCCGCTGCGCGCCCGGCCGCCCGGTGATCCGGCCGGTGACCCGGTCCCAGGTGATGCGCGGGCGCAGCTCGGCGAACTCGTCGCTCGGGTAGCGCCCGGCGAGCAGGTCCAGCACGGCCTCGTACGCCGAGCGGGGGAGCGTCGCGTACGGAGCCGACCGTCGGACGGTCTCGAAGAGCTCCTCGACGTCCCACTCGTCGACGGCCGTGGCGGCGACGATCTGCTGGGCGAGGACGTCGAGCGGGTTGGCCGGGATCCGCAGCGACTCGATGTCGCCGGTGCGCATCCGGCTCACCGACACCGCGGCGGGCACCAGGTCGCCGCGGTGCTGCGGGAAGAACACGCCCCGGGAGACCTCGCCGACCTGGTGGCCGGCCCGGCCGACGCGCTGCAGCGCGCTGGCCACGCTCGGCGGGGACGCGATCTGCACGACCCGGTCGACGGCGCCCATGTCGATGCCGAGCTCGAGGCTGCTGGTCGCGACCACGGCGGGCAGCCGGCCGGACTTCAGGTCGTCCTCGACGAGGGCGCGCTGCTCCTTGGAGACCGAGCCGTGGTGGGTGCGGGCGAGCAGCGGCGCCGACCCGGCCGAGGCGCCCGACTGCGCCATCACCTGCGCGGGCGGCGCGACGCCGTCGGCCGACTCGCCCGCGGCGATCTCGTTGAGGCGCGCGGTCAGCCGCTCCGCCGTACGACGACCGTTGGTGAACACGATCGTGGAGCGGCTCTCGCCGATCAGGTCGGCCACCCGCTGCTCGACGTGCGGCCAGATGCTCGGGCGCTGGGCGGGCCCGTCGAGCTCCTCCTCGATCGCGCTCTGCTGGGGGAGCGCGGTCATGTCCTCGACCGGGACCTCGACCCGGAGGTCCCACTGCTTGCTCGCGGGCGGCGCGACGATCTCGACCGGCTCGGGGCCGCCGAGGAAGCGCGCGACCTCCTCCGTCGGCCGGACCGTCGCCGACAGCCCGATCCGCTGGGCGGGCGTCGGCAGGAGGGCGTCGAGCCGGGCGAGGCTGAGCGCCAGGTGGGCGCCTCGCTTGGTGCCGGCGACGGCGTGGACCTCGTCGACGATGACGGCCTCGATGCCGTGCAGCGTCTCGCGCGCCTGGCTGGTGAGCATCAGGAACAGCGACTCGGGCGTCGTGATCAGGATGTCCGGCGGCTTCGTGGCCAGCGCCCGGCGCTCGTTGGCGGGCGTGTCACCGGAGCGCACGCCGACGGTGAGCTCGGGCAGGTCGGGCAGCCCGAGGCGGGCGGCCGTCTGGCGGATGCCGGCCAGCGGCGCGCGGAGGTTGCGCTCGACGTCGACAGCGAGCGCCTTGAGCGGGCTGACGTAGAGCACGCGGGTGCGGTGCTTCCGCTCCGCGGGCGCCGGCGTGGTCAGCAGCCGGTCGATGCTCGCCAGGAACGCGCTCAGCGTCTTGCCGGAGCCCGTGGGTGCGACGACGAGGGTGTGCCGGTCCCGGGCGATGGCGCGCCAGGCTCCGGCCTGGGCAGGCGTCGGCTCCGCGAACGCCGCGCGGAACCACGCGCGGGTCGCCTCGCTGAAGCCCGCCAGGGCGTCCTCCTCGACCACCCGCCCATCCTCCCGCACGGCACCGACAACCGGCCGCCCAGTTGCCCGGGAGCGACCCCGGTCGCGACACTGACCTGCGTGGAGCGGAGCAGAGTACGCCGGAGCGCGGGGATCGTCGCCGCCGTGAGCCTGCTCGTCGTGGCCGGCCTGGTGTGGTGGCGGTGGCCCGATGCCCCGGCCCCGGTGGTGGGGGCTCCGCCCGCGGCACCGTCCTCCGCGCCAGCCGCTGTCCACGGTCCGTGCAGCCGCTCGGCCGCGCGGCCGTTCGTGCCCACGTCGATCCGGGTCGCGGGAACGGTCCAGGCGGTCTACGCGGTGCCCCGCACCGCCGACGGCGTGATGGGCGTGCTGGCGCACACCGACAAGACGGACTTCGCGACCGACCAGGGCGGGGTGGAGGCGGGCGCGCTCCACGGCCGCGTCCTGCTCAACACGCACACCTGGCCGGACGGCACGGCCATGGGCAACCGCCTGCTCGCACACCTGCACGTCGGCGACCGGATCGTCCTGCGCGGGCACCGGCAGGTCGCCTGCTACCGCGTCACCTCACGCGAGCAGGTCCTGGCGAGCAACGGCTACCCCGGGTGGGACCGCACCAACGGCAGGCCACAGGCCGTGATCGTGGTCTGCTCGGGCACCCGGCTCGGCCCGGGGGACTGGACCCACCGGACCCTCTGGTTCGCCGATCGCTACTTCGGCGGCAGCGAGCCGGCGTAGCCGACGCCTCGCTTCACCCACTCCTCGAGCACGGCGTCGTCGGCGACCACGTCGTCGGCGACGCGCAGCCATCCGGTCATGGTCCGGCCGCGCATCTCCATCGGCTCGGCCGGCGTCGTCTGGATCAGCTCGTCGCCCTCGTCCGGCTCGACGCGCACCATCAGACCGCCCTGGCCGCTCGCGGCGACGGCCATGTTGCCGCCGATCAGGAACGCCAGGCCGCCGAACATCTTCTTCTCGCTGAGCCCGGGCTCACCCTCGACCAGGTCGCGGATGCGGTCGGCCAGCACCTCGTCGTACGCCATGCAAGGGAGGGTACGGCGG
>DATFHM010000171.1:0-6333 GCA_035248385.1 Nocardioides sp. | reverse complement strand
GGCATCGGCAACCACGGCAAGGTGATGAAGCCCTACCTGGTCGACCGGATCCAGACCTCCGACTACCAGACGCTCGACACCACGCCCACCAAGCTGCTCGGCCAGGCCGTCTCCTCGCAGACCGCGGACCAGGTCACCGAGCTGATGGTCGACACGGTCAAGTTCGGCACCGCCGCCCCGGCGGCGATCCCGGGGGTGGACGTCGCGGGCAAGACCGGCACCGCACAGACCGGCACCAACGCGCCGCCGTACGCCTGGTTCGTCTCGTTCGCGCCCGCCAGCGATGCCCAGGTGGCGGTCGCGGTGATGATCCAGCACATCCCCGGCGTCAGCAGCAGCGAGATCGCCGGCGGCAGGCTCGGCGGCCCGATCGCGAAGGCCGTCATGGAAGCGGTGATGAACAAGTGAGCGAGCAGTACGCCGACGCGGCGCACCGCTACCGCCTCGACGAGCGGATCGCGACCGGCGGCATGGGCGTGGTCTGGAAGGCCACCGACACCCGGCTCGGCCGCACCGTCGCGGTCAAGGTGCTCAAGCACGAGTACGCCGACGACGACATGTTCCGCCAGCGCTTCGAGACCGAGGCGCGGCACGCGGCGTCCCTGCACCACCCGGGCATCTGCGGCGTCTACGACTACAGCTCCGACGTCCCGGTCGGCGGGGCGCCGTACCTGGTGATGGAGTACGTCGACGGCCAGCCCCTCTCCGCCCTGCTCGCCCAGGGCAAGGAGTCGGGCCGCACCATGGATCCCGAGATCGTGCGCGACCTGATGACCCAGACCGCTGCCGCTCTCGCCGTGGCCCACCAGGCCGGCATCGTCCACCGCGACGTGAAGCCCGCGAACCTGATCATCACGCCCGACCGCCGCGTCAAGGTGACCGACTTCGGCATCGCCCGGGCCGGCGACGCGACCGCGATCACCCGCACCGGCGCGGTGATGGGCACTCCGCAGTACCTCTCCCCCGAGCAGGCCCGCGGCGACGCCGCCACCTTCTCCTCCGACGTGTACTCGCTGGGCTGCGTGGCCTACGAGTGCCTCACCGGCAACCGGCCGTTCGAGGCCGAGACACCGGTCGCCACGCTGCTCGCGCACCTGCAGCAGCCCGTCCCGCCGCTGCCGCCGAGCGTGCCCGGCGACCTCGCGAGGGTCGTCACCCGGGCGATGGCCAAGAAGCCCGCCCAGCGGTTCGCCGACGGTGCCGAGCTCGCCGCCGCGCTCCGCAACCCCGAGGCCGTCGCGCCCGTCCCCGCGGCCGCCGTCGCGCCGGTGCCGGCCGGCGACGCCACCGCGGTGCTCCCCCAGACCGCGACCATCCCGCCGGCCGGCGTGCCGATCCAGCGGCTCGACACCGCGTCGGCGTACGCCGGCAGGGAGGCCGAGCGCCGAGACCGCGGGCCGTGGGTCGCGCTGGCCCTGGTCGTGGCCTTCGTGCTCATCGCGATCCTGGTCGCCTACCTGCTGCTGCACAGCAACAACGGCACGCCCGCGACCTTCCAGTCCTCCCCGGCGACCACCGCCACGACGAGGTCGAGCAAGCCGACGACGCCGACCACCACGGCCACGACGCCGAACATCATCCGGCTCAACGCCGCCGACTACGTGGGCCGCGACTTCCACGTGGTCTCCGGCGAGCTGGCCGCCAAGAACCTGAACGTGCAGCTCGACGCGGTCCCCAACGACGGCACGCACCCCGCGGGCATCGTCACGCAGATCAGCCCGTCGGGCGCCGTGACGGAGGGGCAGATCATCAAGGTCACCTACTGGGACAACCCGGCCCCCACCACGGCGCCGACCACGCCGACGACGCCCACGTCGGCGGCCACCAGCACCGATTCGGCCTCAGCGCTGATCGCACCCCCGCTCATCGAGCAGAAGCCGGAGGGCCCGGGCCGATGACGACCGGACGTACCGACCAACCAGGACCGGGCGGGCAGCGCACGCTCGTCGGCGACCGCTACGAGCTCGGCGAGCTGCTGGGCCGCGGCGGCATGGCCGAGGTCCGCAAGGGCACCGACACCCGGCTCGGCCGCGTGGTCGCGATCAAGCGGCTGCGCACCGACCTGGCCAGCGACCCCACCTTCCAGGCACGGTTCCGCCGTGAGGCGCAGTCCTCGGCGTCGCTGAACCACCCGGCGATCGTCGCGGTCTACGACACCGGCGAGGAGCCGACCGCCGACGGCGCGCTGCAGCCCTACATCGTGATGGAGCACGTCGCCGGCCGCACCCTGCGCGACATCCTTCGCGAGGGCCGCAAGATCCTGCCCGAGCGGGCCCTGGAGATCACCTCCGGCGTGCTCAGCGCGCTGGACTACAGCCACCGCGCGGGGATCATCCACCGCGACATCAAGCCCGGCAACGTCATGCTCACGCCGAGCGGCGACGTGAAGGTGATGGACTTCGGCATCGCCCGGGCGATCAGCGACGCGGCGTCCTCGATGACGCAGACCGCGGCCGTGGTCGGCACGGCCCAGTACCTCTCGCCCGAGCAGGCGCGCGGCGAGACCGTGGACTCCCGCTCCGACGTCTACTCGGCGGGCTGCCTGCTCTACGAGCTGCTCACCGGCCGCCCGCCGTTCGTGGGCGACTCCCCGGTCGCGGTGGCCTACCAGCACGTGCGCGAGCCCGCGATCCCGCCGTCGCACTTCGACGCCGACCTCACGCCCGAGATCGACGCGATCGTGATGAAGGCGCTGGCCAAGCGGGTCGAGGACCGCTACCAGTCGGCCGCGGCCATGCGCACCGACATCGAGCGCTACCTGGCGGGTCGCCCGGTGCAGGCCGCCGTGCCGGTGCCCCTTCCCGACAACACGGCCACCCGGGTCACCACGGCCACCCCGGTGGTGGCCCCGATGCACGAGACGTCGGTCCGCGGCACCGCCGTACCCCCCGTTCCGCCGCAGCGGTCCGGCAAGCTGCCGCTCATCCTGATCCTGCTGCTGCTCCTCGTGCTGATCCTGATCACGGCGTTCGTGGTGTGGCCGAAGCTCTTCCCGACCGGCCCCACGGACGTGAAGATGCCCGATGTCGTCGGCATGAGCCAGCAGGCTGCCCGCGACCAGATCGTCGCGGCCGGGTTCGCCGCCACCGGCATCGACGACACCCAGCAGGTCTGCTCCGACAAGTACCCCACCGAGGGCACCATCGTGCAGCAGGACCCCGCGCAGGACGCCTACGTCCCGACCGACTCGAGCATCGTGCTCAAGCAGTCGCGCGGAGCGTGCTCGTTCACGCTCGACGACGTCACCCAGGAGACCAAGCGGAGCGCGATCTCCACGCTGGTGAGCCAGGGCCTGCCGCGCCAGAACATCAAGATCCAGAAGACCCCGTGCGCCTCGGACGACGCGAAGGGCACCGTGGTCAGCCAGGTGCCCGGGGCGGGCAGCTCGGTCACGAAGGACGACACGGTCACCCTGTGCCTGTCCGCCGGCCCGCACTCGGTGCCGAACGTGATCGGCATGCAGGAGGACCAGGCGACGAAGAAGGTCATCGCCGCCGGCTTCAACCCGATCGTGCGCGACTACACCGGCACCACCACCAAGCCCAAGGGCACCGTGGTCGACCAGTCGCCCACCGGCGGCAACAACCAGACGGCCAAGCAGGGCTCGAACGTCTACATCTACGTCTCGACCTACGTCCCGCCGCCGGACGCCGACGGCGACGGCCTGTCCGACGCCCAGGAGGCGCAGTACGGCACCGACCCGAACAACCCCGACACCGACGGGGACGGGCTGACCGACGGGCAAGAGGTGACCAAGTACCACACCGACCCGCTGGTCGCCGACACCGACGGTGACGGGTTCACCGACGGCCAGGAGGTCAAGGCCCACAGCAACCCGAACGACCCGACCAGCACCCCGCTGACGGTCGCCGTCGGCCACTAGACCGCAGCAGCGGTCACGAGACCGGCGGCAGCACCTTCGCGTAGTGCATGTCGATGAGCCCGTCGTACGCCGGGGCGGTGACGTGGTCCTCGAGCTGCATGTCCCAGCCCACGTCGATCGTCGGGTTGGCGGCGTCCGCGCGGAAGCCGGACACCAGCGAGTCGCTGTCGATCGCGGCCAGCAGCCGGGACGGGTCGCCGACCGCCTGGATGACGTAGGGCTGCGGGTACGGGACGCCCTGCAGCTGGACGGCGTTGCCCTCGCACTTGATGCCCGTCGTCGACACCACCCGCTGGCCGGCGATGGTGACAGCCCGGGCGCCGCCGCTCCACAGCGCGTTGACGACCGCCTGGATGTCCTGCTGGTGGACGACGAGCCGGTTGAGGTCCAGGTCCGGGTTGCCCGCGCTGACCGCGGCGTCGAGCACCTCGGTCGGGGCGTCCGACAACGTGATCGACAGTCCGCGGCCGCTGCGGGCCACCAGACCGGCCGGGTCCTTCAGCTGCTCGATCTCGGCCTGCGCCGCCGTCACGCGGTGGCCCGACACGTCCTTGGTGAGCGCGTCTACCTCGGCGGCGAGCTGGTGGCGGTGCACCTCGAGGTCCTGGTAGTCCTTCGCCTCGGTGTTGACCACGCTGGCCAGGTCCGAGTAGCGGCCCGGGCGCAGGTCGGTGCCGTTGCTGTCGACCGCCGAGGTCGCGAACAGCGCGCCGGACAGGATGACCACCAACGGCGTACCGACCCTCCAGGCCCGGCCTCGGCCGGTCGCGTGGGTACCCGTCATACTGACTAGGTTAGGTCGCCGCGACCAGACCCGGAGACCAGACCACCGACACAGGAGCACGCACGTGGCCAAGCAGTCCCGCCTGCCGAAGTTGAAGAAGGGTCCCAACCCCTTCGCCGACCCCGACCGTGGGCCCGTCCTGACCGTCCGCTTCGGGATCGCGCTGGTGCTGATCGCGCTCGGCGTCGCCTGGGTCGCCTACACCTACTGGGGCATCCGCCCCCACGACGGCTGGGGTGCGCTCGACCTCAAGACCGGCAAGGCGGAGGCGACCGGCGGCCCCTCGTTCCTGGGTGACCTGGAGAAGTGGAACTACCTGATCGGCTTCGGGCTGTTCTTCCTCGGCCTGATCGCCTCCGCCCACCCGAAGACCCCGCTGGGCCGGGGTCGCGGCGTGGTCGCGGGCATGCTCGGCTGCTTCCTCGTCGGCCTGGTCTGGATCTGCTGCTACTACATCTTCCTGACCGGCAACAACCCCAAGGACCTGCCGATCTTCAACGACCTGGCCCAGAAGAACCTGTTCGTCGGCATCGCCTTCATGGCCGTCGGCTTCACCTTCGCCACGCGTTGGGAGTAGATCTCCCCGTACGCCGAGGAGGGCGGCCACCCGGACCGGGTGGCCGCCCTCCTCGTTTTCCCCAGGGTTCTTCACACCTGGGGAGAATGACATCGGTGTAACTCATCCACATCGGTGGACAAGCCTGGGGATAACTAGACCTGCGTCATCCCCAGCGCGGCGGCTCCGAGCAGCACCGCGGCGATGCCGCCGAGCGCCGCCCACTGGACCACGCTGCGGTTCTGCCGCGGCGCGTAGACCAGGGCGGCGGTGACGATCCCGCCTCCGATGAAGCCGCCCAGGTGGCCCTGCCAGGACACGTGCGCCAGCGTGAAGCTGAGCACCGCGTTGATGCCGATCCACAGCCACAGGCTGCTCAGGTCGGCCTTCACCCGCATCCCGATCACGACCAGGGCGGCCATCAGCCCGAAGACCGCGCCCGACGCGCCGACGGTCGAGGCCTGGGGATCGGCGATCCACAGCACGCTCACCGAGCCGGCGAGCCCGGAGAGCAGGTAGAGCGCGACGTACCGAGCGCGACCGAGGACCTGCTCGAGCTGCGGACCGAGGACCCACAGGGCATACATGTTGAAGGCGATGTGGAGGATCTCGACGTGGGTGAAGACGCTGGTGATCAGCTCCCACGGCGCGTGCTGGATCCCGGGCACCCAGTGCCCGTCGACGTTGCGGGCGCATGCCGCCGCCGAGTCCGCGAACGGATAGATCCCCCCGGGGTGCGCGATCGACTCGCACGAGCCTCCGGGGGTGAGCGCGAAGTTCTGGTAGATCCAGCTGCCGTAGCGCCCGGTGGCCTGGATGACCAGCCACACGACGGCGTTGATGCCGATCAGCACCATGGTGACCGCGCCCGGCTTCTCGGGCACCAGTCCGCCGTACGCCGTGCGCCCGCTGCGGGTCGACTTGCGACCCTCCTTCACGCAGTCGGGGCACTGGAACCCGACCGCGGCGTCGCGCATGCAGTCCGGGCAGATCGGCTTGTCGCAGCGCTGGCAGCGGATGTGCGTCTCACGGCCGGGATGGCGGTAACAGGTCGGCACCCCGGCCGGAGACTGCGACATCAGTCGTTGATCTCGACCGAGTTGATGACGA
>DATFHM010000170.1:0-3302 GCA_035248385.1 Nocardioides sp. | reverse complement strand
GAGGACACCGACCTGCGGGGCGCCCTCGCGCACCGGACCGTCGGCGACCAGGTAGCGGTAGTCGTAGCCGCCGACCGCCTCCGCGATGGTCCACAGCCCGAGGTGGACGTACGTCGCCGCGAACATCTCCAGCACCGCCAGCCCGGGCGTGCCGAACAGGATGTTCGTCAGCCCGGCACCGTGCGGGGACACGACGATCTCGGCGCCGTGGAAGATGTCGATCTGCTCCTGCACGGTGACCGTGCCGGGGTCGAGCATCACGAACCCCCGCTTCTCCAGCTCGGGCCACAGCTCGGGCTCCTCCACGTAGCGCCGGGTGTTCGGCGCCTGGCCCCGCGAGAGGTAGAGCCGCCGCGGCAGCTCCCCCGCGGCGGTGGTGGCAGGAAGCCGCTTGCGCAGCCACTCGGTCACCCAGCGCGGCGCGTCGAGGTCCTGGTTCGGCGTGCTCGGCACCAGCAGCCGGTCGGCCCGGTAGGTGACGCCGCGCTCCGGCTGCAGCAGGCGTACGCCGTCGCGCGCGATGCCGCTGAGCTCCAGGACCTGCCGCTGGTAGCCCGCGCCGTGCGGCACGACGATGGCGTCGACCGAGGTGCCGGGCATGGCCTCCTCGAAGATGCCGTAGCGGCCGATCGCGTCGTAGATGAAGTGGTAGTAGTTCGAGACCGTGCCGCGGGTGGCGAGGTTGAGGACCGTGCCAGGCACGTGCTCGACGCGGCCCAGGTTCGGCCGCAGGAAGACCGGGTGCTCCCGCCAGCCGTCGATCCCGAAGTAGCCCGAGGTCTGGTAGTCGAGCAGGCCGCCCGGCGTGGTGATCGCGCCGAAGTCGCCGCTCACCCGGCCGTCGGCGACCTCGAGGACGTAGCGGGCGGGCACCTCGGCCCGCTCCCCCGCGACGAAGCGCCAGTGCCGCGGCGGCGTACCGATCGCCGGGCCGCGACGCAGGCTCTCGGCCGGGCCGCCGGGGTGCAGCGTCACGGCGTCCGGCTCGCGGCGGGCCGTCTCCTCGGAGCGGGTGGTGGCGCCGCGCGGCAGCGCCCGCTCGCCGTACACGAACGAGAGCCGGCGGAAGACGAGCCCGGCGAGCAGCGACAGCAGCCGGTGCCCGCGCTTGAGGAACGGCCAGAACGGCTGCAGCCGTGCGGGGAGCTTGCTCATCGGCCGACGAAGCGCCGGACCACGGCCCAGACCGGCGGGAAGCTGACGATGCGCCGCACCAGCGAGCGCAGCCACAGCGGCTTGATCAGCTTGCGGGCCAGCCGCGAGAGCCGTCCGTCGGTGCGCAGCAGGATCAGCTCCAGCTCGCCCTCGACCTCGCGGTTGAGGTCGACCGGCGGGTGGGTCATCGGGAAGGTCATCGGCACGGCCGGCACCGGCTCCTTCGCGGCGCGGGTGTGGGTCGCGCCCTCGCCGTAGCCGTCGTTCTCGACGAGGTTCACCCGCGGCATGATCGACAGGCCCTGCCGGGACATGATCGTCACCCACCAGTGGTGGTCCCAGCCGCGCGAGTCGCCGTCCAGGTCGCCCGCCACGTCGGTGAAGTGGCGCAGCGCCGCCTCGGTCGTGAGCGCGTCGGGGTGCGGGACCACCGGCGTACGCCGCAGCGCGGGGGCCGTGCGCGGGACGTGGGCGTAGCGCTCCTCCGCACCGGCGTGGTCGCGGTCGAACTCGGCGCGGTGCAGGTGCCAGCGGTCGGCCCAGGTCGCCCAGCCCCAGACGCTGGCCCAGGTGCTGAAGTCGTAGCTGGCGCGGAACATCCGTTCGGGTACCCCGTGCGGGTCACCGGAGATCTGCCAGACGCGCGGCTCGTCGCGGTAGCGCTCGAGCAGCTCGGTGCAGAACCGGAAGAAGGTCGGGTCGGGGATGCAGTCGTCCTCGAGCACGATGGCCCGGTCGACCCGCTCGAAGACCCAGTCCAGGCCGAGCTCGACGTTGGCCTCGAGACCGAGGTTGCGCTCGGCGTACTTGGTCTCGACCTTGCAGGGCCAGTCGACGGCGGAGGCGACGAGGTCGCGGACCTCCTGGCACAGCGCGGCCTCCTCGGGCCGGTCGGGCCGTGGCCCGTCGGCGATGACGAGCAGGTGCTCGGGCCGGATCGTGCGCAGCACCTCGAGGTTGCGCCGGGTCACCTCCGGCCTGCGGAACACGATGAGCACGACGGGGGTCGTCGCGACGGCGTCCTCGACTGACGTCATCGACCGGCCTTCCTGTCAGTCCAGCGGGAGATCGTCCGTGCCGCGGCGACCGCGGGGCCGCTGTCGACGGCCGAACGAAGGACGGTGCGCATCCTAGGAGACCGCACGAGACGCCGGGCCACCCGTGCCGCGCGACCGCCGACCCGGCCCAGGACCAGCTCCAGGTCGCGCTCCACCTCGACGTCGAGCGCGACCTGCGCGGGATGGCGCAGCGGGAACGCTGCCGGCCTCGCGCGCCCGTAGTCCGCGCCGCCGCCGGTGGTGTGCGTGGCGTGCTCGCCGAAGCCGACGTTCTCCACGAGGTTGTGGGCCGGGGTGACGCACAACCCGTGCTCGTGCATCACGCTGAGCCACCAGTGCTTGTCCCAGCCGTGGGTCACCACGTCGGCGGACGCGGCCGCCTCGGCGAAGTGGCGGCGCGCGCCGCGGGTCACGAGCTGCGCGCCGGTCAGGTCCACGGGGCGGGTGCGCACCGGCCGGTCCCCCCGGTCGTGCGCCGTCGCGACGTGGTCGCGGGGGAAGAGCGCGCGGTGCCGCTGCCAGCGGTCGGCCCAGGTCGCCCAGCCCCACACGCTCGCCCACGCGGTGAACGCGTAGCTGTCCTCGCCGAACGGCGCTGCCGTGACACCGAGCCCGTTGCCGGCGACCTGCCAGACGCGGTCGTCGTCGGCGTACCGGTCGAGCAGCTCCTCGCAGAACCGGAAGAACGTCAGGTCCGGCAGGCAGTCGTCCTCGAGCACGATCGCCCGGTCCACCTGGCCGAAGACCCAGTCCAGGCCCGTCTCCACGTTGCCCTCGACCCCGAGGTTGCGCTCGCTGAAGCGGCACTCGACCCGCGTCTCGCCCGCTCGGGCCGCGAATTCCTCGACCAGGGCGCGCACCTCGGCACAGCGCACGGCGTCGTCGGGACGGTCCGGACGCGGCCCGTCGGCGACCACCAGCACGTGCCGCGGCCGCGCGGCACGCACGGCCTCCAGCACGCGACGCGTGAGGTCCGGACGGTTGAAGACGATCAGCACCACCGGCGTCGCCAGCACTCGGTGCCCCTTCCTGGAGCGATGGACGGAGTCCCCCGGGCGCGGATTCTATGCTTCGTGGAACACCAGATGA
>DATFHM010000169.1:0-42649 GCA_035248385.1 Nocardioides sp. | reverse complement strand
ACCTGACGGGCGACTTCCCCGAGAAGAAGGTCCTCCTGCTCGAGGGCCGCGACGCGGTCGGCGGCACCTGGGACCTGTTCAGGTACCCAGGGGTCCGGTCCGACGACGCCGTGCACCACTACGGCTACGAGTTCAAGCCGTGGCTGCACGAGGACGCGATCGCCGACGGCAAGCTGATCCGCGACTACATGGCCGACACCGTCACCGAGTTCGGACTGGACAAGATCCTGCGGCTTCGCCACCGCGTCACCGCTGCCGACTGGTCCAGCGAGGAGGCGCGGTGGACGCTCCAGGTCACGGCGACCGACGAGGCGGGCAACGAGACCCACAAGATCATCCGCACCAGGTTCGTCCTCAGCAGCACCGGCTACTACCGGTACGACCACGGCTTCGAGCCCCACTTCGAGGGCCGCGACGACTTCCGGGGCGACATCCTCCACCCGCAGCACTGGCCCGAGGACTACGACTACAGCGGCAAGCGGGTCGTCATCATCGGCAGCGGCGCGACCGCGGTCACGATGCTGCCGGCGATGCTGGCGGGCGACCGGGCGGCCGCGCACGTGACGATGCTCCAGCGCACCCCCAGCTACGTCGCCTCCATCCCCCGCGTGGACAAGGTCGCCATCGCGCTGATGAAGGTCTTCGGCGTGAAGCGCGGATACGCGCTGACGCGTCGCAAGAACATCTGGCGCGACCACTTCCTCGTCACGGTGATGTCCCGGTTCCCCCGGTTCGGGCGGTGGCTGGTGCGGAGCATGACCGTGAAGGAGCTGCCGAAGGGCTTCGACGTCGACACGCACTTCTCGCCGCCGTACAACCCCTGGGACCAGCGCCTGTGTGCCACGCCCGACGGCGACTTCTTCGCGGCGATCCGCGAGGGCGGTGCGGACGTTGTGACCGACCAGATCGAGCGCTTCGTCCCCGAGGGCATCCGCCTGGCGTCGGGTCGCGTCCTGGAGGCCGACCTCATCGTCACCGCCACCGGCCTCGTGATGCAGATGCTGGGCGGCATCCGGCCCACCGTCGACGGCTCGCCCGTCAAGGTCGCGGACTCGGTGCTCTACCGCGGCTCCCTCATCTCCGGCGTGCCGAACTGGGCGATGATGCTCGGCTTCACCAAGGCCACCTGGACCCTGCGCATCCGCAACGTCACCCGCCTCGTCGCCGAGGTGATCCGCGAGATGGACCGCAGGGGCTGCGACACCGCCCTCCCCGTCCCGCCGGAGGGCATGCCCACGCAGAGCCTCTTCGACATGTCGTCGGGCTACTTCCAGCGTGCGCAGGACGAGCTGCCCCGCCAGGGGCTCGGGCTCCCGTGGCAGATGCACACGACGTTCGTCCGGGACAACCGGCTCTTCAAGGGTGACCTGGTCCACGAGGACATCCAGTTCTCGAAGCACGCCGTCGAGACGCCGCACCTGGTCAGCGTGGAGACGGCGTCATGAGCGCGCAGCACTTCACCGTCGGCCAGCGGCTCACGCGCGCCGTCCTGGTCCTCCTCAGCCGCCTGCCCGCGAGCCTGCAGCGGATGCTCGCGCGACCGGCGACGAATGCCTCCGGCGACACCATGGCGCCCGACGTCGCCCTGCTGATGAAGCTCAGCGAGTCCGGGCCGGACTACAGCGACCTGCCCCCGTCCGAGGCGCGTGCGACGACCGAGCGGGACCTGGCCCTCTTCGCGGCACGCATCGCACCCTGTGCGGTCGAGGAGGAGGTCGAGATCGGCGACGGCCTGCTCGCCACCCGGTACAGCAACGGCACGCCCGGCCGGGGACTGGTCCTCTTCTTCCACGGTGGCGGGTTCGTGATCGGCAGCCGCGCGAGCTACTCCGCGCCGGTGCGGATGCTGGCCCACGGCACCGGCGCCGACGTGGTGTCGGTCGAGTACCGCCTCGCGCCCGAGCACCCCTTCCCGGCCGCACAGGACGACGCGCTCGCCGCCTGGCGGTACGTCGTGGCGCACGCGGCCTCCTGGGGTGTCGACCCGCACCGCGTCGTGGTCGCCGGCGAGAGCGCGGGCGGCAACATCGCGGCCGTCCTGTGTCAGCAGGTGCGCGGGGAGGACGTCGAGCCGATGCTCCAGGTCCTCATCCAGCCCGTCACCGACCTGGTCGCCCACCGGCCCTCGCAGGACGAGTTCGCCGGCTCCCCCGCCCTCTCGGCGAAGCAGATCGCGTGGTTCATCGACAACTACCTGCCCGACGGCACCGACCCCGCCGACCCTCGGGTCTCGCCGCTGCGGGCCGCCTCGCTGGCCGGCCTCCCGCCGGCGCTGGTCAACCTCGCCGGCTTCGACCCGCTGCACGACGACGGCCACGACTACGCGACCGCGCTCCTGCAGGCAGGCGTCCCGGCCGAGGTGACCCGCGAGGCGGGCCAGGTCCACGGCTACATGTCCTACACCGCGATCAGCCCGAGCTGCCGCGAGGCCACCGAGCGACTCGTCGCGTCGGTCGCCGCCGCCCTCGGCAGCGACCGCACCACCCCGATCACCGACTCCGTCACGAAGGCGAGCTGAGACCCATGGCTGCACCCACGAAGGGTTCCACGAACCGCGAGGAGACCTGCGAGGTCGTCATCATCGGCGCCGGCATGGCCGGCCTGATGGCCGCGACCAACCTCGCCGACCGGGACGTCGTCGTCCTCGAGGCCGGCGACCGCGCCGGCGGCCGCGTCGACACCGTCCACAAGGGCGACTACTGGATCAACGTCGGCACCCAGTTCACCGAGGGCACCGGACCGTTGATCGACGCCCTCCACCGGCACCAGGTCCACCGCGGCACGCTGGAGGGCAAGTCGGTCGCGCTGTCGCTCGGCGGCAAGCAGGTCGACACCTCGAACCCGTTCGCCCTGATGTTCAAGTCGAAGATGACGTGGCGTGACCGGTTCGGCCTCGCCACCGTCGGCACGCGCATCCTCGCCAACGTGCCCTTCCTGGAGATGAGCCAGGAGAATCGCTGTGCCAACCGCGTCCGTGCCAAGCTCGACGACCGCCGGGCCGACTTCGTCCTCAAGGGCGTGAAGTCCGAGCTCGCGCACGAGATGGTGCGGTCCTGGTCCGGGCAGTGGATGGGCTGCGAGCCGGAGGAGACCGCCGCCACCCAGTTCGTCTTCTCCATGGGCATCCTGCTCACCGACCCCGAGAAGGTGGACAACCTCACCCTTCCCGAAGGCGGGAACCAGACCCTCACCGACATCCTCACCGAGGACCTGGGTGACCGCATCCGGCTCAGCTCTCCGGTGCACACCGTGGACTGGACCGACGACGGCGTCGTGGTGGAGTACCAGGACGCGGACGGCCCCGCGCGGATCCACGCCCGCCGCGCCGTCGTGGCGGTGCCCGCCGACATCGCGCTGAAGATCATGCCGGGGCTGCCTCCGGCGTACCGGACCGCGTTCGAGTCCATCCACTACGGCCGGTACGTCGTCGTCGGCTTCTTCACCCATGAGGAGGGCCCGCAGCGATGGGACGACTTCCTCGCCATCTCGACGCCCGGCCTGTCCTTCCAGGCCGTCTTCAACCACGCCGCTGCGCTTCGCCGCGGGGAGCGCAAGCCCGGCGGCGCGC
This sequence comes from Nocardioides sp., assembly GCA_035248385.1. GTDB lineage: Bacteria > Actinomycetota > Actinomycetes > Propionibacteriales > Nocardioidaceae > Nocardioides. The sequence goes on along the minus strand of DATFHM010000169.1, from coordinate 39,081 downwards.
TCGCCTGCTTCGCCGGCGGCGGCGAGGCGGACCGTCTGTTCCAGCTGAGCGACGAGGAGATCGTCGCCCGTTTCACCGCCGACCTCCTCGAGCTCTACCCCGAGCTCGAGGGCAAGGTGGACGCCGGAATCCTGCGCCGCCACCCCCGCGTCGTGCCCTTCTGGGCGCCCGGCGGCCGCGCGACCCTGGCCACGCTGCGCGAGCCGCTCGGCCCGGTCCACCTGGCCGGTGACTACCAGCTCGACATGCCGTCCCTGGCCGATGCCGCCGCCTCCGGCGAGCAGGCCGCGCAGCGCGTCCTGGCAAGCCTCGACGAGAGCTGACCGACCCACCCCGACGAAGGGCAACCACGACCGCCCACCCGGTCACGTTCGAAGCCGGTCCGGTGGTGGGGCGTGGTTCACCTCATGCCCATCCGGATAGCGCCGTCGAGGCGGATCGTCTCCCCGTTGAGCATCGGGTTCTCCACGATGTGGGCCACCAGGGCGCCGTACTCCTTGGGGTCGCCCAGCCGTGCGGGGTGCGGGACCTGCTGACCCAGGGATCGTCGTGCCGGCTCGGGGAGCGAGGCGAGGAGCGGGGTGTCGAAGAGGCCGGGCGCGATTGCCATGACCCGGATACCCAACCCGGCGAGGTCGCGCGCGATGGGCAGGGTCATGCCGACCACGCCGCCCTTGGACGCGGAGTACGCCGCCTGGCCGATCTGGCCGTCGAAGGCTGCCACCGAGGCGGTGTTGACGATGACACCGCGCTCCTCGCCGACCAGGTCGAGGCCGGCCATGTGGGCGGCGGCCAGCCGGATGACGTTGAAGGTGCCGATCAGGTTGATCTCGACGATGCGCTGGAACTTGTCGTACGGGTAGGGCTCGTTGCCCTTGCCGACGGTCTTGATCGCGTCGCCGGTGCCCGCGCAGTTGACGACGACCCGGAGCGCACCCAGCTCGGAGGCGACGGCGATCGCCGCCTGGACGTCCGCCTCGCTCCGCACGTCGCCACCGACGAAGCGGACCGCGTCACCCAGCTCCTTCGCGGCGACCTCCCCTGGTCCACCCGGCAGGTCGAGGATGACGGCCCTGCCGCCGGCGTCGAGCAGGGCCTCGACCGTGGCACGGCCGAGACCGGAGGCCCCTCCGGTCACCAGGGCAACGGTGGTCGTGATCTCCATGTTCAATCCTTCGTGTTGGTGTCGGAGTCGGGTCGTTCAGAACGCGATCCGCGCCGTCGTGATCGGGGCGAGGGCCGCAGGTGTGCGTGCCGGCCACCAGTGCGGGAGCGCGCACTCGTCGTGGTGCTCGAGTGCATCGAGCAGCAGCGCTCGAGCCGTGCCCACCCCGGCGAAGTCGACGCGACCTCCTGTCGCCGAGGACAGGTCGCGCGTCAAGGCGCGCCGCAGGTCGAGGCCGTCGGCCACGTCCGTGTCGTAACGGCGCAGTCGTCCGTGGTTCAGGCCCGCGACGACGCAGACGGGCCGGGCTCCGGGAGAGCGTCGGCTCATCCTCCAGACCAGCGCTCGGCGGCGAACCGAGCAGTCCAGGCGCAGCAGCACCGGTCGCCGCCGGGCAACGCCTGCCAGCAGCAACGAGGCCAGCACCCGGCCCGAAGCCGCGGCCTCGGCGTACGCCGGAGAGACGGAGCGCCCTCGCGAGCCGAGGCGTTGCATGACGTACCGGGCCGCCTCGGTGACGTCACGGAGCTGGACCGCCTCAGCGGCGAGGTCTGCCAGGTCAGCGTCGGGGAATCCGGTCACGCCGGCCGTCACGGCGACGACGTGGTCCGAAGCCGCCGTCCGCGTCGCGAGCGAGGTCGTCGGCGAGTTCCCGGAGAGGTCGAGCCGCAACGAGTCCGCAGCCACCACCGCCTGGGCGCGGTCGATGAGTGCGAGGGCCAGCGTCACGGGAACCGAGTGAATCACCTTTTGACGACAATTGGAACGATCTATTTAGAATCGTCGGAACGACCGACCCGACAGGAAGGGACCGATCCGATGAGGAATCACCCGACGATCACGAGACGCGAGGCCAGGACCTGGTACGTCTCGTCGTCACACCGCGAGAGCCTGCGCACGCCGCACCAACCGTTCGGCACCCGCCATGCCCGCGAGGCCGGCAGTGCCTTCGCCGCGTGTGGCATCGGGACACTCGGTTGGCAGATGTTCTGGTCGGAGCCCTTCCGACCGGACATGCAGGACGTATGTCCCCACTGTGCCGACGTGGTCATCGCCCACCTCCACCGAGCGAGTTCGCGCCGGAGCGCGCTGGGCTGATCGCCCTCCCGGCGGATCCCGACGGTCGGCTGCCGCGATGTGCGCACATGGCGGTTCGTCCGGCCGCGATCCGCAGCAGATGGCGGTCCCTCCCGACCTGTGACGGTGATCACCATGGAGGCATCTCGCGGTCGCCGCGAGTGCCGAGCTCAAGGGAGTGCACCATGGTCTGGCTTGCAGGAGACACAGCGATCGTCACCGGCGGAACGTCCCCCACCGGGCGCGCGATGGTGGAGGCGCTCGTGGGCGCCGGCGCCCGTGTGGCGGTGGTCGACACCGACGAGGCGGCGCTCGCTCGCATGCTCGTCGACCTCGCCGTCGGGAGCCGCGCGGTCCCCGTTCACCAGGTCCCTGGCGCACAGGGCCGGACATGGGCCGCAGCCGAGGCAGCGATCGGACCCGTCACGATCGTCTGCGACGTCGCCGGTGGCGTCGCCGGAGTTCCCTTGAGCGAGCTTCCCTTCCGTCTCTGCCGATGGACCCAACGAAGCGTCGGAGCTGCGGCCGCGACCGTCCTGTCCGCGCGTCCCGTCTCGGGTCTGGCCGCGATGGCCCTGCTCATCCCCGGCGCCCTCCCCGGCCGGGTCGACCGGAGCCACGGCGTCGTCGCCGCGGCTCTCCACGGTCACGGCCGCAACCGGAACGCGGTCGAGGACGAGCACCCGGTGCTCGTGGACGGCGCCGCCCCCACCGAGCTCGCGCGGCAGCTCGTGGAGCTCGTCCCTGCCCGCGGCACGCTGATCTGCACCAGCCGCGAGTGGGAGGGTCGTTGCGAGCCCACTGCCTCCACCGAGCCCACGACCCCGCTCGCGCTCCGACTGCACCACGACGAGGTCGCCCTCGTGCGCAGCGCTGCCCGGCACCTGGTGTCCGCGTGAGCGGTCAGCACAGCTCCACCGAAGGCAGCAGCGTGGCCTGGCCCGTCGGGGAAGCGGCGTTCGTGACCGGCGCGGCATCCGGGATCGGGCTCGGGATTGCCCGTGCGCTGGTGCGGGCAGGCGCCAAGGTGGCCCTGGCCGACGTCGACGACGCGCGGCTCGCGGCGGCGGTCGACGAGCTCGCCGCAGCCGGTGGCACCGTGACGGGGGTCCACCTCGACGTCGGCGACGCGAGCGCCTGGACGACGGCAGCAGATCGGGCCGAGCAGGCCCTCGGCCCGATCTCCATCCTCTGCAACAACGCCGGCGTCGCCTCGACGGGCCCCCTCGAGGAGATCCCCACCGAGGTCTGGCGCTGGGTCTTCTCGATCAACACCGAGGGGCAGTTCCTCGGCATCTCGACCTTCGTACCGCGGTTCAAGCAGCGCGGCGGCCGCGCCCACGTCCTCAACACAGCATCGCTGGCGGGCCTGCTCCCGATGAGCATGGTCGGCGCCTACAGCGCCTCGAAGTTCGCCTCCGTCGGTCTGTCGATGGTGCTGCGCGACGAGCTGGACGCGACCGACATCGACGTGTCGCTGCTGTGCCCCGGCACCGTCGCCACCCGGATCAGCGTGACGGCCACGCAGGCAGAGGCCGAGCTGCTCGGCCGCGAGCTCAACGCCGCGGTCGCCGAGGCCAACCACGCGATGGCCGCCGGCGGGGCGGACCCCGACGCGGTCGGCACGCAGGTCGTCGAGGCGATGCGCGAGCGGCAGTTCCTGGTCCTGACCCATGGCGAGTGGGCACCACTCGTCGCGCGGATCCACGAGGAGGTGGCGCAGGCCTTCGCCTCGGTCGACGGCCGACATGGCCCTGACCCCGCTGCGGCGATGCTGCTGGAAGGCGCCAACCCGGTCACGGCCTGACCTCCGCTCCTCGCCCGAACGACGGGCCGAAGGAGCCAGATCTGCGTCGCGCGGCGGTTCTGCCGGCGGCGTACCCCCACCACCAATGGACAGGGCCCAGCGCGTCGCGCCGCGCCTACGAACGAAGGAGACAACCATGACCTGGCCCGCAGGAGAAGCAGCACTCGTCACCGGCGGCGCGTCGGGCATCGGCCTCGGCATCGCCCGGGCACTCGTGCAGGCCGGCGCGAAGGTCGCCGTCGCCGACGTCGACGAAGAGCGCATCGGCCAGGTGGTCGAGGAGCTGACCGCCGCAGGAGGCACCGCGACCGGCGTACACCTTGACGTGAGCGACGAGGACGCCTGGAGGTCTGCCGCTGATGCGGCCGAGCAGGCCCTCGGACCCATCTCGATCCTGTGCAATATCGCCGGGGTCAACGGCGGCGGCACCATCGAGGACACCCCCTTCAAGGTCTGGCGCTGGGTCCAGTCGGTCAACATCGACGGCCAGTTCCTCGCTGCCCACACCTTCGTGCCGCGCATGAGGGCGCGTGGCGGCCGGGCCGTCATCCTCAACACGGCCTCGATCTCCGGCCTCATGGCGATGCCCCACGTGGGCGCCTACACGGCGTCGAAGTTCGCCACCGTCGGCTTCACCAAGGTGCTGCGCCTGGAGCTGGCCGACAGCGACATCGACGTGGCCCTGCTGATCCCCGGCTCGGTCGCGACCCGGATCAACTACACCGCCGGTCAAGCCGAGGCCAAGCTGCTCGGCAAGGAGATGAACCTCGAGGTCATCGAGGCCAACCACGCGGTGCTGGCCAAGGGCGCCGACCCCGACGCCGTCGGGCGCCAGGTCGTGGAGGCACTGCAGGCGGGCGACGCCACGATCGTGACGCATCGGGAGTGGGGCGAGCTCTACCGCCGGGAGAACGCGGAGATCGAGGCGGCGTACGACGCCTTCGACGGTCGGCACGGCCCCGACACGACAGCCGAGATGCTCCTCGCGGGCACCAACCCCGTATCCGCCTGAGGCGCTACCGACCATGTCCGTCCGCCCGCCGCTCGACCCCGAGCTGGCCGCCGTCATGGCGGTCGCCAGCGCCAGCTTCCCGCCGGTGCGTCCGGACGGCATCCTGGAGTGGCGGCAGGTCGTGAGCGGCGGCGGCACCGATGACACCGAGCTCGCGGCCCTCGGGATCACCCGCACGGACGTGGCGGTCGCCGGGTACGACGGTGCCGACCTGGTCGCCTCGGTCCTCGCACGCGCCGATCGCGTCGGCATCGGCCCCGGCGTCCTGCACCTGCACGGCGGCGGCATGATCATGGGCGACCGCCTCACCGCCGCCGAGCACTTCCTCCCGTGGATCCTGGACAACGACGCCGTCGTCGTGTCACTGGACTACCGGCTCGCACCGGAGTTCCCGGACCCGTACCCCGTCGAGGACTGCTACGCGGGCCTGCTCTGGACTGCCGAGAACGCCGCGAGCCTCGGCATCGACCCGGAGCGACTCCTCCTCTCGGGCGCGAGCTCCGGCGGCGGCCTCGCCGCGGGCACGGCCCTGCTGGCGCGTGACCGCGGCGGTCCGTCGCTGCTCGGCCAGGTCCTGCTCTACCCGATGCTCGACGACCGCGACCGCACCGTCTCCACGCTGCAGCACGACGGGCACGGCGTGTGGAACCGGGAGAGCAACCGGACCGGGTGGAGCGCCCTCCTCGGGGACCGGCGCGGCACCGACGACGTCTCCATCTACGCGGCGCCGGCCCGTGCCACCGACCTGAGCGGGCTCCCTCCCGCGTTCGTCGACTGCGGCTCCGCCGAGGTCTTCCGCGACGAGGCGGTGGCGTACGCGAGCGCGCTGTGGCGCTCGGGGGTGCAGGCGGAGCTGCACGTGTGGCCCGGAGGCTTCCACGGCTGCGACGTCCTCGCCCCGCACACGGCCCTCGCGCACGCGATGGCCTCCGCCCGCAACGCCTGGGTCCGCCGGGCGCTCTCTCCTCCGTCCTGACAACTCCGATCGGAAGGTCCACCACGTGTCCACCATGAAAGCCGTCGTGTGCAGCAACGGCCAGCTCGACGTACGCGAGATCCCTGCCCCGCGTCCTGGGCCCGGCCAGGTCCTGCTCAACGTCTCCCGTGCCGGCATCTGCGGCTCCGACCTGCACGCCCGCGTGCACGCCGACCACCTCGCCGACATGGCCGCCAACGTGGGCTACACGAACGCGCCGCGGCTGGCCGACGAGGTCGTCTACGGCCACGAGATCTGCGGCGAGGTGGTGGAGTACGGCCCCGACACCAACCGTCGCTGGAACCCGGGCAGCCTGGTCGTCTCGATGCCCATGATCCGCAACGGGCGCACCCCGGAGATCCTCGGCACCTCGACGAACGCCACCGGTGCGTACGCCGAGCAGATCGTCGTGCAGGAGTCCTTCTCCTTCGGCGTACCTAACGGCCTGCCCGCCGAGCAGGCGGCACTGACCGAGCCGATGGCCGTGGGCTGGCACGCCGTCCGCAAGAGCCGGATCGGCAAGAAGCAGACGGCGTACGTCATCGGCTGCGGTCCCGTCGGGCTGGCCGTGATCGGCATGCTCAAAGCGGCCGGTGTACGCACGATCGTCGCGTCGGACTTCTCCCCCACCCGCCGAGCGTTGGCGCAGCGCCTGGGCGCCGACGTGGTCGTCGACCCGCGCACGGCGGACCCCTTCGTGTCCTCGCCGAACCCGGCCAAGCTGAGCACGATCCCGGAGTTCCTCAACCTGGGATTCGACGCGATGGAGAAGCTGCGCCGGGTCCCGAAGACGCCGTGGTGGCTGGCCTTCCGTGCCATGCACAGCCTGCAGCTCGGTGATTCCCGGCCGGTCGTCTTCGAGTGCGTGGGCGTGCCGGGAATGATCGACCACCTGCTCGGAGCCGCTCCGCTGATGACCAAGCTCGTCGTCGCGGGCGCATGCCTGGAGCCGGACACCTTCCAGCCGAGCCGCGCCATCGGCAAGGAGATCGACATCCTGTTCTCCACCGGCTACAACCCGGGCGAGTACCGCGACACCCTGCACATGCTCGCCGACGGCACCGTCGACGCGAGCCCGCTGGTCACCGGCACCGTCGGCCTGCACGGCGTCGACGCGGCGTTCACGGCGCTCGGCGACCCGGAGCGCCACGCCAAGATCCTCATCGACCCGCTCAGCACGGAGGTCACGCCGTGACGACCTTCACCGACCCGCCCGCCAACCCACCGCTCGACGCTGAGCTCGCGCCCGTCATCGCCGCGATGGGAGCGGCCGTCCCGAAGGTCACCCCCGAGTCGCTCTCGCAGCTGCGTGCCTGGGGCGAGCAGATGCCGAAGCCGGACCTGACCGCCGGCGGTGCGGTGACCGTGGCCGAGCGCCGGATCCCCGGCCCGGAAGGTGCTGCCGACCTGACCATCACGATCCTCTCCCCCGCCGGCGGGGCGGGTGGGCTGCCGCTCATCTACAACATGCACGGCGGCGGCCTGGTGATGGGCGACCGTCACCTGTACCTCGACCAGCTCGCTCCCTTCGTCGCCGAGGGGTCGGCCGTGGTCATCTCGGTGAGCTACCGGTTCGCCCCCGAGCACCCCGCTCCCGCGCAGGTCGAGGACTGCTATTCCGGCCTGGCCTGGGCCGCGAAGAACGCGGCGGAGCTCGGTATCGACCCCGAGCGGATCATCGTGGCCGGCACCAGCGCCGGCGGTGGTCTCGCGCTCGGCATCTCGCTGATGGCGCGCGACAGGGGATTTCCGACGATCACCCACCAAGTCCTGGTCGCCCCGATGACCGACGACCGCTTCGACCTGCCCAGCATGCGGGGCATCGACGGCGTCCCCAGCGACCGGCACGACATGGCCTCCATGTGGGACGCCGTGCTCGGCGAGGGCCACGAGCACACCGAGGTGTCGCCCTACGTCGTCCCGGCTCGCGCCGTCGATCTCTCCGGCCTTCCCCGCACCTATCTCGACGTCGGCACCGCCGAGTGCTTCCGCGACCCCGTGCTCGAGCTGGCCACCCGGCTCGCGCAGGCCGGCGTGCTCGTCGACCTGCACCTGTGGGGCGGCGGCTTCCACGGCTTCGACCTGAACGCACCACACGCCGCCGTGTCGCAGGCGGCGAAGGCCACCCGTGACGAGTTCATCCGCCGGGCCCTGCGCGCCTAGCCGACAACCCATCGAGAGGAAACGACCGTGCCCGACACCCTCCCCCGCCCCCCGTTCGACCCCGAGCTCGAGGTGATGCTCGCCGCGATGGCCGAGCAGGCGCCACTCGTCATGACCGCCGAGCTGATCCCGCTGGTCCGGGCGAACCCGCCGTTCCAGCTCACCGACGAGGACTACGAGAAGCTCGGACTGGTCGTTGAGGACGTCCCCATCCGGGGCCACCTCGGCGACGAGATCGTGGTCAGCGTCATCAAGCGCAAGGACCACCGTCCCGGCGGCCCCGGCATCTACCACACCCACGGCGGCGGCATGATCACCGGCGACCGCTTCGCCAGCCTGCAGCTCATGCTGCCGTGGGTGGTGGACAACGACGCGGTCATGGTCACGGTGGAGTACCGCCTCGCTCCGGAGCACCCCGACCCCTACCCGGTCGAGGACTGCTACGCGGGCCTCGTCTGGGCGGCCGAGCACGCGACCGAGCTCGGGTTCAACCCGGACCGGCTGATGATCGCCGGGGCCAGTGCCGGTGGCGGCCTGGCCGCCGGGACCGCCCTGCTCGCCCGCGACCGCAAGGGACCCCGGCTCGTCGGCCAGGTGCTCATCTACCCGATGCTCGACGACCGGGACTCGACCACGTCCACCCGCCAGATCGACGGCGTCGGGATGTGGGACCGGCAGAGCAACCTGCTCGGCTGGACCTCCCTGCTCGGCGAGCGCCGCGGCACGGCCGATGTCTCGATCTACGCCGCACCGGCGCGCGCCACGGACCTGACCGGCCTGCCGCCGGCGTACATCGACTGTGGTTCCGCAGAGGTGTTCCGCGACGAGGACGTGGCCTATGCGTCCGGTCTGTGGGCGGCCGGTGTGCAGGCCGAGCTGCACGTGTGGCCCGGTGGCTTCCACGGCTTCGACCTGGTGGCGCCGGACACCACGCTGGGCCGGGCCATGATCTCCACCCGCAACGCCTGGGTGAACCGTCTCCTCGGCGGCTGAGCCTTCTCCGACTCCGCTCCGGGGTGGCCGGCCGACCGCCACCCCGGAGCGGCCTCCAGCGCGGGTTCGGAGACGCCACGAGCAGTACGCTGGCCAGAGCTACGAGGAGAGCAGATGCACGAACTCGTGGGCCGCCTGACCGCCCTCGATCCCGATGCCAGCGAGTCCCTGAAGGTCGTCGCTTACTTCGACACGCTCATCCTCGCCGGGGCCGGGCTCGACGCGCTGCTCCGGGGTGCCGCGGCGCTCTCCGGCACCGTCGCCGGCGCCGAGCGCAACGGCCGGGTCAGCCGGCGTCGACCCGACGGGCAGGAGCCCCCTGAGCCTCCGGCCCCTCCCAGCTCGGAGAAGGAGTACACGGCGGGCAAGGTCTGGCTCGAGCGCGAGGGTAGGCAGCACGCCAACGACGAGATGGTCCTGGAGCGGCTCGCACTCGCGCTCGACCTGCTGGAGGCCAGACGCAGTCCGACGGGAGACCTCGACGTCGCCCTCGATGCGACACGACCGCTGGACGAGCGGATCAAGGCTCTGGGTCGGCTCCGCATCAGCCCGACCTCGCGGGTGTGCGTGCTCGCGACCTACGCGGAGTCACGGCAGACGACGAGCCCGCTCACCACCCTGATCCCCACGCGCTACGGCATCGTGCAGGCGACGCTGTGCCGCTCCGAGGTCGAGCCGCCCACGACACCCGCCGGGTTCGGGCTGTGGCTGCCCGCGGACCGAGCCCCCGAGTCCTGGGAGAGCGCCCTCTACTCGCTGCGGTTGACCGGCGACGGACGTCCTGTCGTCGACGCGATCCAGATGGGCGCGCTCATCGTGGCCGCCCGGGCGTACGACCCCGAGGCACCCCACGACGACGTCCGCGCCGTGGCGCGTCTGGACGAGCGCTCCGCCCACATCCTCCTCGTCCTCGTCGAGTCGGACAGCCTGCGGGCTGCGGCGGCGGAGCTCGGCATGCACCACTCGACGCTCCAGGCCAAGCACGAGTGGCTGACCCGTGAGCTCGGCTACGACCCGCGCACCATCAACGGCCGGATCCGCTACGGCATCGCCGAGATGCTGCGCCGTCTCACCGACCCGCGCGTCCTGCCCTGACGGACGGCACAGGCCCTGCCCGAACGGCGGTACGACGCCCACGGATTCGCCCCGGATGGCGGTGCCACAGAGGGTGATAGCCGTCACACCATGGAGGGAGAGCCCACGAAGGAGTGAGCGACAGACCCCGAGGTGAGAACGATGAACCGACCCGCCGGACCTCCCGCACCACCACCCGCCGCGGCACCGCCCTTCGTGCCGGACCGCGCGCTGCCGCAGCACCCGAGAGGAGGCCGGTGATGGAATGGCACACCTCGGACACGACCGCGGAGGAGCTGCTCCGACTCATCGAGCAGATCCGCCGCCGTGGCGGCACCATCTCGAGCTGTCAGCGCTTCACGACCGGGCTGACGGTCACCTGGTTCACGCTGTGACGTCAGGGCACCGTCGGCCCACGCTGCTGGGCCCGGCGGATCAGAGCAGCTCCAGGACGGTCGCGTTCGCCATGCCGCCGCCCTCGCACATCGACTGCAGGCCGTAGCGGATCCCGTTGTCGCGCATGTGGTGCACCAGGGTCGTCATCAGCCGAGCGCCCGAGGCTCCGAGCGGGTGCCCGAGTGCCATCGCGCCACCGTTGGGGTTGAGCCGGTCGTAGTCGGCGCCGGTCGCGCGCAGCCAGCCCATCGAGACAGGCGCGAAGGCCTCGTTGATCTCGTAGGCGCCGATGTCCTCGATCCGGAGCCCCGCCCGGGACAGCACCTTCGCGGTCGCGGGGATCGGCCCTTTGAGCATCGTCACCGGGTCACACCCCACGACCACGCCGGTGTGGAAGCGGGCGATGGGGGTCCAGCCGTTCCTGGCCGCGATCTCGCTGGTGGTCATGAGCAGGGCGGCCGAGCCGTCGGAGATCTGGGAGGCGTTGCCGGCCGAGATGACGCCGCCCTCCTTGAACGGGGTGGGCAGAGCAGCGAGCCGCTCGAGCGAGCCGCCCGAACGCACGCCCTCGTCGGTGTCGAAGGTGGTCGGTACGCCGTCGGGGCCGGTCACCTCGACAGGCACGATCTGGTCCTTGAACCGACCCTCGGCGATCGCGACGGCGGCGCGCTCGTGCGAGTCGAGGGCGTGCTGGTCGAGGTCCGAGCGCGACAGCCCGAATTCCTCGGCGATCATCTCCGCGCCGATGCCCTGGTTGAACACGACGCCGTACCGCTCGGCGACGCCACGGCCGCCGAAGTCGCCGTACTCCCCACCGAGGGCGTTCGCGCCCATCGGGATCCGCGACATCGACTCGACGCCGCCGGCCACCGCGACGTCGTACTGGCCCGCGATGATGCCGGCGGCCACCTGGTGCACGGCCTGCTGCGAGGAGCCGCACTGCCGGTCGATGGTCAGGCCGGGGACGTGCTCGGGCCACCCGGCGGCCAGCACCGAGTAGCGCCCGATGCCGCCGGCCTGCTCGCCGGCCTGCGTCACGCAGCCCCACACGACGTCGTCGACGATGCCGGGGTCGAGCTGGTTGCGGGCGACGAGCGCGTTCAGCACGATCGCGGACAGGTCGGCGGGGTGGATGCCGGACAGCGCGCCCCCCACCTTGCCCTTCGCGACCGGCGTGCGTACGGCGTCGACGATGACTGCGTCTCTCATGGAGCTCTCCTGGTGGTGGATCGGATCGGGTGCGGCTCAGAGGTCGAGCGACTTGGCGACGATGGACTTCATGACCTCGCTGGTACCGCCGTAGATGCGGGAGACCCGCGTGTCGGCGTACAGGCGCGCGATCGGCATCTCGGTCATGTAGCCGTAGCCGCCGTACAGCTGCAGGCACCTGTCGATCACCCGGCCGGCGACCTCGGTGCAGAACTGCTTGACCTTGGCGGCGTCAGCAGCGCTGAGCTCGTCGGCGTCGTGCAGCTCGAGGGCGCGGTCGGCCATCGCCTGCGCCGCCTCGACCTCGGTCGCGCACTCGGCGAGCACGAACTTCGTGTTCTGGAAGGCTGCGACCGGCCGTCCGAAGACGGTGCGCTCCTGGACGTACTGCAGCGCGAAGCGCACGGCCGCAGCCGCGGTCGCGACGCCGGCGATGGCGAGACCGAGCCGCTCCTGCGGGAGGTTGTGGCTCAGGTATGTGAAGGCACGGCCGGGCTCGCCGAGGAGGTTCTCGGCCGGCACCCGGACGTCCTCGAAGAACAGCTCCGCGGTGTCGGACGCCTTGAGACCGATCTTCTCGAGCGTCCGGCCGATGGAGAAGCCCTCGGACGCGGACTCGACCAGGAGGAGCGAGAGACCTCCGCGGCGGTCGTCGGCGGCGGGAGCGGCGGTGCGGGCCACGACGAGCACCAGGTCGGCCTGCGCTCCACCGGTGATGAAGGTCTTCGCGCCGTTGAGGACGTAGTGCGTGCCGTCCTCGGAGAGCACCGCACGGGTCTGGATGTTCGCGAGGTCGGAGCCGGTCCCGGGCTCGGTCATCGCGATCGCGCTCATCGTCTCGCCGGTGGCGAACTCCGGCAGCCAGCGCTTGCGCTGGGCGTCGGTGCCGTAGGAGAGGAGGTACGGCGTCACCAGGTCGGTGTGAACGTTGTAGGCCCCGAAGGTCACGCCCGCGCGGGCGGTCTCCTCCATCGCGATGGCGGAGTACTTGTAGCTGCTGGCGCCCCCGCCGCCGTACTCCTCGGGGAGGGTGGTGCCGAGGACGCCGATCTCCCCCAGCCGCCGGTAGAAGTCCCGCGGGACGTGGCCCGCCTTCTCCCAGTCGGCGTGGAAGGGGACGACCTCGTTCTCGATGAACCTCCGCAGCAGCTGGCGGTAGCTCTCGTGGTCCTCGTCGTAGACGCTGCGCTTCACGTGGTGCCTTTCCTTGGGTCAGACGGTGGTGCCGAGGTACGCCGCCCGGACGGCGTCGCTCCCGGCGACCTGGTCGGGGGTGCCGTCGGCGATGGTGCGGCCGAAGTCGAGGACGACGACGCGGTCGGAGGTCTCCAGGACCAGGGCGACGTCGTGCTCGATCAGCAGGATGCCGATGCCCCACTCGTCCGCCAGGCGCCGGATCAGGCGGCCGAGCTCAGCGCTCTCGCCCTCGTCGAGACCCGCAGCGGGCTCGTCCAGGAGCAGGATCGAGGGCCGGGTGGCGACGGCGCGCGCGATCGCGACCAGGCGACGCCGTCCGTACGAGAGCTCCTCAGGCCTCAGATCGAGAACATCGCCGAGGTCGAGCGCCCGGACCGCCGCCGCGGCTGCGCTCGGCAGGTCGCGACGACCGGGACGCACCAGGTCGGTGAGGTACGCCCGAGCGTCGCGCTGGTCGGCTGCAGCCAACAGGTTCTCGCGCACGGTGATGTCATCGAACAGCTCCAGCGACTGGAACGAGCGGCTGAGACCGGCCCGCGCACGCCGGGACGGCGACCAGGCGGTGACTTCCTCGCTGTCGAGGAGGATCGTTCCCGCAGTGATCTTGTTGTAGCCGGTGATGCCGTCGATGAGCGTGGTCTTGCCGGCGCCGTTCGGGCCGAGGAGGCCGACGACCTCGCCGGGGTTCACGCTCAGGGTGACGTCCTCGAGTGCGGTGAGGCCACCGAAGCGCTGGGTCAGACCCGTGACCATGAGCCGCTTGCCGACCACCGGGTGCTCGGACATCTCCTCGGCCGGCGGGGCGAGCGCGAGCTCCGGCCCGTGACCCTTGCGGGGCACCCGAGCCAGGAGCCACCGGGCGCCGAGCGATGCCCGCTCGGCCAGACCGTTCTGGCTCAGGATGAGGACCGCGATCAGGATGATCCCGGAGACGATCGGAACGTACTTCACCCCTCCCCCGCTGCCATCACCGGACATGAGGTGCTCCATCAGACCGCCGGGCGTGAGCAGTGACCCGATGAGCGGCCCGCCGATGTAGCCGATGCCGCCGATCACCGTGAGCAGCAGCGCGCTGATCGAGGCGTTCGGGGCGTACGCGGAGATGTACGGGATGGTGGAGTAGCTGAAGCCGATGAGGATGCCGCCGATGGCCGCGATCCCCGCAGAGAGGGTGAAGGCGTACAGCTTCGTCGCCAGAACGTTGACGCCGATCGCGGCCGCAGCCCGCTCATTGGTACGTACCGCGAGCATCCGGCGGCCGACCCGACCGCGACGCAGATTCGCCACCGCGAGGGCCAGGAGGACCAGCGCCGCGATCGTGAGCATCGCGTAGCTGCGCGGGTGCTCCACCGGGTCGATGCTCGCGCCGAGGAAGTGGAGGCCGGTCGGTTGGGTCTCGTTGTTGCCACCGGTCAGCTTCGTGCTGCTGAAGACGATCTGATGGATCGCGAATCCAAGTCCGAAGGTGACGACCGCGAGGTTGACCCCCCGCGTACGCAGAGCCGGCAGGCCGAAGACCAGACCGACGATCATCGCCCCGACGACGCCGATCAGGAGCACCAGCACGAACGGTACGTGCTGAGCGACCGACAGCCGACCGGCGATATAGGCACCGGCCCCGGCGAACGCGTACTGGGCGATCGAGAGCTGGCCCGCGTATCCGGTCAGGACGACGAACGAAAGGCCGACGATGGCGAAGCCGGCCGACACGATCAGAGCCGGCAGCCAGTCCGCTCCGACGAAGGCGGTCACCGCGAAGACGAGCGCGATCGCGGGTACCACCAGCGCGGGTTGCACGGTTCCAGAGCCCACGCGAGGCAGGCGATCGGCGAACGTGCCGCGCAACGGCAGGCCGCGCCCGCGAACCACCAGGATCAAGATGATGAACAGGAACGGGACGCTGTCGGGGACCCCGACCTGATGGGTGTACCGAGTCGCGAGGGATTGGGTCGCACCGATCAGCAGGCCGCCGCCCAGGGCGATGGGGAACGACTTGAACTCGCCCACCAGAGCCGTGGCCAGGGCACCGATGACCAGCAGGCTGATCTGGTTCACCGAGATGAAGCCCGACGAGATCGCCGGGAACAACGCGCCGGCCGCACCGGCCAAGGCTCCGCCGAGGCCCCAGGTGATGGAGGCCAGGAGATCCGGCGACCAGCCGAGGGCCGCTGCGGAGCGGGTGTTCTCCGCGGAAGCGGAGATCGCCCGGCCGATGCGCGTACGCCCTGCGGCCACGGTCAGGATCAGGCTCACGATCACGGCGACGCCGAGGAGATAGAACGTCGGCCGGCCCACGGAGATGTGACTGGTCACCTTCACCGGGCCCGTGGGGAACGGCTGGGCGCTGAGGAACGGGTTGGGGCCGTACTTGAGCAGGACCACTTGCGACATGACGCTGAGCAGACCCAGGGTCGCGATCACGCGGGCGAGCGGGCTCGCGTTGCGGAGCGGGCGCATGACCACGGCCTGGACGAGTACGCCGACCAACGCCGTGAATCCGATCGCGACGATCATCGACAGCGTCATCGAGTGACCGCGGACCGTGTGCATCTCGTAGATGGCGAAGGCGCCCAGGAGCGCGAAGCCCGCGTGGGAGAAGTTGATGACACCCGAGCCCCGGTAGATCAGGACCATGCCGGTGCCGAGGAGGGCGTACAGGCTGCCGGAACCCAGGCCGAGCAGCCCGTAGAGGATCAAATCGTTCACAGCGCACCTGCCAGGTAGTGCGAAGAGATGGAGTCGATGTCGTCGACCAGCTCCTGTGCGGTTCCGGTCAACATCACTCGGCCACGCCGCAGGACGCAGCCGCGGTCGGCGATCTCGAGCGCCTTGTGGACGTGTTGCTCAACCAGCACCACGGCGACGCCTGAGTCGGCGGCCGCCCGCAGTGCCTCGAGGAGGCGGGCAACGACCAGTGGGGCCAGGCCGAGCGAGAGCTCGTCGGCAAGCAGGACCTTCGGCTTCGAGGCGAGGATCCGTCCCAGCGCGAGCATCTGCTGCTGACCGCCGGACAGCAGCCCGGCCGGCTTGCTGAGGTGTGGCTCCAGCTCAGGGAAGATCTCGAGGACGCCATCGGCCTTGCACCGGCCCAGCCTGATGTTGTCCCAGCCGGACATCTGGGTGAAGACGCAGCGCTCCTCGGTGAGGAACCCGACGCCCGCTCGGGCCCGTTGGTGAAGTCGGCGGCGCCGCTTGTCGCCCAATACCTCGACGGTGCCGGCCATGGTTGCCAGCTCGCCCGCCAGCGCGAGCAGAGTGGTGGTCTTGCCCGCCCCGTTGGCACCGAGGAGGGCGAAGACCTCACCCGCGTCGACCTCGAGGTCGAGGTTGACGACGGCCGGGGTCCCGGCGTAACCCGCGGTCAGACCGCGGGCCTGGACTGGCTTGGTGAGTGAAGTCATCGTGGAACCTTCCACCGTGTGAAGGGCCTCGGGGGCACGAGTACGAGCACCGTGCCCCCGAGACAAGGGGTCGGCTACCGTCAGCCGGCGGCAGCGAGGTTGACCGACGGGCCGTCGATGGCGACCTTCCCGCCCTGGATCTTGGCGAACCAGATGGTCGTGTTGAAGATGCGGTTCAAGCCCGGGACCGGCATTCCCTTGGTGAAGTTGATCGGCGGGGTCACACCACCGGTCGAGGCGGCCGTGGCGTGGTCGAGTGCCTTGCGGAGCGCGGCGGCGTCGACGGTCTTCTCGTGACTGTTCTTCAGGACGTCCGCAAGGGTCTGGTACGAGGCCCAGGTGCTGTCGTTGTAGATCCAGCCCCAGTCGACGTTGGGCGCAGCAGCCTTGGCGTCGGCCCACACCGGGTCTTCCTCCGTCGGGAAGTTCACCTGCGTGACCACACCGTCAAGGGTGGCTCCGCCAGCCTTCAAGGTGGCAGCGTTGGCCGTTCCAGCGATCGTGTAGAACTTCGTCGAACCGCCGGACCCGCGCACGGCTGCCACGACGCCCAGGAAGGTCTGCGACGGGATCGCGGCGATCGTGCAGTCGGTCTTGCTGACCTGCGCGGCGATCGAGTCGAAGGTGACGGCCGTCGGCGGCACGGGGATGTCTGCCGAGACCTTGGCGCCGACCTTGGCGAGGGCAGCGTTGAACGCCGCGACAACGCCGGCTGCGGCAGGCGCGTCGTAGCGCACCACCCCGATGTTCTTGCAACCGTCCTTCACCGCCCGGATCGCGAGGGCGCCGAATGCGAGCGGGCCCGACACGAGCGGGTACGAGTCAGCGTTGGCGAGGTCCCAAGCGGTGACGCCCTGCGCGCCGAGCCACGGAATGCCGCCCTTCTCCAGGATCGGGCCGACCACGGCCGGGTTGATGCTGATGCCACCGACGTACGCGATGTCCTTGTTCGCCACCGCCTCACGAGCACACGCCGCCGCGGAGTTGGCGTCCGCGCCGTCGTTGCAGGTGTCCAGGACGACCTTGTGGCCGGCGATGCCGCCCGCCTCGTTGATCTTGTCGACCGCGGCCTGGGCGATGGTCACCGGGTCCTTGATGTCGAAAATGGCGTTGCCCCAGGAGGACGTGGTCATCACCTTGATCGGGTCGCCGGTGAAGCTGACGTTCGACAAGTCCGGCGACGTCGCCTTCGAGCTGTCGTCGTTGCTGCCGCAAGCACTGGCACCGAGGGCCACGAGCGTCATGCTTGCCGCGGCCGCCGTCCAGCGGCGCGAGTTGTTCCTTCTCATCTTGTGTCTCCCACGGTGTTGGTTGTGCGGTGAACTGCTGGGGGTTCTGAGGCCGTCAGGCCGGCGCGACCCAGGCGTCGTAGAACGGCGGCATCTCGGCGGCGGAGTCGGCGAAGGCCGGCGCGCGCTTCTCGCCGAAGGCATTGATGCCCTCCGCGCCGTCGCCGATGCTCAGGTAGAACAGGCCGAGCGACTCGATGCGGTGGGCCTGCTCCGGAGTGGCGGAGTTCCGGTACAGCATCTGGCGCGAGAGCGCCGTGGCGACCGCGGACCGACCATTCGTCCACCGGTCCGCCAGCGCGCGGGCCTCGACGAGCAGGTCCTCCGGGGCGTGCACGGAGCGGACCAGCCCGATCTCCCGCGCGGCCTTGGCGTCGAGGATGTCGGCGGAGAGAACCAGGTCGAGCGCGGCGGGCACGCCGACGATCCGCGGCAGGAACCAGGTGGACGCCGCCTCCGGCACCAGGCCGAGGCGTCCGAAGACGAAGCCGATGCGGGCGTTGGTCGAAGCCAGCCGGGCATCCATCGCCAGCGTCATCGTGGCGCCGATGCCGACGGCGGGACCGTTGATCGCGGCGATGACCGGCTTGCGGCACGCGTGGATGGCCAACGCCATCCGGCCACCGGCGTCGCGGACGCGCCGGATGCCGGGGTCGTCCAGGTCCTCCATGTCGGCGAGGCCCGGGGTCAGGCTCTGGTCCAGGCCGAGGACGTTGCCGCCGCCGGTCAGGTCCATGCCCGCGCAGAAGGCATCGCCGGAGCCGGTCACGACGACGGCACGTACCTCGTCACGCTCGTTGACCTCGCGGAACACGGTCTCGAGCTCGTCGGCCATGACGAGCGTGAAGGCGTTGAGCCGGTGCGGCCGGTCGATGGTGACGGTCAGGATTCCGTCGTCGAGCGCCGTGCGGATCGTGGTCGGTTCGGACATGGCGCGTCAGTCGTCGATGTCGGAGAGGAAGAGGGTGGCGCCACCCGTCGCGAAGTACCCGATGTCGGCCGAGGCGGCCTGGCCCTGCTCCGACGCCAGCGCGGCGCCGAGGCTGGTGAGGTCGTCGAACCACAGCTCGGCGATGCGGTGGTACGGCGGCGCCTCCCCGGACGGGCTGGGCATCGTGCGCGCCGTCTCCAGGCGGACCAGGTTCGGGATGCTGCGCGCGATGGGGACGTGCTTCTCGAGGTAGTGGGTCTCGAAGTCGTCGACGGAGTCGGGGTGCCCGAAGAGAGCGGTGAGCTTGATCATGGTTCCTCTGTATCTAGTTCGATCTATCTAGTGTCGGCGGCGGCGTGCCCTGCCGGTCGCCGCATCAGCAGGTCGCCGACGCCGTCTCCACGACGAAGCAGGCGGTGGTCGTGAGGCCGCCACCCATGTTCAGGACGGCCGCGCGCCGTGCGCTCTCCACCTGGACGGGGCCGGCGGACCCCTGGACCTGCTTCGCCGCGTCGAGGATCATCCGTACGCCGCTCGCCCCGACCGGGTGTCCGAGCCCGAGCAACCCGCCCGAGGGGTTGACCGGCGTACGTCCTCCGACGGCGATGGTGCCGTCCTCGATCGCCCGCCAGGCCTCGCCGGGCGCGGTGATGCCGAAGTGGTCGAGCATGAGGTACTCGCTGATGCTGAAGCAGTCGTGCAGCTCGATGACGTCGATGGCCCCGACGTCGGCGACGTGCGCCCGGTCGAAGGCGTCGGTGATCGCGCGGCGCAGGTGCGGCGCCACGTACTCGGACTCCTTGGCGTCGGCGATCTTGTCGTCGATCGCCATCCGCGCCGTCGTGTGGCCCCAGCCGGAGATGCGCGGGACGCTCTCCAAGGTGCGGCCACGGGCCTCGGCCCAGGCGCGGGCCGCGCTCGCCGAGGCGAGGACCACCGCAGCGCCGCCGTCGGTGATCGGGCTGCAGTCGGCCCGGCGCAGCATGCCGGCGACCAGCGGGTTGGCCGCGTCGTCGTCGCCGAACACGTCAGGGCCTAGGGCCCACGTGCGGGTCTGCGCGAAGGGGTTGCGCCGCGCGTTGGTCAGGTTGTTCTCGGCGATGGCGCCGAGGTGGGCGTGGTCCAGGCCGTAGCGGCGCTCGTACTCCGTCGCGACCGCGTCGAACTGGGTCGGCCAGACGAAGTCGACTCCCTCGGTCTCGCGCGGGACCCACGCACCGGCCGCGAGCAGCCGCTGCGCCTCGGTGCCGGGGCCGGTGCGCAGGATCTCCGCACCGACGACCAGGGCGACGTCGTAGCGGCCGGCCTCGATGTCGGCCATCGCCGCGAGGATCGCCATGCCGCCCGAGGCGCAGGCGGCCTCGTGGCGCGAGGTCGGCATGCCCGCGAAGGCGGGATCAGCCTCGACCAGGAGGCCGCCCAGGTGCCCCTGGCCGACGTACAGCTCGCCGGCGAAGTTGCCCACGTGGCCGACCTGGATCTGCTCGGCCTCGACCTGAGCGGCACCGAGCGCGTCCTGGACGACCTCGCGGACCAGGTCCGCGATCCCGAGTCCCTCGCGGGTCCACACCCGGGCGAAGTCGGTCTGCGCGCCCCCGAGGACGAACACGTCGGTGCCACTCATGGTCATCTCCTGTCTCAGAACTCGAGGACGACGCGGCCGCGGAAGCCGCCCTTCTCGACGACCCGGTGCGCCTCGGGCGCCTCCTCGGCCGGGAAGATCTGGCCCACCCGGAGGGTCAGTTGGCCGTCCTCGACGTGCTGACGCAGCCGGTCGAGCTTG
The DNA here is from genome assembly GCA_035248385.1 of Nocardioides sp. Taxonomy (GTDB): domain Bacteria; phylum Actinomycetota; class Actinomycetes; order Propionibacteriales; family Nocardioidaceae; genus Nocardioides. The sequence goes on along the minus strand of DATFHM010000169.1, from coordinate 18,608 downwards.
GCCCGGTCGCGGGCGTACTCCGGCACGAACACCGCGCGGTACTCGATGCCGCGCTCAGCGGGAGCAAGGAAGCCGCGGAGCGTCGAGACCGCGCCGTTGTCCTTGACCGCCGGCAGCACGGCGTCGTTCAGCACGGCCGTGTCCACGAAACCGTCGACACCGGCGGGGGCCGCATCGAGGATCCGCTGCGCGAAGTCGTCGCCCCGCGGGACGAAGACGTCGGCACCGAGCTTCCTGACCAGGTCCTCGTCGGAGGCGCTGGCGACCGCGATCACCCGCAGACCGTCCTGCTTGGCCAGCTCGACGACGTACGAACCGACGGCACCGGCAGCACCCGTGACGGCGAGGGTGTCGCCGGCCTCGAGCTCGAGCAGGTCGATCGCGAGGCGGGCGGTGAGGCCGTTCATCGGGATGGTAGTGGCCTCGGCGTGCGAGACACCCTTCGGCGCCCGCGCGGTCGAGTTGGCCGGTACGACGACGTACTCGGCGTAGCCGCCGTTGGAGCCGAGCGGGTGCACGATCGCCATGACGTCGTCGCCGACCGACAGGTCGGTACGGGTGCCCTCGCCGATCGCGTCGAGGACGCCGGCGACCTCCATGCCCAAGACGTAGGGCCCGGGGGCCGCGGCCTTGGTCATGGGGCCACGGAAGCCGGCACGGGTCGCGGTGTCGACGGGGTTGACGGTGGCGGCCCTGACCCGGATGCGGACCTCGCCCTTGCCGGGCGTGGGCAGCGGGAGCTCGACGGGCTCGAGAACCTCCGGGCCGCCCCAGTCGTGGATGCCGATCGCCTTCATGGTGCGGGTGTCCGGCTCCTCGTCCGGGACGATCTGGGAGACACCGGGGATGTCGCCGAAGTCGGGTCCCAGCGCGCGGGCCATCGCCTCGGCGAAGGACTTGTCCATGTAGAGCCGCTCGCCGATGATCAGCTTCTCGTCCTTGTCGTAGGCGATGACGGCCATGTACTGGCCCTTCACGCGACGACCGTCGGGCGTGTTGAAGAAGACGAAGGCCTCGCGGGCCAGCGTGTTCGGGGCGACGGCGTGGACGCGCTTCTCGGCCCACATCGCCTGGATGAGGCCGCCCGGCAGCATGCGGCGGTAGAGCTCGACGACCGCGTCGCGGCCCTCGATCTTCCAGCCGAGCGTCGGCAGCTCGTACTGGGGGACGGCGGTCAGCGTGGAGATCGTGCCGTCGAAGTCGTAGTTGAGCTCGTACTCCTCGTGCAGGTGGAGAAGAGCTTCCATCTCGTCAAGTGTGAGGTCAGTCATAATAAATAGATCGTTCTATTTAGGAGGGAGGTGGGTCAAGGGTCGGCCGACGTCGGATCGGTCAGACCCTCCGCAGCAGGGCGCTGACGGCTGCAAGCAGACGTCGTGCGGTGCTCGGCTTCGGTGGTACGACGGCGCGGACCGGGTCCGCGTCGGCGATCTGGATAAGCAGGCTGTGGCCGGCGCGGGCCCAGGACGGGCCGGGGCACGGGTGGCGTCGTACGGCGTACCTGCGCGGGCCGTGGTACGACCCGCCGATGCCGTTCACGGCCGGCCCACCGGGCTGCGCTGCAGGAAGCCCGGGTCGATGGGCAGGCCGTGGACCTGCTGGTTGTGGCTGTGGCACAGCTGGTGCAGGGCGAACGACGTCTGCATCGCGTTGCTGCGACCCATGTTGTCCTGGGCAGCGTTGACCGCTTCCTTGGCCAGCTTCAACGCGAAGAGCGGCTTCTCGGCGATCCGCGCGGCCAGCTGCAGCGTGAACGGCCGCAGCTCGTCGTTCGGCACGACGTGGTTGACCATCCCGCGACGGTGGAGCTCCTCGGCGGTGAACAGGTCGGAGGTGAAGAGCATCTCCTTCGCCGTGCGCACGCCCACCTCGTACGGGTGGTTGAAGAACTCGGCGCCCGCGACGCCCATGGCCACCGTGTTGTCCTGGAAGAGCGCGTCCTCGGCCGCAACGATCAGGTCGCACGGCCACACCAGCATGAGTCCGCCGGCGATGACCTTGCCCTGGACCTCCGCGATGGTGGGCTTGGGGAGGTTGCGCCAGCGCTCGGAGAGGCCGAGGTACATCTCCTTCTCCACGGCCATCTGCGACTCCGCGCCCGCGCAGCCGAAGCCGCACCACGTGCCGACCCGGCTGTGCTGGGCGACCACCTCGGCCGCGTCGTGCTCGCGCAGGTCGTGGCCCGAGGAGAAGTGCGGGCCGTTCGCGGCCAGGATGACGACGCTGACGGTGTCGTCCTGAGCAGCGCGGTCGAAGGCGTCGTTGAGCTCGTAGAGCAGCCGCATGCTCTGGGCGTTTCTGGCCTCCGGCCGGTTCAGGACGATCCGGGCCACCCGGTCCGCGGGTCGCTCGCACAGCACCAGCGCGTCGTCGGTCATGGCATCCCCTACGAGGCCGAGCCGTCGGCGCGGGCGGCGAAGAAAGCGGCGGCACCCGCCGTCGCGGCGGCCACGGCCTCGACGCGCTCAGGCAGCAGCGGCGGCACGATCGCGGGCGACATCGGGAACGGCACGTTCGACCGCGTCACCGCACGGGCGTGCGAGAACGTGTCGAAGCCGGCCTTGCCGTGGTAGCCGCCCGAGCCGCTCATGCCCACGCCACCGAAGGAGGCGCCGTGGTCGGCGTACGGCAGCGCGAAGTCGTTGACCGACACCGAGCCGGAGTTGGTGCGCGCCAGGTAGCGCTGGAAGTCCTCGTCCTCGGAGCCGTACCAGTACGACGTCAAGGGGTGCTCCCCCGCGGCGACGTAACCGATCGCCTCGTCGACATCGGAATAGGTGTGCACCACCAGCACCGGTCCGAAGATCTCCTCACCGTGGATGGCTGCGTCGGCAGGCACGTCGAGCAGGAGCGTCGGCGGGATGCGGCGCGCGGCGGCCGCCTCCGGCAGCCGGTCGACTTCGCCCTCGGGGACGATGACGACCGCGCGGGCGCCCTTGGCCTTGGCGTCCGCGACCAGCCCGGTCACCCGGTCGTAGTTGGCCTCGTTGATCACCGACACGACGTCCGGGTTGTCCACGAACGTCGGGAAGTGCGTGAGCACGGCCGCCTTGTAGGCCTCCACGAACGCGTCCTTGCTCGCCTCAGGGATGAAGACGTAGTCCGGCGAGAGGCAGACCTGGCCGTTGTTGAACAGCCGGCCGGGCGCGATGCGCACCGCCGCGTCGGCGATGTCGGCGTCCGGCGCGACGATGACGGGGTTCTTGCCGCCCAGCTCGAGGGTGACCGGCACGAGGTTGCGGGCGGCGGCCTCGCCGACGAGCCGGCCGACCTTGGGCGAGCCGGTGAAGAAGATGTGGTCCAGGCGCAGGTTGGCGAAGGCCTCAGCGGTGGCGAGGCCCCCGTTGACGACCACGACCTCGTCCGAGGACAGCCGGGAGGCGACCGCACGGGCGAGCACCTCGCCGGTCTGGGGCGTCATGTCGGACATCTTGATCATCACCCGGTTGCCCGCGGCGAGCGCCTCGACGGCGGGCAGCACAGCGAGGACGACCGGGAAGTTCCACGGGCTGATGACGCCGACGACGCCCTTGGGACGGTGCTGGATGACGGTCGAGATCGCGCCCTCGAGGGCCGGCTCGAGCTCGGTGTCCTGCATCCAGGTCTCGAGGTTCTCGTAGGTGTGGTTGATCGTCGGTACGGCGCCGACGACGTCGATCTCCAGCGACGAGGTCTCCGGTCGACCGCCGAAGTCGGCGTCGAGGGCCTTGGCCAGCTCGGCGCCGTGCTCGAGCACCGCGGCGACGAAGCGGTCGATGCGGTCGCGCCGGGTCGCGGCGTCGGGGATCGGGTCGGCCGCCTGGGCGGCGCGCTGGGCGTCGAGGAGGCGCTGCAGCTCCTCGGGGGTGAGGTCGGTGCTCGGTGCGTGGGGCATGGTGTTCCTCTTCTCGGACGGCTTCTCAGACAGTGGCGGGTTGTGCGGACGCGGCCGCGGTCTCCCGCGCCCACCGGTAGTCGGCCTTGCCGGCCGGGCTCCGGAGCACCGAGTCGACCCGCACGATCGCCTTCGGCAGCTTGTAGCGGGCGAGGCTGCGGCCCGCGTGCTCGACCAGGTCGTCGTCGGAGGCGGCGCACCCCTCCTCGATCTGTACGACGGCGACGACCTCGTTGCCCCAGCGCTCGCTGGGCCGGCCGACCACGACCACGTCGGCGACGGCCGGGTGGTCTGCGAGGGCGGTCTCGACCTCCTCGGCGAAGACCTTCTCCCCACCGGTGTTGATCGTCACCGAGTCGCGTCCGAGCAGCTCGATCGAGCCGTCGGCCAGCAGCCGCGCGCGGTCACCGGGCAGGACGGTCCGGACGCCGTCGATGACGGGGAAGGTCCGCTCGGTCTTCGCACGATCACCCAGGTAGCCCAAGGGGATCGGCCCCTGGCGGCCGAGCCAACCGGCCGCAGGATCACCCGGCTGCAGCAGGCGCGTCTGGGTCTCGTCGACCACGCAGCTGCCCTCGGCGGCCGTGAAGACCCCGGAGGTGGCCGGCACCTGCGCGGTGCTGATGTTCGACAGCTGCGAGCCGCTCTCCGAGGAACCAGCGACGTCGACCACGGCGACGTGCGGCAGGAGCCGCAGGATGCGGTCCTTGACCGGCGCCGTGAGCACCGCTCCCCCGCTGCCGACCATCACCAGCGAGCTGCCGGAGTGGCAGCCACGCTCGAGCTCGTCGCAGAACGGGGTGGCGAAGGAGTTGCCGACCATGTTCATGAGCTGCACACCCTCGCGGTCGATCACCTCCCACACGGCGGCGGGGTCGAAGCCATCCACCACGTCGGGGAAGACAACCGTTCCTCCGGTGAGGATCCCCGACATCGCGAGCCACTGGGCCGCGCCGTGGATGAGCGGCGGAAGCGGCATGACGACCCGCCGGTCGGTCGACGCGCACAGCGCGACGCCCTCGGACAGGGTGTCGACCTCGAAGAGGCCTTCGGGCAGGAAGGCCGCGATCGAGCTGACGAGGATGTCTGCCTGGGTCCACGTGGTGCCCTTGGGCATACCCGTCGTTCCGCCGGTGTAGAGCAGGTAGAGGTCGTCCGGGTCCGGATCGGTCGCGGGGCACTCCGGGCTCGCCGCGGCCAGGGCGTCCTCGTAGTCCAGCGCGCCGGGGATCACCGGGTTGCCGGAGTCGTCGGCCACCTGCAGCAGCAGCGCGGGGCGCCGACGCAGCGTCGGGAGCACGGCCTGCAGCGTGGGCGCGAACCGGGCGTGGAAGACGATCGCCTGCGCCGAGGCGTCGTCGAGCAGGTAGGCCAGCTCCGCCTCGACGTACCGGTAGTTGACGTTGAAGGACGCGGCCCGTGCGGTCGCGGCGCCGAGCATGCCCTCGAGGTACTCGTTGCCGTTCTGCAGGTAGAGCGCGACGTGGCCCTGACCGGACTCCCAGGGCTGGAGCTCGGACCGCTCCCGCTCGATCGTGATGCCGTGGTCGAGCAGCAGGTTCGCGAGCCGGTTGACCCGGCCGGCGACCTCGGCGTAGCTCAGGCGTCGGTCACGGAACACGACGCAGTCACGCTCGGGGACGGCTGCGGCGACGCCCGCGAACAGTGCGGCGTGGTTGTAACGCATGGGATCTCCAGACCTCGAGGGAAGTTGTCAGCTGCAGCGCACGTCGACGAGTGCCTGCCGGCCCTGCTCGCGCACGACCCGCAGTGCCTCCTCCAGCGCGCCACGCAGCTCGGAGCGGTGGTGGACCGTCACGCCGTGGCCCCCCGAAGCGGTGCAGTACGCCGCGAAGTCGGGCGACGGGGACAGGTCGGAGAACCGGTCCTCGGCGTTGGCCAGGGCGGTGCCGTCCGGGTAGACCGAGTACGTCGCCGCGTCGACCGCCCACCACTCGCTGTTGTTCGCGAGGACGGTCAGCACCGGCAGGTTGTGCTTCGCGGCCGCCTGGTGGCAGGCAGCGGGGTTGGCGAACATGTACGCCCCGTCGCCGAGCGTCGCCACGACGGTGCGGTCGGGCGCGGCGTACTTGGCACCCAGCGCGGCGGGCAGGCCCCAGCCCAGACCTCCGGCGGACGGCAGGAAGTAGTAGGTCCCCGGCTCGGTGCGGTTCAGCAGCTCCGGGACGCCGACGTACTCGTTGAACACCAGGTCGTCCTTGTCGAGCAGCTCGCCCAGCACCGCGGAGATGGTCGCCTTGGTGATCGGCTCGTCGGACTCGGTGAGCTCCTTGGCACGCTGGGCCTCGACACCCGCGCGCACCGACCGGGCGAGGGCACGGATCCGCTTGGTGCGGGCAGCCCTGGTCCGGGGTGCCCGGCCCTCGAGCGCTTCGGCCAGCGCCGTGAGGAAGGCGACGGGCGTGGCGCTGATGTTGAGGTCGGAGCGATGGGTCCGCATCGGGATGGTGCTGTGGATCGGGTCGATCGCGACCTGGGCGATGAAGGTGTGGTCGTCGGGCTTCCAGTAGTGCTCGATCCACGGGACGTCGCACTCCAGGAAGACCACGAGGTCCGCCTCGGCGAAGATCGCGGCGGGGTTCGTGCCGACGTGGTTCGGGTGGGCGCCGGACACGGTCAGGAACCGCGAGAACGGGTCGGCGACCCCGATGCTGAACCGCTCGCACACCTCGCCGAGCAGGGCGGCCGAGCCGGCCTCTGCGCCCGACGCCGTGGAGATGATGACGGGGAAGCGTGCCGCCGTGATCCGGTCGGCGAGCTCGCGGATCGCGGTGGGGTCCGGCTGCACGCTCGTCGGTACGACGGTCCGCGGGCGCTCGGGCACGAAGTCGTCCACCGTCTCGGCCAGCACCTCCCGGGGCAGCGACAGGTAGATGGGCCCGCGCGGGTGCGACTCCGCCACGCTCATGGCGCGGTCGACGACGTCCTCGACCTGGCGTGCGTCGTGCAGCTCGTAGTCCCACTTGGTGAACTCGCGGACGATGCTTGCCTGGTCGAACATCTCCTGCGTCCAGTGGATCGGCAGGTCGCGGGCCCCGACGGCGCCCGCCTCGAGGACCGGCGACCGCCCCGCCGTGACGAGCAGCGGCACCCGGTCGCGGGCCGCGTTCGCCACGGCGCAGGCGGCGTTCGCCGTACCGACGCTGACGTGGACGAGCAGTGCCTGGGGCCGACCGGTGACGAGCGCGGCGCCGTGCGCCATGCCGCCGGCGAGGTTCTCGTGCGCACAGAGGACTGGCACGGGCAGCCGGGGGCCACCCTGCTCCTTGTTGATCGCGTACGCCTCGACGATCGGCGCGTGGTCGGTGCCGGCGTTGACGAAGAGCGAGTCGATGCCGAGCTCGGCGAGCCGGGCGAGGTAGTTGGCGGCGACGGTGGTGGCCATGGAGGGTTCCTTCGGATCAGGAGGCGGAGGTGACGAGCGAGGTCGAGCGGGTGCGCAGCGCCGGGATGATCGAGGCAAGCTCGCGCCACTCGGCGATCGGCAGGCCACGGATGTCGTCGATCAGCACCTGCACCGGGACGTGGTCGGCGCCCGCGTCGAGGTGCTCCTGCACCCTCGTCGCGATCGCGTCGACCGAGCCCCACGCGACGATGGCGTCGACGAGGCGGTCGCTGCCGCCGCCGGCGAGGTCGGCGTCGTCCCACCCGAGGCGACGCACGTTGCTGGTGTAGTTCGGGAGCGCCAGGTAGCCGCTCATGAAGGCACGGGCGGTCGCCCGCGCCCGGTCGGGGTCGGTGCACAGCACGACCGTCTGCTCCGGCGCGAGGAAGGGCGCGTCCCCGAGGACCTCCCGCGCCTGCGCGGTGTGCTCGACCGGGACGAAGTAGGTGTGCGCCCCGACGCCGCGTTCGGCGGCGAGCCGCAGCATCCGCGGTCCGAGCGCTGCGAGCACCCGGCGCGGAGGCGCCGTCGGTGGCGCGGCGGCGTACCTGCTCGCATCCATGGCGTCGAGGTACTCGACCATGGTGCTGTAGGGCTTCGCGCTGTACTGCCCGCCGTGGTTGTTGCTGACCACGGCGTCGTGGCTGACGCCGACGCCGAGCAGGAACCGGTCGGGGAACGCCTCGGTCAGGGCCTGCCACGCCGAGTTCATCGTCAGGGCGGTCCGGCCGTAGAGGCTCGCGACGCCGGTCGCGACCGCCATCCGCTCGGTCGCCCCGAGCAGCAGGGCAGCGTTGACGAAGGGCTCGCGTCCCACCCAGTCGGGCACCCACAGCGCCCCGAAACCCAGGTCGTCCAGCTCGGCCGCCAGCTCGCGCGCACGCGGCGCCGGCTGGATGTCGAGGTGGTAGGTCCACAGACCCAGGGGGCCGAGGTCCGGGGCGGCTGCGGGTGCGTCGGTCACGGCAGCAGCCACTCGGCGTTGGTGCGGAAGAACTTCGTGGTGATCTCCTCACCCAGCGGCTCCACCTTGGCAGCCATGTTGGCGCGGGAGTTCTTCGTGCCCTCGACGTGCGGGTAGTCGGTCGAGAAGCAGAAGACGTCCGCCAGCTCCGGATAGTCGGTGAAGTACTTGTCCACCGGCTCGAAGTTGAACGGCGAGACCCGCACGTTGCGCTTGATGTACTCCGACGGCTTCATCGGGAACTTCGCCGCGGAGGCGCCGGGGAAGACCTTGATGTACATGTCCATCCGCTCGGCGGCGGGCCCCACCCAGTAGCCGCCGACCTCCAGCAGACCCACGCGCAGCGTCGGGAAGCGCTCGAAGACACCGCCGAGCACGAGCGCGGACAGGTAGTTCTCGACGGCCATGTGCACCGTGGAGAACATCTGGATGTTGGTGTTCGGGATCTCCGGCGACTGGAAGAGGTCACCGAAGGTCTCGGCGAAGCACCAGCGCGGGTCGAGGAAGAAGAACTCGGTGCCGATGTGCAGGGTCACTGCGACGTCGTTGTCGGCGTACAGCTTCCACAGCGGGTCGAGCATCGAGTGTGCCGGCGAGACACCGCCCGGAGGCGTGTCGGCCTGCATCCAGACCGCCTTGACACCGCCGTCGACCAGCCGCTGGGCGGTCGCGACCATCTCCTGGACGTCGTCGCTGGTCGGGACGATGCCGACCATGACGATCCGGCCGTCGGCGACGTGGGCGTTCGCGATGACCCAGTCGTTGTAGGCATTGATGAAGTTCTGGGCGAACTCCGGGCGCGGGATGCCCTTGAACATCGACTCGTCGCCACCGAAGCGGGCGGCGAAGGCGACGTCCTCCATGCCGCCGACCATCATCGCGGCGATCGCGTTGGTCGGGAACACCAGCTGCTTCTCGACGCCCATGACGTCGAGGACCTCGACGCGGCGGCTCAGGTCGATGGCGCTCGGCGAGCCGGGGCCCTTGACCTCCCAGATCGAGGACGCGTCGATGTCCATGGTGTCCTCGACGGCCTGGGACATGTTGGTGGCGGTGGGGTCGTGGTTGATCTCGTCCGCGCGGTCGAACAGCTTGCCGAGCATCTCGCCCGGCTCGCCGAAGACCTCGCCGAGCCGGTGGCTCGGGATCATCTCGTGCGCGTCGATGTCGTGCGCGAGCAGCGTCATTGGGTGCCTCCTCAAGGCTGGTGGGTTAGGACGTGGCTGGGCGGCGGGAAGGCCTCAGACCTTCTCGAGGTCCATCTCCTTGAGGTAGCCGACGAAGTCGTCGTTGGTCCGCCAGTCGTACTCGGGGACCTCGCAGTAGATCTCGATGGCGTTGCCCTCGGGGTCGTAGATGTAGATGCTGTTGGTCATCCCGTGGTCGAACTGGGCCTCGATCTTGATGCCCTTCGCCTGCAGGTCGTGATAGGTCTCGATGAGGGACTCGCGGCTGTCGACGACGAGCGCGACGTGCAGCAGACCGACCTGTGCCTCCTTGGGCGCCTCGGCGTCCTCGGTCGTCTTGAAGACGCCGATGTCGTGGTGGTAGTCGTTGAAGCGGAAGAAGACCGCGATCTCCGACTCGGACGAGATCTGCATCCCCAGGACGCCGCAGTAGAACTGCTTGGCGACCTCCAGGTCGCGCATCTTCAGGACGACGTGACCCACGCGCTTGATGGCCATGGACTTTCTCCGTTTCTCGAGCTTGTCGGGGCACCGGCTCCGGGCCTCGGCGGCCTTCGGCGAGCTGGCATACCCGTGTTCACCAGGATTGGATAGAACGATCTATTTCACGATAGGCGCATGACGCTCGTCACGTCAACGACCAAAATCGGCGGCCTTGCCGGAGCTGGCGATTGCCGACGTCGGGGCGCGCCAGTACGCCGGGCCGGCTTGCTCAGCCGCCCGGCGGAAGGGACAGCGTCAGGCGGACTTCGCGGCCGACTTGGTCGTCCTGGCCGCCGTCTTCTTGGCCGGCGCAGCCGCCTTCTTCCGGGCGGGACGGCCGACGCCGTCCGCCGTGAGCGCCTCCTCGACGCACGCCGTCGCGAGGCGGCCGGCGGTCAGGATGGGCTTGGTGGTGCGGGTGGTGCGGGCCAGGAGGAGCGAGCCCTCGAGGAGGGCGAAGATCTCGACCGCCACGTCGCGAGCACGACTCTTCGACATGCCGGCCGACGCGAAGCGTCCCTGCAGGAACTCCAGCCACGACTCGAAGGCGGATGCCGCGGCAACCCGCATCGGCTCGTCGCTGCTCGCGACCTCCAGCGCGATCGTCGCGATCGGGCAGGCGTAGTCGTAGTCGCTCGACTCCAGGATCTCCGCCGCTACCTTGAACGATGCGGCCGTGGCGTCGACGACGTCCTTGCCTTCGGGGTAGACCGACTCGATCAGCTCACGGTAGCGCTGGCCGCCGTACTCGATCGCGGCGACGCCGAGCTCCTGCTTGCCGCCGGGGAACCAGTGGTAGAGCGAGCCGTACGGCGCCGAGGCGTCCGCCAGCACGGCCTTGACCCCGGTGGCGGAGTAGCCGCGACGGCTGAAGAGCGTCGCAGCGGACTCGACCAAGCGGGTGCGCGTACCGGGCTGACCGTCTACGGTCGAGGGACGAGTGGACACGGGCACCATCCTACACGCTAGATCACTCTAACTACTGCCTCGCCGGCTCCCGCGACAGCGCCGGGAGCCGGCGAGGCATCCCACTACAGGGACACGATGGTCCGGCCCCTGATCGCCCCCGACAGGATCTCGCCGGCGAGCCGCGGCACGTCGTCGAGACCCACCTCCTGCGCGATCCCCTCGGTCAGGTACTTCGGCTTGAGGTCGGAACCGAGCCGCAGCCACAGCGCGGACCGCACCGCGGGCGGGCACATGACCGAGTCGATCCCGAGCAGGTTCACCCCCCGCAGGATGAAGGGCAGGACCGACGCGCTCACGTCGAGACCGCCCGTCATTCCGCAGTTGGCCACCGACCCGCCATACTGCGTGGTGCTGAGCAGGTAGGCGAGCGTCGAGCCGCCGACCGGGTCGATGGCGCCGGCCCACAGCTCGGCGTCGATCGGTCCGGCAGCCGCCGCCACCGTGTCGCGGTCGATGACCTCGGAGGCACCGAGCTCGCGCAGGTAGTCGTGCTCCTCCGCCTTGCCCGTGCTGGCGACGACCTCGTAGCCGAGACCGGCCAGCATGTTCACCGCGGTGCTGCCGACCCCGCCAGTGGCGCCGGTGACGAGCACGCGGCCCGCATCCGGACGCAGTCCGTTCTCCTCCAGCCGCTGGATCGCGAGACCCGCGGTGAACCCCGCCGTTCCCAGCGCCATCGCCTCCTTGAGGGTCAGCCCCGCGGGAAGCGGCTCGAGGATGTCGGCCGGCAGCCGGACGTACTCGGCGAAGCCGCCGAACCGATCCGTGCCGAGACCGCGGCCGATGGCCACGACCTCCTGACCGACCGGGAAGCGCGGGTCATCGGACTCCGTGACCATGCCGGCCAGGTCGATGCCGGGAACCATCGGGTACGACGTGACCACCGGGCTGCCCGGGATACAGGCGAGACCGTCCTTGTAGTTGAAGCTGGAGTGGCTCACCCGGACGGTGATGTCGCCTTCGGGCAGGTCTCCCGAGGAGAGCTGCTCCACGCCGGCGCGGAAGCCCTCGTCGTCGTTGCGGACGACGAAAGCACGGAACGAGTCAGTCATCGACTCCTCTTTCTGTTGGGATGCGTTCGGTTGCGAGAGCTCAGGCGTTGGCAGCGGCAGGCCGGTTGATGGTCTTGCCCTTGCGCTCGGCGACCGCGAACGCGTCGTGCCGCTCGATGTTCGGGAGCACGTCGCCGAGCTTCGTCACGCCGGGCACCTGGTCGAAGTCCTCCCCGAGCTGCTCGGTCATGTACGCCGCGAAGTTCGTGTCCATGTACATGCGCTCGCCGGTGATCTTCCGCTGCTCGGGGTCGAAGCCCATGATCACGTTGTAGGTTCCGCTGACACGCGTGCCGTCAGCCAGGTTCATCGACACGACCGCCTCACGGATCAGCGTGTTCGCGGCGACCGCATGCACCCGCATCTCCGCGGCGATGTCCCGCTCGACCACGGTGCGCATGATCCGGCGGTAGGTCTCGGTGACGGCCTCGGTGCCGCGGATCGCGAAGCCCAGGGTGGGCAGCTCGTACTGCGGGTTGTCGACCAGCGTGGCCATGGTGCGCGGGACGTCCTGCTCCAGCTCGGCGATCTCGTGCTCGAGGAGGATCTCCTCCATCTCGGCCTTGGTCAGCTCGCTCATTGCTTCCTCCGGGTTCTGCGCCTTGCGGCATTAGATAGAACAATCTAGCGAGACGATAGGCACGCCCGGCAGGCACCGTCAACGGTTCGCGCGGGATTTCTCCGAGCCCTCGACATTCCGCCGAATGACTAGATAGATTGCTCTAATGACTACCACCAACCGCATCTTCGAGCTCCGCAAGTACGACGCCGTGCCCGGCAAGATCGACGCCCTCGTCGGCCGCTTCCGCGACCACGCAGCCGCCCTGTTCGAGAAGCACGGCATGACCAACATCGGCTTCTGGATCGAGCAGGACGACGACGGCAAGCCGACCGAGACCCTCGTCTACCTCCTCGCGCACACCGACCGCGAAGCCGCCGCCACGTCGTGGGCAGCCTTCTGGGAGGACCCCGAGTGGGTCGAGGTGCGCAACAGCGGGGAGCAGGTCACCGCCGCTGCCACCTCCAGCTTCCTGGAGGCGACCGACTTCTCCCCGCTGGGCGCCGCCAGCTGATCCACCCTTCCGACCGAGCCGACACAGGCCGACACAGACCGAACGGCCCGCCGCACCCGCCTGGGCGCGGCGGGCCGTTCGGTCTCGGTCTCAGCCGGCAGCGACCGACACGCGTCCCTCCGAGACGAAGGCCTCGTCGAGCACCAGCGCAGCCACCCGGTCCCGGTGCACCTCGGCGCCGCCCAGCAGGGCCGCGTCGGCGTACGCACGCTTCAGGTACAGGTGGGCGGAGTGCTCCCACGTGAAGCCGATCCCACCGTGCACCTGCACCGCGTCGCGCGCGACGCGCGTCGCCGCGTCCGAGCAGACGGCCTGGGCGATCGACGTCACGAGACGTGCATCGTCCGTGCCGTCCTGGAGCGCCCACGCCGCGTGGTACGCCGCGGAGCGGGCGTGCTCGAGGTCGACGTACATGTCGGCGAGCCGGTGCTTCACCGCCTGGAACGAGCCGATGGGACGGCCGAACTGGATCCGGGTCCGCGCGTGGGCCAGGCTGAGGTCGAGCATCCGCTGGCCGACCCCGACCTGCTCGGCCGCGAGCAGCACCGCGGCGACGTCCAGAGCGTGCCGGCAGATGCGCTCGGCGTCGGCGCCCGTCGCGAGCAGCCGCGCCGGCGCTTCGGCGAAGTGGACCGTCGCCTGGGTGCGCGTGCGGTCGAGGGTACCGAGCGGCCGGCGGCGTACGCCGCTCGTCGCGGCGTCGACGAGCAGCAGCACGAGGCCCTCGGGCCCGACAGCCGGTACCACGAGGTCGTCGGCCACCGCTCCGTCCACCACCTGGTCGACGGTGCCCCGCACCGCCCATCCGGCGTCCGAGTCCGTAGCCGTCAGCGACACGGCCGACGGCGCGAATCCCGCCGCGAGATCGGGGAGGACCAGGGCTGCGGTGCGCGCTCCGTCGAGGAGACCACGCAATGCCGCGTCGCGCTCGACCGAGGCGGGTGCAGCCACGAGCGCCGGGATCGCCAGGGCGAGCGTGCCGATGATCGGTCCGCAGACAAGGGCCGCGCCGAGCTCCTCGGCGAGGATCGCGGCCTCGACGACCCCGCCCCCGGAGCCACCCACCTCCTCGGGGACCCCCAACCCCAGGACACCGAGGTCGGTTCCGAGGCGTGACCAGAAGGCCGGGTCGAACCCGGGCTCGGTCTCCATGAGCCGTCGCACGGCTCCTTCGTCACTGTTGGCCGAGCAGAAGTCGCGCACGACGGCGCGCAGCTCCCGCTGCTCGTCGGTGAAGGCGAACGCCTCACCCTGCCGGTCGTCGTCAGCCACGGGGAACCTCGCTCCACGGTCGGCCGGAGTCGGCGCGCAGGTCTCCCGGGAGGCCGAGCAGCCGCTCTCCGATGATGTTGCGCAGCACCTCGGAGGTGCCGCCCTCGATGGTGTTGGCGCGCGAGCGCAGGAACCGCTGCTGGACCGAGCCGTAGGCGTCGATCGAGCTCACCTCACGCATGCCGTAGTCGTCGTACAGGGTCGCCTCGGGCCCCAACAGGTCCATGCAGAACTCGTAGACCGCCTGGTTCAGCTCGGCCCCGACGAGCTTCCCGACCGAGCCCTCGGCGCCCGGGCCACGTACGGTCGCCGTGGCTCGGGCTCGCTCCGAGGTCAGTCGTTGCGCCTCGGACCGCAGCCAGAGGCGGGCGAGCCGGTCGCGGAGGACCGGCGTACGCCGCTCCGGCCGGTTTCCCCACAGCGCGACGGCGTCAGCGATCGTGCCGGCACCACGACGGGTCCCGCTGGCACCGATCGAGGTGCGCTCGTTGGACAGCGTGGTCATGGCGACCTGCCACCCGGCGCCGACCTCGCCGAGGCGGTGCTCGTCGGGGACGTGCACGTCGGTCAGGTACACCTCGTTGAACTCGGCCTGGCCGGTCATCTGCCGCAGCGGCCGGGTCTCGACGCCGGGCGCATGCATGTCGAGGACGAAGTAGGTGAGTCCCCGGTGCTTCGGGACGTCGGGATCCGTGCGGGCGATGAGCAGCGCCCAGCGGGCGCGGTGGGCGAGCGTCGTCCACACCTTCTGCCCGTTCACCTTCCAGCCGGCACCGTCGCGCACCGCCGCCGTCGCCAGCCCGGCGAGGTCCGAGCCCGCCCCCGGCTCGGAGAACAGCTGGCACCAGATGTGCTCGGTGGTGGCGAGCGGGCGCAGCCACCGACTCTTGAGCTCGGCGGTCTGCGCATGCTCGTGCAGCGTGGGAGCGGCCATGCCGTAGCCGATCGGGTTGAGGGGGTACGCCGCCGGCGCTCCGGCCTCGCCGAGGATCGCGTCCGCCACTGCCTGGTGGCCGCGCGAGACGCCCAGCCCTCCGAGCCCGACCGGGAAGTGGACCCAGGCGAGGCCGGCGTCGTACCGGGCGGCGAGGAAGTCCTGGACAGGGACCTCTCTCGGATCGTGGGCGCGCACGAGGGCGCGCGCGAGCTGTGCGACGCGTGCCGCGTCATCGTCGTGGTGCATGATGGGCAGCCTACTAGATAGAATGATCTATCCACACCTGAGGAGAACCCTGTGAACAACCTCTTCGACCTCACCGGCCACGTCGCGCTCGTCACCGGAGGCAACTCCGGCATCGGCCTGGGCATGGCCCACGGGCTGGCCGCGAGCGGGGCCGACGTCTGCATCTGGGGCACGAACGCCGAACGCAACGCCTCTGCCGCCGAGGAGCTGGCGCGGCACGGCACCCGAGTCCACGCGATCCGCTGCGACGTGGGCGACGAGCAGGCTGTCGAGAAGCGCTTCGCCGAGACCGTTGCCGAGCTGGGCAGGGTCGACTCGTGCTTCGCGAACGCCGGGATCCCGGGCGCTGGCATCTCCTTCGTCGAGACCAGCCTGGCCGAGTTCCGCAGGCTCACCCGGATCAACCTCGACGGCGCGTTCCTGACGCTGCGCGAGGCGGCGAGGCACATGGTCGAGCGCGGCGAGGGCGGCGTCCTCGCGGTCACGTCGAGCGTGTCGGCGTACCACGGCGCACCGCGCAACGAGGCGTACGCCGCCAGCAAGGCCGGCGTGACCGCGATGATCCGCGGGATCGCGGTCGAGCTCGCGCGCCACGGCATCAACGCGCACTCGATCATGGCCGGCTGGACCGAGACGCCGCTGATCGCCGGCGAGATGAGCCACGATGGGTTCACCACGAACGTCATGAAGCGGATGCCGCAGCGCCGCTGGGGCGCTCCCGAGGACTTCGCCCGGCTGGCCGTCTACCTGGCCGGCGGCGCCGGCAGCTTCCAGACCGGCGACGAGATCGTCGTCGACGGCGCCTACTCCATCTTCTGAGCAGACAGGAAGACAGGACTGTGCGCTGCGTCACTCATTTGATAGATTGATCTAATAGTCACCCGATGTAGGAGAAGACCATGGACCCACGAGGCAGGGCGTCGTGAACGCCGGAGAGCTCTCCGCGCTCCAGACCACGTTCCGCGCGGCGATGGCCTCGGTCGCCACCCCGGTGTCGATCGTGACCACGATCGAGCTCTTCGGCCAGCCCTACGGCACGACCGTCAGCGCCTTCAGCTCGCTGTCGATGACCCCTCCGATGGTGCTGGTCTCCCTCGACGCCGGCTCGAGCCTGCTCGGCATGATCGAGCGAAGTGGCTCCTTCGGTCTCAACGTGCTGGCGGCCGACCAGGCCGAGCTCGCGCTGCGGTTCGCCAACAAGTCACCGGGACGCTTCACGAACACGGAGTGGGCCGAGGAGTGCGGCGCTGCCCGTCTGGCCGGGGCAGCGGCGTGGGTCGGCTGCGCCGTCGCCGACATCGTCGACGGGGGCGACCACCGGATCCTGCTGGGCAACGTGACCTCGGTGGACGTGACCGACCGCGAACCGCTGACCTACCACGCCCGCACCTTCGGCACCCACCGACGTCACGTCACGGCCTGCTGAGCCGGGCTGATGAGCAGCGTCGTCACACCCCAGGAGCAGGTCGTCGTCGCGGACGCGGTCCGATCTCCGCTCGGCATTCCCGGGCAGGGAACCGTCTCCGGGATCCGGCCCTGGGCCCTCTTGGCACAGACGGCATGGGGGCTGCTCGACCGGACCCGGCTGGAGCCCGGACTCGTCACCCAGGTGCTGGTCGCCGGCGGGCCGGCCTGCGAGCGGACCGCCGGCGAGGCGAGCGCTCACATGGGCATCCATGCCCCGGTGCTCGCGCCGTGCGACGCGGCCAGCGTGCGGGGCTCCGTGCTCCCCGCCGCGGCCCGAGCGGTGGGGAGCCACGACGTCGTGCTCGTGCTGGCCACGTCCCACGCGAGCCCTGCCTCGACGACCGACAGCGACCGGCGGGTCCGGGAGGCAGAGCTCCTCGCAGCGCGCTGGGGTCTCCTGCGCTCCGAGCTCGACGCCTACGCGGAGCTCTCGCGCGAGCGGGCGCGCGAGGTGTCCGCGATGGGCGAGTTCGCCCCGGAGATCATCCCGGCCGTCGCCTGGTCCCACCAGTCCCGCGTGGTGGTGACATCGGACGAGACGATCGGTACGACGGCGGCCGCCGCGGATCCCTACGCCCTGGGCGCGGGCCCAGGCAGAAGGCTGCACCGCGAGAACGTCAGCCGACCCGCCGCCGGCGCCGCCGCGGCTCTCCTGCTCGGCGCCGACCGTGCGGCCGAGCTGGGCCTGCGGCCACGGGCGCGCATCCTCGCCTTCGCCGAGGACACGATCGGAGCAAAGTCGCCCGGCAGCAGCCCCCTCGCCGCCTCGCGCACGCTGTTCGCTGGCAGCGGCCTCGACCCGAACGACCTGGACCACTACGAGGTGGAGGAGAGGTTCTCGTCGGTCCCCCTCGCCTGGCAACGCGCGTTCGCCGCGGACCTCGACAGGTTCAACCCGCGCAGCGGCTCCTTGGGACTCGGCGACCCCGGCCCGGCGTCCGGCCTCCGCTCCCTCGCCACGATGCTCTCGGCGCTGGAGGCCACCGGCGGCCGCCTCGCCCTGCACGCGTCCGAGGGGTCTGCAGGCACGGGCGAGGCGCTGCTGCTGGAGCACCTGCCCCACATCTGCTGCTCGCACGAGGTCCTCGGCCTGGACGCCGTACGGACCCAGCGACCCGCGCTGGTGCGCGATCCCTCCCCAACGCCCATCCCCTGATGAGAGGCCCCTGATGAGCTGGAACGACTGGAATCCCCCGCGCTGGCTGGTCTGGTACGGCCACGCCTGGGCCATCGCATGGGGCTATCCGTCCCGACTCCCGCCGCGGGAACCGGCCGACCCGAACGACCTGGCGAAGTACCTGAAGACCGACCTCGACGCCGCCCTGGCGCGCTTGCTCGCCGAGGAGGACCGGCGCTAGTCAGGCGGATATCAACCCGTACCCCCTACCGGATTCGAACCGGCGCTACCGCCGTGAAAGGGCGGGGTCCTGGGCCGCTAGACGAAGGGGGCCCGCCGCGCAGGGCGCAGCCCGCTCAGCATAGTGGGGGGCGCGCGGCACCACCGATTCGGCGGGTCCGGCGTCCTCCGGTAAGGTTTCGCCCTGCTTGGGCAGGTAGCTCAGTTGGTACGAGCGATCGACTGAAACTCGATAGGTCGGCGGTTCGACCCCGCCCCTGCCCACAAGCACGAGCCCCAGGCCGGATCTCCGGCCTGGGGCTCGCTTGTTGCTGGGGACGA
>DATFHM010000168.1:0-3856 GCA_035248385.1 Nocardioides sp. | reverse complement strand
TGCACCGCCGAGATGAGGAGGGCATGAAGTGCGCTACCGACGCGCCGACGTGGTCGACCGCGCCATCGTCGTGCTGGACGAGCACGGGCTGGCGGAGCTGTCGATGCGCCGCCTGGCCGGCGAGCTCGGCGTACGCGCCAGTGCGCTGTACCACCACGTCGCCAACAAGGACGCCCTCCTCGCCGCCGTCGCCGACGAGATCCTCGAGCGCGGCCGGCAGGCCACCGAGATCGTCACCTGGGACTCCGAGCTGCGCCTGGTCTGCGTCGAGCTGCGGACCGCGATGCTCGCCCACCGCGACGGCGCCGCGCTCATCTCGCAGGTGTACGCCGGCGGCGGTGCCGCGCAGCCGGAGCAGCGGATGACCGCGGCGCTGATGCGCGCGGGGGCGGCGCCCGAGCTGGCCCGGGTCGGGGCCCGGACGCTCGTCCACTTCGTGCTCGGCCACGTGGGGGAGGAGCAGGCGCGCGGCGCGTCGGATGCTGGGTCCCCCGAGGACTTTGCGGTAGGACTGGGCCTGATCCTGGACGGGCTGACCCAACGGCTGCGCTGAACCGGCGGTTCACGCGCCATGCTTGTCCTCGAAACCTAGGGGAGGCAGTGTGGAGGACATGGCCGACAAGCAGATGAAGCCGGTGACCATCGTGCTCTTCGGCGCGACGGGCGACCTCGCCCGCCGCAAGCTGTTGCCGGGGCTGATCCACCTGTTCGAGACCGGGCTGATGCCGGAGCTGCGGATCGTCGGGACCTCGCTCGACGAGCACACCACCGAGTCGTTCGTCGAGCTCGTCCGGGAGGCGGTCGTCGAGTTCTCCGGCGACGACGGCGACATGAACGCGTGGCCGGAGTTCTCCAAGCTGCTGCACTGGGCGCCCGGGTCCGAGGGGGCTGCCGGCCTGCGCGCCGCCGTCGACAAGGTCGAGGCGGATTGGTCGGATGACGTGATCCGTCTCGTCTACCTGAGCGTGCCGCCGAAGGCCGCGCTGCCCGTGCTGCACACCCTGGAGGAGGCCAACCTCGCCAAGGGCAGCCGGATCATCATGGAGAAGCCGTTCGGGGTCGACCTCGCGAGCGCGGTCAAGCTCAACGCCGAGCTGCACAAGGTCGTCGACGAGGAGCAGATCTACCGGATCGACCACTTCCTCGGTAAGGAGGCTGCCCAGAACATCCTGGCGTTCCGCTTCGCCAACGGGTTGTTCGAGCCGATCTGGCACCGCAACAACATCGACCACGTGCAGATCGACGTACCGGAGGAGCTCGGGCTCGACCAGCGCGCCGCCTTCTATGAGTCGACCGGTGCCTTCAAGGACATGGTCGTGACGCACCTGTTCCAGGTGCTCGCGTTCACGGCGATGGAGCCGCCCACCTCGCTGTCGCCGCAGGCGATCAACGACGAGAAGGACAAGGTCTTCCGCTCGATGGTGCCGCTCGACCCGGCGAACGTGGTGCGTGGGCAGTACCTCGGCTACCGAGACATCGAGGGTGTCGCGAAGGAGTCCGGCACCGAGACCTTCGTCGCGCTCAAGTGCTTCATCGACAACTGGCGCTGGGCCGGCGTCCCGTTCTACCTGCGCACCGGCAAGCGGCTGGCCGAGGGTGCGCGGATCATCTCGATCGCGTTCAAGGAGCCGCCACGGTCGATGTTCCCGAAGAACTCCGGTGTCGGCGACCACGGCCCCGACCACCTGACCTTCGACCTCGCCGACAAGGCCAAGATGTCCCTGTCCTTCTACGGCAAGCGCCCCGGCCCCGGCATGAAGCTGGACAAGCTCTCCATGCAGTTCTCGATGCAGGACACCGGATGGGCAGGCTCGGTCCTCGAGGCGTACGAGCGCCTCATCTACGACGCCTATCGCGGCGACAAGACCCTGTTCACCTCCGCCCAGGGCATCGAGCGCCTCTGGGAGGTGTCCGCGCCGCTGCTGGAGAACCCGCCGATCGTGCGGTCCTACCGCCAGGGCTCGTGGGGGCCGAACCAGATCCACCAGCTCATCGCGCCCTACGCCTGGCGCCTGCCCTTCGAGCGCGCCTGGCGCGACCCGAACCAGTCGGGTTTCTGAGGACGGCGCTCAGCCGAGCACGGCGGAGAGACGCTCGATGAGCGCTCGTCGGACCGGAGCCGCCCGCTCGGCGAACTGCCGTTGGAGCTCGGCGTACTCCCGCTTGCCCTCGGCGGTCTCGATCATGATGGGCGTCCACGGGATCCCGTAGGGGTCGATGGTGATGCCGCTCATGTCGTACGGCGCCGCTCGCATGTCCATGATCCGCACGTCCCAGGCGAGCTCGAAGGCGTCGGCGATCAGGTCGGACCCGACGGCGTCAGCGAGCCGATAGGCGTGCTTGTAGAGGTCCATGTTCCCGTGCAGGCAGGCGGGCTGCTCGAAGTCGGGTCGGTCGCCGGCAGCGGGCCGCAGGTTGTTGAGCGGGATCGCCGGGGGAGTGAAGAACCGGAAGGCGTCCCAGTGAGAGCAGCTGACGCGGTGGCCCTCGACCACCCTGTCGGTCTCCGCGTCACCGAGGCGCAGCGGCTGCGGGTGGCGCGTGTCGGGGTCGCGGTAGACCATCGCCCACTCGTGGAGGCCGAAGCAGCCGAAGTTGCCCTCGCGCGAGGCGGTTGCCTGCAAGAGGCGAAGGGTTGCCTCGGCGAGGGGCCGCTTCTTCTCGTCGAGTCGCCCCGGAACCCGCCACGTCATCAGCTGCGCCGGCCGGAACGAGTAGTACTGGAAGAGGAAGTCGTGGATCGGGTGCTTCACGCCCGCCCGGCGTCGGGCGAGGTGCGGCTCGACGTAGGGGGCGAGCCGCGACTCGTGCCTCGCCTCCTCGTCCACGCGGAAAGGGTAGGTGGCTCTGGCCCGAACCGGAGAACGTGGCTAGGGTGACGGCCGCAATAGAACGTGTTCCAATCTTCCGGAAGGCCCCCACCGGTGAAGCGTGCTCCTCGTCTCCTGCGTCCGACCCTTGCCGCCGTCCTGGCGCTCATCGCCGGGCTGGCGGCACTCGACGTCGGGTCGACGCCCGCCCGCGCCGCGACCACGGCGGCCAGCCCGGCCATCGGGCACGTCTTCGTGATCAACCTCGAGAACAAGGGCTTCGACGAGACGTGGGGGCCGGCATCGGCGGCGCCGTACCTCAGCCGGACGCTGCGTGCGCAGGGCAACCTGCTGACGAACTACTACGGCATCGGGCACGTCAGCCTCGACAACTACATCGCCCAGATCTCCGGCCAGGGCCCGAACCTGGTGACCCAGACCGACTGCCAGGTCTTCAGCGACTTCCTGACCCTGGGCATCACCTTCGCCCCGGGTCAGCTGCTCGGCCAGGGCTGCGTCTACCCGAAGAGCGTCCCGACGCTGCCCGGCCAGCTGGACGCGGCCGGGGTGAGCTGGAAGGGCTACATGGACGACATGGGTACGCCGTGCCGCCACCCCGCCCTCAACAGCCAGGACCAGACCCAGTCGGCCAAGGTCGGCGACCAGTACGCGACCCGGCACAACCCGTTCATGTACTTCCACTCGATCATCGACGACCCGGCGTACTGCGCCGCGCACGTCGTCGACTACACCCGGCTCGCCACCGACCTGCAGCAGGTTGCGACAACGCCGGCGCTGTCCTACATCACGCCGGACCTCTGCGACGACGGCCACGACGCGCCCTGCGTCGACGGCCGCCCGGGCGGTCTCGCCTCGGCCGACGCGTGGCTGCAGCAGCAGGTGCCGGCGATCCTCGCCTCGCCCGCCTACCAGCAGGACGGCGTCCTCATCATCACCTTCGACGAGTCCGACGGCCCGCAGGCCGACGCCACCAGCTGCTGCGGCGAGGTCGGCAACCTCAACTCGCTGCTGCCCGGGCTCACCGG
>DATFHM010000167.1:0-8011 GCA_035248385.1 Nocardioides sp. | reverse complement strand
CATCTGTAGCGCCTGCTCTGCCGGCGCGGTCGGTCGTGCTGAGCCTGCTGCTCGGCTCCCACCCGGACCGGCTGAGCCCCTCGGCGCTGACCCGGGCCGGCGACCACTTCGGCATCCCGGCCTCGACGATGCGGGTCGCGCTGACCCGCGCGGTGGCGGCGGGCGACCTGGTGCGCGTGGACGGTGACTACGTGCTCGGCGAGCGGCTGGTGCGCCGCCAGCGCCGCCAGGACGAGGCGGTCGACGACGCGGAGACGCCGTGGGACGGCACCTGGGAGATGGCGGTCGTCGTGGTCGGCGGCCGGTCCGGGGCCGACCGCGCGGCGCTGCGGGAGCTGCTGTCGTCGTACCGGCTGGGCGAGCTGCGCGAGGGGGTCTGGACGCGCCCGGCCAACCTCCGCCGGCCACGTGGGTACGCCGAGGAGCCGGTCCTCCGCACCTTCGGCTCGGTGCCCGACGACCCGGCCGACCTGGCCGGCGCGCTGTGGGACCTGCCCGCGTGGGCGCGGGAGGGCCGCCGCCTGCTCCGCGCCCTCGAGCGGACCAGGAAGCCGGCGCCCCGCCTGGCCGCGGCCGCCGCGGTCGTGCGCCACCTGACCTCCGACCCGCTCCTCCCACCCGCGCTGCTGCCCGCCGACTGGCCGGCCGGCGAGCTGCGGACCGGCTACGCGGCGTACCAGGCCGAGCTGCGGGACCTCGCCCTCACCGGGTCCGCCGAGTGAGTAGGGTCCGAGACATGGCGAACCTGACCCGTGAGGGCGACGTGCTCCTGCTCGACCTCGGCCACGCCGGCGAGGACGACGACCACCGCTTCAGCCCCGAGCGGATCGCCGCGCTGGAGGCCGCGATCGACGAGGCCGAGGCGACCACCGGTCCGGCGGCGATCGTCACGACCGCGGTCGGGAAGTTCTACTCCAACGGCCTGGAGCCGGAGCGGTTCACCGCGCCCGGGGCCGACGAGTACTTCCGCGCCTACCACGGGCTCATCGCGCGCCTGCTCTCCTCGCCGATCCCGTCGGTGGCCGCCCTGCAGGGTCACTGCTTCGCGGGCGGCCTGTTCTGGGCCTTCGCCCACGACCAGCGCGTGATGCGAGCCGACCGTGGCTTCGTCTGCCTGCCGGAGGTCCACCTCGGCATGGGCTTCACGCCGGGCATGGGCGCGATCGTGCAGGCACGCCTCACCCCCGCGTCCGCGCACGAGGTGATGACGACGGGTCGCCGGTACGGCGGCGATGACGCCGTCGCCGCCGGGATCGTCGACGTCGCGGTCGGTGCCGACGAGGTCCTGTCGACCGCCGTCGAGCGCGCCACCGCCCTGGCCCCGCTGCGGGGCGACGCCTACGCCTCCATCAAGCGGCAGATGTACGCCGGCACGCTGGCCGCCCTGACCGGCTCCTAGCCCCCGTCGTACCTGGCGAATTGGCTCGGGAATCGTCGAATTCCCAGCCAATTCGCCAGGTACGACGGGATCAGAGCAGCCCGTCGGGGATCTCCGCGCCCCGCTCCAGCAGCTCCGCGAGGCGGCGGGCCCGCAGGACCGCGTCGGCGGCCACCTCGACGTCGTCGGCCAGGTCGGCCGTGGTGAGGACGGGCGCCTGCTCGGTGCGGGCGTGCAGCTCGCCGAGCAGCGCCTCGCGGTCGAGGCCGCGGACCGCGAACAGCACCAGCGGGTCCGCGTCGACCAGCCAGCCGACCTGCACCAGCACCGCGAGGGCGTGGCCGCAGGGGTCGAGGACGTAGGGGCAGGTACAGGTGCAGGCGAGCTCGCCGCCGTAGGGCAGCAGC
Organism: Nocardioides sp.; assembly: GCA_035248385.1. Lineage (GTDB taxonomy): Bacteria > Actinomycetota > Actinomycetes > Propionibacteriales > Nocardioidaceae > Nocardioides. The sequence goes on along the minus strand of DATFHM010000167.1, from coordinate 6,226 downwards.
TCGACGCCGGCCTCCTCGGCGTGCTCGACGAGGTCGTGCGGGAGGTCGCCGGCGAGGAGGGCGGCGATCCGGCCGGACTCGGCGGCGACGACCTCGACGAGCGCGCGCCGGTCCTCGGCGGCCAGCTCCGGCACCTCGATCGACACGGTCCACGCGTCGTCCCGCTCGCGCACCGCGGCCAGCAACGACCCGGGCCCTACGCTGATCCCGCCGACCTCGCCGCTGCGCGCCAGGGCACGTCCGCGCCGCAGGTCGCCCTCGGCGTACGCCGCCTCCTCGACCGCCCTGCCCCAGGCCTTGCCCCACCACGTCCGCAGGCCGCGGGAGGGTGGGTGCTGACGCGGGTAGGTCGTCCTCACTCGTCCTCTTCCAGCGCCGCGCGGTAGGCCTCGCGCCGGGCCAGGTCCTGCAGGGTGACCAGGTCGCGCAGCTCCTCGTTGCCGAGCTCGGTGAGCGCGGCCTCGCCCCGCGCCAGTACCGAGTCGGCCAGGGAGCGCTTGCGCCGCAGCAGCTCGGCCACCCGCTCCTCGATCGTGCCGCGCACGACGAGCTTGTGCACCTGGACCGGTTGGGTCTGCCCGATCCGGTACGCCCGGTCGGTCGCCTGGTCCTCGACGGCAGGGTTCCACCAGCGGTCGAAGTGCACGACGTGGTCGGCGCGGGTGAGGTTGAGCCCAGTGCCGCCGGCCTTGAGCGACAGCAGGAACACCGGCACCTCGCCGTCCTGGAAGCGCCGCACCATCGCCTCGCGCTCCGGCACCGGGGTCTGCCCGTGCAGCAGCTGGTGGGGCACGCCGGCTGCGGCCAGGTGGCGCTCGATGAGACGCGCCATGGCGACGTACTGGGTGAAGACGAGGACCGCGCCCCCTTCGGCCAGCACCGTGCCGACCAGCTCGTCGAGCAGCTCCAGCTTCTCCGAGCGGCCACGCAGTCGGGGGCCGCGCCCACCGGACTCCTTGAGGAACTGCGCCGGGTGGTTGCAGATCTGCTTGAGTCCGGTGAGCAGCGCGAGCACCAGGCCGCGGCGGCCGGGGTCGTCGGCGGGCAGCAGCTCGATCCGCGCGAGCGTGTCCTTGACGAACGCCTCGTAGAGCACGACCTGCTCGCGGGTCAGGCCCAGCAGGTGCTCGGTCTCGGTCTTCGGCGGCAGCTCCGGCGCGATGCCCGGGTCGCTCTTGCGCCGCCGCAGCAGGAAGGGGCCGATCAGGTCCGCGAACTGCCGCGTCACGAGCGGGTCCACGCCGCTCTCGATCGGCGCCGCCCACCGCCGCCGGAAGGCCAGCCTGCTTCCGAGGAGCCCCGGCACCGTCCAGTCCAGGATCGACCACAGCTCGGCCAGGTCGTTCTCGACCGGGGTGCCGGTGAGGGCGACCCGCGCACTGCCCGGCAGCTTGCGCAGGGCACGGGCGGTCGCCGTCCGCGAGTTCTTCACGTGCTGCGCCTCATCGGCCACGACGAGGTCCCAGGACACCGAAGCGAGCGCGTCGACGCTGCGCCGGAGCGTCCCGTACGTCGTCAGCACGAACCCGCTCTCGGGCAGCTCCCGGGCGGAGCCGTGGAAGCGCACCACCGGTACGCCGGGCGCGAACCGCTCGATCTCGGCCTGCCAGTTGCCGAGCAGGCTGGCCGGGCAGACCACCAGGGTCGGCCGGCCGCCGGACAGGCCGGTCGCCAGCCGGTGCAGGTGCAGCGCGATCAGCGTGATCGTCTTGCCGAGACCCATGTCGTCGGCGAGGCAGCCGCCGAGACCGAGCCGGGTGAGGTCGGCCAGCCAGGTCAGGCCGTGCCGCTGGTAGTCGCGCAGCTCGGCCTCGAGGCCGGCGGGGGCGGTGAGGGGTTCGCGGGTCGCGGCGGCGAGCAGGTCCTCGCGCACGCGCAGCAGGGAGGCGCCCACGATCACCTGCTCGGCGAGCGGCTCCTCGCCCGGGCCGGCGGGCACCTCGGCGACCCCGGTGAGGGCGGCCGCGAGCGCGGCGGCGCCGGACGCGCGGCGGATCAGCCGCTTGCGCGCCCGCAGCGCGGTGCTCGGGTCGACGACGGTCCACGCGCCGCGCAGCTTGAGGATCGGGGTGGCGGCGGCCGCCAGCTCGGCCAGCTCGGCATCGGTGAGCGGTTCGCCGTGCAGCGCCACCTGCCAGGAGAACTCGAACAACGCGCCCTCGCCGAACATGCTGTCCTGCAGCGGCAGCTCCTTGTCGCGCGGCGCGACCTTGTGGTCCAGCACCGCGCGGGTCGTGAGGTCGCGGCCCAGCGCCCGCGGCCAGTGCACGTCGACCTGCGCATCGCGCAGCGCGCCGACGTGCTCGAGCAGCGAGGACACCTCGGTGCCGTCGAGCGCGATCTCGTCGGGCACCGCCAGGGCGAGGAACCGGTCGAGGACCGGCCACACCTCCGCGGCCCCCCGCAGCGCGATGCCGGCGTGGATGCGCGCGCGGGGGCCGAAGCCGTGCTCGGGCAGGTCACCCGCCGGCACGTCCTCGAACAGCAGCGCCGCGTCGCACACGTGCAGCGGCTCCTGCTCGTCGTGCACCTGCAGCACGAGCCGTACGCCGCCCGCCGCCAGCTCCTCCTCGTCGGCCTCCACCCGGAGCGAGATCCGCACCAGCTCGGGCAGCTCGAGACCCCGGCGGGCGCTCGCGCGGGCGGCGACCCGCTCCTGGACCCGCTGCGCGAAGCCGGTGTCGGGCGCGTATGGCACCACCTGCCGCTTCGATCGCGCCGGTGCCGCACGGGGCAGCGCATCGGCGACCGCGGCGACCATGCCCTCGACGATCCCGAGCGCGGAGGCGGCGTCGAGGTCGTCGTACGTCCGAGCGCGCGCCAGCAGGTCGATGCTCTCCCGGTCGCGCTCGTCGAGGCCGTCGACCCGCCAGGCGCCATCCACCGGGGCGATCCGGCCGGCGCCGACGAGGCGGGTCGCCAGCAGCGCGGAGGCCGCGAGCAACGCCACGCTCGGGTGGGCCGTCGGGTCCTGACGCGACCGGCTCAGCGCCGGGAGCGCGGCCCGGACGGGCAGCTCCACCCGCCGCTCGGCACCGGTGAACTCGATCGTGCTCTCGCGCGGCGGGTCGGCCGGGCGGAAGGTCGCCGGTCCGACCAGGGGCACGAAGCTCACCTGGAGAAACTAGCCGGAGGCACCGACTGTTCAGCCGGCGGCGCGAGCCTTCCGGCGGGACAGGAAGAAGGCGGCGAGCACCAGCAGGGCCCCGGCGCCACCCAGCGCGGCCTCCCAGATCGCGGGGTGCCGGACGGCGAGGACGGCCGTGGCGATCGGGACCGCGATCGCGGGCAGCGCCACGGCGAGCACCTTGAAGCCGGAGTGGTCGGAGACCAGGGCGGCCAGGGCCCACAGCAGGGTGAGGGCGGCGACCATGGCGAGGATCCAGGCGACGTCACCGGAGTAGTCCGCCGGGTTCGAGCTGGGCTGGAACGAGGTATCGGCGTGCACCGAGGCGCCGCCGGATCCCGTGTCGAAACCGGAGAACATGCCGCCGAACGAGCCGAACAGGCCGACGATCGTGCGCTCGGCGAACAACGCCGCCATGCTGCCGACGAGCCCGACCAGGCCGACCACGCCGACCGCGACGCCGCTGACGGCGCGGCTCGGCAGGAACCAGCCCAGCACGGTGACGGCCGCGACGAAGACCGTGAGCGCGACCGCGAAGACGACGATCCGGTTGTCGTGCTTGAAGGAGTCGCTGACCGTGTCGGAGAAGCCCTGGAGGTACAGGATCCCCAGACCGGCGATCGCGACGACCACGAACGCCGCGCGACGCGCGATCACGTAGCCGATCGCGGCCAGGCAGGCGATGACGCCGCCGATCAGGTAGGCCTCCCACTTGCCCTCGTGCGCGGGGCTCACCCCGACGCCGATCATCGGCGCGGTGGCGAGGATGCCGACCACGCCGGGCCAGGTCACCAGGTCGCCGCGCGCCTGTCCGCCGGCCTTGCGGCCGACGCCGATCGCGCCGAACAGGGCGAGACCGAGGAGCACGGCCGTGGCAGCGAGGCCGACGCCGTACGTCGACCAGTGGATCGTGCTCGGTGACCCGTGCCGCCCGTGGCCGGCCGCGATCACGACACCCGCGCCGAGCAGGCCGGCACCCACCGAGACGAGGGCAGCGGTGAGACCGCCCTTGGTCGGCGCGGTCGGGAAGTCGGTGTCGATCGGCGTACCGAAGCCGCCGCCGTCGCCCTCGTCGGCACCCACCTGCACGCGCGGCACGGCCGCGGTGGGCGTCGGGTCCTCGGCCGGCTCGTCGGCGGGGTCCGGGTCGAACGCGCCCTCCGGGGGCTGGGGCGTCTCCTGGTCGGCCGCCGTCGCGGCCTCCGGCTTCGGGTCCGTGACGTCGTCCGAGCTCGCAGCGTCGTTCATGCTGCCGAGCCTAGGTCCGGGACAGGCCGATCCTGTGGATGTCAGCCTGAGACGGCGAGCACCAAGGGGAGGACCGCGTCGGCCCCGGCCTGGTGCAGCTCGACGCCCGCGATCGTGAGCGTCCAGCCGGTGCCGACCCGGTCGTCGACGAGCAGCACCCGTCGGCCGGACACCGACGCTCCGTCGTCCAGGCGCAGCGCGCTGCGGCGGCGGACGGCGGCGACGCGCTGCGCGGAGTTGGTCGCACCCTTCTCCGGCGGCACCTCGGGGTCGACGATGGCGAACCTGCCGACCACCGGCACCCGCAGGAACCGGGACAGCCCGGACGCCAGATCGGACACCAGCTGCGGACGCCGCTCGGACTCCACCACGACGATGGCGTCCACAGACGGGCGCCAGTCGTGCAGCATCGTCACCATCGCCCGGGCGAGGTGGTCGGGCACGGGCCCGTCTTCACCGGCGAACAGCGCCCGGAGCGACCCGCCGTGGCCGAGGTCGGTGAGCCGGGCGATCGCGCGGCCCTCCTCGAGCGGCGGGGTGATCTTCCCCGAGAGCGACAGCCCGATCGCCGACAGCCCGGTGGGCCACAGCTTCCGCGGCTCGATGGGTACGCCGGGGCGGGCGATCCGGTCCGCGGCCTCGCTGACCGCGGCCTCGGACACGTCGGCCGACAGGGCCAGGCCCCCGCAGTTGTCGCAGCGCCCGCACGTCCAGGACGGATCGGCCACGAGCTCGGGGTCGTCGAGCTGGCGGCGCAGGTAGGCCATCCGGCACTCGCCGCTGGCCAGGTAGTCCAGCATCGCCCGCTGCTCGGCCTCGCGGGCCTGGGTGACCCGCGCGTAGCGGTCCGCGTCGTACTCCCAGCCCTGGCCGGTCGACTCCCACCCGCCGCGCACCCGACGGACGGCTCCGTCCACGTCGAGCACCTTGAGCATCGTCTCCAGCCGGGTGCGGGACAGGTCGACCCGCGGCTCGAGCGCGGCCGTGCTCATCGGCCGCGCCTCCTCGGCGAGCACGGCCAGCGTCTCGCGCACGAGCTCCTCGCGCGGGAACGCCAGCGACGCGAAGTAGGCCCAGATGTCGCGGTCCTCCACCGCCGGCAGCAGTACGACGGACGCGCGGTCCACCGCTCCACGACCGGCACGGCCGACCTGCTGGTAGTAGGCGACCGGGCTGCTGGGGGCGCCCAGGTTCACCACGAAGCCGAGGGCCGCGTCGAAGCCCATGCCGAGCGCGCTCGTGGCGACGAGCGCCTTGACCCGGCCCTCGACCAGCGCCTGCTCGAGCGCGAGCCGCTCGGTCTGCTCGGTCTGGCCCGAGTAGGCCGCGACCTCGTGCCCGCGGGAACGCAGGTAGTCGGCGACCTCCTGGGTCTGCGCGACGGTCAGGCAGTAGACGATGCCGCTGCCGGGCTGCTCGGCGAGGTGGTCGGCGAGCCAGGCGAGGCGCTGCTCGGCGGTGGGCAGCCGCACCACGCCGAGCTGCAGCGACTCCCGGTCGAGGGAGCCGCGCAGCACCAGCGTGTCGGGCCCGAGCTGGCTGCCGACGTCGTCGGTGACCCGCTGGTTGGCGGTCGCGGTGGTCGCCAGCACCGGGATGCCGTCGGGCAGCTCACCGAGGAGCGTGCGGATGCGCCGGTAGTCGGGCCGGAAGTCGTGGCCCCAGTCGGAGATGCAGTGCGCCTCGTCGATGACGAGCAGGCCGCAGGTCGCGGCGAGCCGCGGCAGCACCTCGTCGCGGAAGCCGGGGTTGTTGAGCCGCTCGGGGCTGACCAGCAGCACGTCGACCGAGCCCGCCGCGATGTCGGCGTGGACCCTGTCCCACTCCTCCATGTTGGTGGAGTTGACCGTC
>DATFHM010000166.1:0-15027 GCA_035248385.1 Nocardioides sp. | reverse complement strand
CGGGTCAGCGAGTACGCCGCCCAGAAGCAGACCACGGCGTTCGCGCCCAGGCGCCAGGCGGCCAGCGGGACCAGGATGAGGACGCCGAACAGGACGATCGAGCCCATGAAGCCCATGTGCATGTTGATCGCGGTCGTGTCGCCGAGCGCCGTGCCCAGGCCGAAGGTCAGCAGGACCGTCGCCCAGTAGAACCGCTCGCGGCGGGCCGTCGTGATCGAGTGCACCGACAGGGTGCCCTCGCTGCTGCGCCACCAGGTCAGGACCGCCACGAGTGCGAGCAGGTAGACGCAGGAGTCGACGTAGTACGGCGTGCCGAGCACGACGTGGGGGCCGTCGGCCACCATCGTGCCGAACACGGCCACCATGAGGACGGTCGTCCAGTACCGGATCGGGCTGTACGTCGAGGCGCGCAGCTGCCACCACAGCGCCGCGAAGAACCCGCCGATGCCGACCACGCCCGCCATCACCAGGTTCGTGGTGCCCATGAAGTCGGCGCCGGTCTCACCGATCGCGGTGGTCAGCAGCTTGACCACCCAGAACAGGACGAAGACCTCCGGCACCTTGGGGGCGACGAAGGTACGGGGTGCTGTGCGTTCGGCAGTGCGCTCAGTCATGCGAGGACGGTAGGTGGGCCTTCATGAAGGGCACCTGAAACGGCGTCAGGGAGTGACGGTCGCCACGTGGGTGCGCAGGGTCGGGTTGCCGCAGTAGGTGGCCATCCGCAGCAGGTCGGCCTTCTCGGCGCGGTCGATCGCCAGGCTCCACCGGGTCTTCACGACCACCCAGGAGCGGACGTAGCGGCAGGGGTGGTCGATCGGCATCCACTCGTCGGGCTCCTGGTCTCCCTTGGAGCGGTTGGCGTGGAGCGAGACCGGGACCAGCGTGCGCGGGTCGGCAAGGTCGTTGGCGTAGGCCTCCCGCCGGGCGGCGTTCCACCGCCGCCCGCCCGACGCCCACACCTCGGCCAGCGGCACGAGGTGGTCGATGTCGAGCTGGGAGGCGGAGCGGTAGGTGGTGTCGTCGTACCAGTCGTACCAGCGGCCGGTCTGCACCGTGCAGTACTGGTTGGTCGTCGCCGGCACCGTCGACGTCCGGATCAGGACCTCGGCGCGGGTGTCGCAGCCGTCGTGGTCCTGGTCGGTCCAGGTCGGGAACAGGTCGCGGTCGTAGCCGCTCGGCGTCTCTGCGGCCACGCGCAGGGCGTTGATCGCCGCCGTCATCCGCAGCACGACGAGACTCCCGTTGCCGGCGTACGACGAGGCGTGGGCGGGCGTCGCGAGCCCACCCACGAGCACCCCGGCCAGGAGCGCGGCGAGGACGGCGGTACGCCGGAGGCGGGTCATGGCCCGCACGCTACGTCCTGCGGTGGAGTCCCGGACCCGAACCCTCCGGATTGACCAGACGGACCGTCCGAGCGTCTGTCCCCGCGCGCCCGGCGGCGCACGTAGCCTCGGGCGCGATCCCCGAGGGAGGGACGATGTCGTACACCCCGCGGCCCTACCGCGCGACCGCGATCCCGTCCGCCGCGACCCTGCACGTGCTCCGCCGCTTCACCGGCGGCTACACCCCCGCGCTGCTGCACCAGGTCCAAGCGGCCGGCGGCGTCACGGCCTGGTTCGAGCGCCAGCTCGCCGGTGGGTACGACGACCGCTGGGCCTCCACCACCGCCACCTGGTGGACCTCGATCAACGCCACCCCGGCCACGATCTGGCAGCGCCACCGCGCCGGCGTCGAGGAGATGTGGCAGGCCGACGCCAACTACCAGTCGTGGGCGCTGCTGCGCCGGATCGGCTCGCAGCGCCAGGTCCTCGAGGCGATGGCCGAGCTCTGGGAGCACCACTTCAACGTGCCGGCCAACTCCGCGGCCGGGCCGTTCCGGACGTCGTACGGGAAGACGATCCGGGCCCACGCCCTCGGCCGGTTCGCCGACCTGCTGCCGGCCGCGGTGCTGCACCCGGCGATGGCCGTCTACCTCGACAACGCGAACTCCACCAAGGACGCGCCGAACGAGAACCTCGGCCGTGAGCTGCTCGAGCTGCACACCGTGGGCATCGGCAGCTACGGCGAGGACGACGTGAAGGACTCGGCCCGCATCCTCACCGGCTACCGGGTCGACGAGTGGGACACCTGGGCGGTCTCCTACGACCCGTCGTCCCACGCCACCGGCGCGGTGCGGGTGATGGGCTTCAGCGACGCCAACCGGGCGCCGGACGGGCGGCCGGTCGTGGCGGCGTACCTGAGCTACCTGGCGCACCACCCGGCGACGGCGCGGCACGTCGCCCGCAAGCTGGCCGAGCGGTTCGTCTCCGACAGCCCGTCCGCGTCGCTGGTGAGCCGGCTGGCGCAGGTCTACCTCGCGTCCGGCACGGCGATCGCCCCCGTGCTGCGGGCCCTGATCGGCACGGCCGAGTTCCAGGCGTCGGCCGGGAAGAAGGTGCGCACGTCGACCGACGACGTCGTGGGCACGTGGCGGGCGCTCGGGGCGGCGGTGACGACGGCCCCCGCCTCCGGGACGGCGGACGTCGCCGCGAACAGCCTGATCTGGCAGTCCGGCGCGCTCGGCCTGCTGCCGTTCGAGTGGCCCCGCCCCGACGGGCGCCCGGACGACGGCGTCTCCTGGTCCTCCACCGCGCGCTTCCTGGCCTCGCTCGACCTGCACTACACGATGGCGGGCGGCTGGTGGCCGACCGTGGGCGCGCGCTACCGCACGGCGGCCTCCTGGCTGCCGCGCGCCAGCATCCGCTTCGACCTCCTCGTCGACCACCTCGCCCGCACGATCCACGGCCGCGGCTCGACGGCGCTGCTGCTGCAGGTCGCCTGCCAGGCCACCGGCTGCGCGCCCGGCACGACCATCACCGCCCAGCACGCCCTGGTGCGCTGGGACTTCGCCCGGCTGCTGACCGTCCTCCTCGACAACCCGACCCACATGAGCAGGTGACGACCGTGGAACCGACCAGCGACTGCGAGGAGTGCGCCCGGCTCTCCCTGAGCCGGCGCGGCCTCTTGCGCGCGTCGGTCCTCGCCGGCGGGGCGGCCGCCAGCACGGCCGCGTTCGGCGAGGCCTTCGTCAGCACGGCGTACGCCGCCACCGCGTCTGCCCCCGCGGTGCTCGTGGTGCTCTCGATGCGCGGGGCCGTGGACGGGATGAGCCTGGTCGTGCCGCACGGCGACCCCGTGTACGCGCAGGCCCGGCCAAATATCGCCGTACCGACGACGTCGCTGCTGGTGCCTGACGCGCAGTTCGGCCTGCACCCCGAGCTCGCTCCCCTGGTCCCGCTGTGGAACGCCGGCCGGATGGCGGCGGTGCACGCGACGGGCCTGCCCGCGCCGAACCGCTCGCACTTCTCCGCGATCGCCGAGGTGGAGGACGCCGCGCCCGGATCGGCCACCCGGACGGGCTGGCTGAACCGCCTGATCGGGCAGGACGACGTGACCACGCCGCTGCAGGCGATCCAGGTGGGCGACGGCGTGCCGCCCCGCTCGATGGGCGGCCCGCAGGCCACGGTCGCGATCGAGACGATCGCGGACATGCGGCTCTCCGGCGCCGACCAGTGGGACACCCAGCACCGGCGGCCGCTGTCGATGCGCACGATGTGGGCGAACGCCGCGGGGCCGCTCGGAGCCGGCGCTCGCGCGGCGATGCGGGCGATCGACGAGTTCGCCCCGGTGCGGGCCACGTCCGCGACGCCGGCCAACGGGGCGGCGTACCCGCAGGGCGACCTGGGCGACGCGCTCGCGGCCGTGGCGCGGGTGATCCGCGGCGACGTGGGCGCCGAGGTCATCACCGTCGACCACGGCTCGTGGGACCACCACAGCGATCTCGGCACCCTGGAGTGGGGGCGGATGAAGGAGATGACCGCCGAGCTGGCGCAGGCCCTGGCCGCCTTCTTCACCGACCTCGGGCCGCTGGCGTCCAAGGTCACCCTGGTGACGCTGTCGGAGTTCGGGCGGCGGACCGTCGAGAACGCCAACTACGGCCTGGACCACGGGTACGGCAACGTGATGCTGCTGATGGGGGCCGGGGTGAGCGGCGGCTACCACGGCCGCTGGCCCGGCCTCACCGACGACCCGGACGGCGACCTGCTCGTCACCACCGACTACCGCAGCGTGCTGGCCGAGGTCGTCACGAAGCGGCTCGGGGCCTCCTCGGCGGCGGTCTTCCCGGGCTTCACGCCCGAGGCGGTCGGCGCGATCTCCTGAGGCCTCTCACTGCCCCCGGTACGACGGCGGGCGCTTCTCCAGGAACGCGCCCACGGCCTCGTTGAGGTCGTCGCTGAGCAGGAACGCGGAGTTCCACACCGCCACGTAGCGCAGGCCGGCCTCGACCCGCGGTCCGCGCTCGGCGTCGAGCACGTCCTTGATGCCCTGGGCGACGAGCGGCGAGTTCGCGGCCATCCGGGCGGCCAGGTCGGCGGCCTCGGCGCGGAGGGCGTCGCCGTCGGCGTACACGGTGTTGACCAGGCCGATCCTCTCGGCACGCGCCGCGTCGATGTCGTCGCCGGTGAGGGCGAGCTCGCGCAGGTGCCCGTCGCCGATGACACCGACGAGGCGCTGCAGGCTGCCCAGGTCGGCGACGATCGCGACCTTGGCCTCGCGGACGCTGAACTTCGCGTCGGCCGTGCTGATCCGGACGTCGCACGCGGCGGCGAGGTCGACGCCGCCCCCGATGCACCAGCCCTCGATCGCCGCGACGGTGGGCTTGCGGCAGGCCGCCACCGCGGTGACGGTGTCCTGCCAGTCGCGGATCAGGTCGAGGAACTCGACCCGGCCGCGGGCGCCCGGGAGCGCGGACATCCGGCCGAAATTGCCGGCCGCCTCGGCCAGGTCGAGGCCGAAGGAGAAGTGACCGCCGCTGCCGGTGACCACGATGGCCCGAACGTCGTCGTCCTGGTCGAGAGCGGTGAAGGTCTCTCGCAGCTCGGCGAAGAACGCCGCGTCCATGACCGGCTTGCCGCCGGCGCCGACGAGCTCGACGGTGGCGACGTGCCCGTCGCGGGTCAGTCCGAAGCGCGCGCTCACGCGGGCGTCCCTGCCGCGCGGCGCTCCTGGAGGAGACGGGCCAGGATCCGCATGTGCTCGACCTTGTCGGCGTCGTCGGGGGCGACGGGCGAGGTCAGCAGCGTGCGCACGCCGCCGGCCTCCAGGGCGTCGAGCTTGGTCCGCAGCTGGTCCTCGTCGCCGAAGAGAGCGACCGCGTCGACCAGGTCCTGAGGCACGACAGCCGCGGCCTCCGCCTTGCGGCCGGACAGGTAGAGGTCCTGGATGTCCTTGGCCTCGGACTCGTAGCCGTAGCGGCACGCCAGCTGGTTGTAGAAGTTCTTGTCGCGGGCGCCCATGCCGCCGATGTAGAGCGCCAGCTGGTTGCGCACCGCGGCGACGGCCTCCGGCGACGGCTCCCCGACCGAGAACGGGATCTGCAGCTGGATGTCCAGCTCGCCGAGGCCGGGGTCGCGCTTCGAGAAGCCCTCCTCGAGCGCGTCCGCCCACGCGTTGGCCGCCTTGCCCGGGTGGAAGAACAGCGGCTGCCACCCCTGGGCGATCTCGGCGACCAGGGCGACGTTCTTCTCGCCCAGGGCCGCGATCGAGATCGGGATGTCGCTGCGCACCGGGTGGTTGATCAGCTTGAGCGGCTTGCCGAGGCCGGTGCCGCCGTCCTCCTTGGTCAGCGGCGCCTTGTAGTACTTCCCGGCGTGGTCGAGCACCTCGCGCTTCCACACGCTGCGGCAGATCTCGACCACCTCGCGGGTGCGGCCGATCGGGGCGTCGTACTTGACGCCGTGGAAGCCCTCGACGACCTGCGGACCCGACGCGCCCAGGCCCAGGGTGAACCGGCCGTTCGAGACGTGGTCGAGGCCGGCGGCGGTCATCGCCAGGAGGGCCGGCGTGCGCGAGTAGACCTGCAGGATCGCGCTCATGATCTCGAGCTTCTCGGTCTTCGCGGCCACGAAGCCCAGCTGGCTCACCGCGTCGAAGGAGTACGCCTCCGGGATGGCCACCATCTCCAGGCCGGCCTGCTCGTAGGCCTGCAGCAGCTCGACGGTCTCCGCGAACTCGCCGGCGTAGTTGATGATCATTCCGAGCTTCATCGGCCCGGCCTCCTTCGCTAGAGTGAAACCAGTCAACGCAGACTGGTTAATGGCTCGGAGCCTAGCGACGACACCGGCCGCTGTCACCAAGGGAGTCACGGAATGAGCGTCACGTCACCCCCGGCGCGGGCGGTGCAGAGCCGGTCGATCGACGTACGCCGGCGCATCCTGGCCGCCGCCGTCGACGTCCTCGTCGAGCACGGGTACGCCGGCGCGACCACCCTGCGGATCCAGGACCGGGCGGGCGTCACCCGCGGCCGGCTGCTGCACCACTACCCGTCCCGCGACGAGCTGCTCATCGCCGCGTCGCACCAGCTGGCGAGCAGCCGGATCGCCGAGCTGTCGTCGGACACCACCTGGCCGGAGGACCCGGCCGAGCGGATCGACGCGGCCGTCGAGACGCTGTCGACCTGCTTCACCCAGGGCGGCTACTTCTGGGCGGCCACCGAGCTCTGGCTCGCCGCGCGCAACCACGAGGAGCTGCGCGCGCAGCTGCTGCCGCTCGAGCGCGAGCTCGCCGCCGAGGTACGCCGGGCCGCGGACGGCTACTTCGGCGAGGAGCTGGCCGCGCACCCGGAGTTCCGCGACCTGCGCGAGGTGATCTTCACCAGCCTGCGCGGCATGGCGCTGAGCCGCTCCTTCGACCCGCGCGAGGAGCCGATCCGGCGCCACATCGCCCGTCTGCAGCGGCTCGCGCGGTCCGTCCTGCTCTGACGCCTACGCCCCGCCGAGCCGGGTCACGACCTCGACCTGGATCTCACCGACCACGAAGCCGAGCACCGCACCCACGCTGATCATCAGCCACTCGTCGTCCTTGAAGATCGGCCGCATGATGCCCTCGAACTGCTCGTCGGTGAGCATGCCCATCTTCTCGGCGAGCAGGTTCTCCACGTCGAGCACCTCGGTGGCGTAGGCCTCGATCTCGGGCATCTCCCGGATGATGCTCAGCGCCCGCTCGGCCATGTGGCGCTGCATGTCGCGGTAGCGCTGCGAGCCGAGCCCGATCTGCACCAGCGGCCGCGCGGGGCCGAGCTGGCGGCGCAGCTCCGCGGAGACCTCGCGCTGCACCAGCGCGATGATCCGGTCGGCGCCGGGACCGTCGAGCAGGGCACCCATCAGCGCGGACGGCTCGAAGAGGTCGGCGGCCATGATCTTGGCGTAGTCGCGGGTGATCTGGTCCCGGTTGGCGTGCAGCACGCCCCGGAACCGCAGGCCGAGCAGGCGCCGCTCGCGGGTCGGGCGGAACAGCAGGGTGAGCGCGATCCAGTCGGACAGGAAGCCGGTCACGAGGCCGAACGCCGGCATGATCCAGACCGAGTGGATCGTCGCCCACGCGACGGTCTGGACCAGGCCGATGCCGAGGCCGAACACCAGCCCGGTCTTGCGCAGGAAGATCATCGAGGCGCCCGCGGTCGTCCGCATCATCACGTTGAGCCGCTGCTTCTGCTCGACCAGCGTGCTGACCGTCAGGTGGTGCAGGTCGATGAAGCGCGCGGCGTCGGCCCGCACCTCGCCGAGGATGCTGTCCACGATGCGCGGCGCCCGCTGGTCGATGCGCAGGATCACCGCCCGGCGTACCGCCACGGGAAGGTTGTCCCAGCCGCCCGGCGTCACCATGTCGACGACCTCGCGCGCGACCTCGTCGACCGCCATCCGCAGCGGGATCCGCAGCCGGTCGACCGCGTCGGCCCCGTCCATCCGGCCGAGCAGCTCGTCGATGTCGAGCAGGTTCTCGGTGAGCAGCTCGATCGTCACCGCCGCGACCTTGCCCGCACGACGCGGCACGAGCCCCTGCCAGCCGAACGGCCCGATGCCCACGAAGCGCAGCGGGCGGTAGAGCATCTCGATCGCCACGATCTTGGTGACGTAGCCGATCGCCGCCGCGATGAACGGCATGGAGGCGTAGATGTACCAGTTCGCCGCGACGTCCGCCCGGATCTCCGGCCAGGTCTGGAGCGCCGGCACCAGCCAGGCGCTCACTCGGCGAGCGCCTCGCTGCCGCCCACGCGCAGGACCAGCCGGCCGAGCGGCGAGAGCTCGACGCCGTAGCGACGTACGACGGGACCACGACCGGCGTGCTTGCCGGCCTTCACCGCGCGCAGGACGGCCGGTTCGGCGAGCAGGATCTCGTACTCCTGCTCGTGTCCCTCGCGCTCGTCGGTGGCCCGGACCAGGCCGTGGCCCCGCAGCCTCGAGAGGTACGCCGGCGTGTGCTCCAGCAGCGCGACGCCGGCCTGCCGGCCCAGGAGCGAGGCGCCCACCAGCGTGCCCTCGGCCCGCCCGCCGCGGGGCGTGACGTCGACCGCGGGCGTCCAGCCGGACCGCGCCAGCGCCGTGAGCATCCGGGCCTCGTCGGGCACCAGCTGCAGCAGGATCGCGGTGGCCAGGGTGTCCTCGGCGTCGCGACTGGTCTGGAGCAGGGCGCGCTGGAGCAGGGCGTCCAGCACCGTGCTCGCGCCGCCCTCGCGCGGCCGACGGACTCGCTCCTCGCGGGGCGCCTCGGCCGGGGCCTCGACGACCGCCACCTCCCGCGACGGCACCCGCGTGGCCGCGCGGATCAAGGCCCCGGGCACGCCGAGCGCGAGCCCGATCAGCGTCTTCTGCCCGCGGTCCTCTGCCTCGTCAGCCACGGGCGGAAGCGTAGTGGGTTCAGGCAGGTGCGCCGACGCGGTCGCCGGTGAAGACCGGGAGCGCCTCGACGCCGTACACGGCCGACAGCTTGCGGAACTCCAGGTCGTCGATGTCGGCGGCCATGGAGAGGTCCGGGAAGCGCTCGGCGAGCATCCGCAGTGCGGTCCGCAGCTCCATCCGCGCCAGCTCGGCTCCGACGCAGCGGTGCATGCCCCAGCCGAAGGCCAGGTGCCGCGTGGGCTCGCGGGTCGGGTCGAAGTCGCCGAGACCGGAGCCGAGGACGGGGTCGCGGTTGGCGGCCATCAGCGAGACGCCCACGGCGTCGCCCTCGTGGATGGTGACCCCACCGACCGTCACGTCGCGCTTCGCGAAGCGCAGGAACGCCAGCTGGACCACGCACAGGTGCCGCAGCAGCTCTTCGACGACCTTGTCGACCGACTCCGGGTCCGAGCGGAGCATCCGGCCGGCCTCGGGGTTCGTGGCGATCAGGTAGGTGCCGAGCGCGAGCATCGACGCGGAGGTCTCGTAGCCGCCGAGGAAGACGCCGTCGGCAATGCCGCCGAGGGTGAGGTCGTCGAGCTCGTCGCCGTGCTCCTTCAGCAACGCGCCGATCAGGCCGTCGCCGGGGTTGGCGCGCTGCTCGCGCACCGCGTTGATGAGGAACTCCCGCGTGCCCTTCTGCGCGCCGAACGCACCGGCACCGCCCTCGCTGAGGTCGAAGCGCGCGACACCGAGCTCGAGGAACTTGGCGCGGTCGTCGACGGGCAGGCCGAGCAGGTCGCAGATGACGTCGAAGGGCACCGCGAAGGCGAACTCCTGCACCATGTCGACGGCCCTGCCGCCGGCGCCCGCGGCCTCCATCGCGTCGAGCCGCTTGCCGACGATCTCCTCGATGCCCGGCTGCAGGCGGGCGAGCCGGCGCATCGTGAACTCGGGCGTCAGGTAGCGGCGCAGCGCGGTGTGCAGCGGCGGGTCGGTCATTCCGAGACCGCCGATCTGCTCCTCCTCGGACTTGCCCTCCTGGGAGACAAACTGGCCCAGGTCGTTGGACCAGGTGTCCGCGTCGCCGGCGAGGACCTCGCGCGAAGCGTCGTACCCGCTGACCAGCCAGACGCTCTTGCCGAACAGCGTCGCCAGCTTCTTCACCGGCGCCTCGGACTGGACGTCCATCAGCGCGGGGAGCGGGTCGAGACCGTCACGCTTGAGCGGCAGCGAGATCGACTCGGGCAGGAAGCGCAGCTTCCGCAGGTCGATGCCGTCCTTCATGGTCCGGTTCAGCAACCAGACTCCGACGCGGTTCTTCGCGAACCCGATGAGGCCCATGAGCCCCATTCCACCATCAAATGCGCCTCATTCCCGCCTCGGCGCGACGGCCACTAGCCTGGGCGCATGCCGCCCGAGACCCTGGACTGGAGCAGGTACGACGCCGCGCTGTTCGACCTCGACGGCGTGATCACGCCGACGGCGGAGGTCCACATGCGCGCCTGGGCGCGCATGTTCAGCGACTTCCTCGCCGCTCTGCCGGGGCAGGATCCGTACACCGACGCCGACTACTTCCGCTACGTCGACGGCAAGCCGCGGTACGACGGGGTCCGGTCCTTCCTGGCCTCCCGCGGCATCACGCTGCCGGAGGGCGCGCCCACCGACCCGATCACGGCGCAGACCGTGTGCGGGCTCGGCAACCGCAAGGACGCCCTGTTCGGCGAGGTGCTGGAGCGCGACGGCGTGGCGCCCTACCCCGGCTCGCTCGCGCTGCTGCGCCAGCTCAAGGAGCAGGGCACGCCGATGGCGATCGTGTCCTCGAGCCGCAACGCGCCCGCGGTGCTGACCGCCGCGGGCATCTTCGACTACTTCGACACCGTCGTGAGCGGCGCGGTCGCCGCCGACCTCGGGCTGGCCGGCAAGCCGGCGCCGGACACCTTCCTGCACGCGGCCTCCGAGCTCAGCTCCGAGCCCGACCGCGCGGTCGTGTTCGAGGACGCGCTGAGCGGCGTGGCCGCCGGCCGGGCCGGGCACTTCGGCCTCGTGGTGGGCGTGGACCGCGGCGCCGGGGCCGCGGCGCTGCGCGAGCACGGTGCGGAAGTCGTCGTACAGGACCTGCAGGAGCTGGTCCGGTGAGCCCGGGCGCCTCGCACGTGGCCCCGCCGGCCACGGACCCGATGGACCGCAGCCGCTTCCCCGCCGACGAGTGGCGGCTGGTCGAGACCCGCTTCGACGCCGACGACCTCGGCATCACCGAGTCGCTGTTCACCGTGGGCAACGGCTACCTCGGGATGCGCGGCAACTTCGAGGAGAGCCGCGACGCCCACGTCGACGGCACCTACCTCAACGGCTTCCACGAGACCTGGCCGATCCTGCACGCCGAGGAGGCCTACGGGTTCGCGCGCGTGGGCCAGACGATCGTCAACGTCCCGGACCCCAAGGTGATCCGGCTGTACGTCGACGACGAGCCGCTGCACCTGTCGAAGGCCGACCTGCTCGAGTACGAGCGGGTGCTGGACTTCCGCGACGGGACGCTGACCCGCGAGCTGGTGTGGCGCACGCCCGGCGGCAAGCGGATCCGGGTGCGCAGCACCCGGATGGTGCCACTGGACCAGCGCCACCTCGCGGTGATGACCTACGAGGTCACCCTGCTCAACCTGCCGGCCTCGGTCACGATCTCCTCGCAGCTGCTCAACCGGCAGGACCGCGAGCTGATCAAGGACGACGAGACCGCCGAGAACGTCGACCCGCGCAAGGCCGAGGTCTTCAACCGCCGGGTCCTGGTGCCGGTCCTGCACAGCGCCGACGCGGAGACCGGCCGGCTCGAGCTCGGCTTCCACACCGCGGAGTCCGGACAGACCCTCGGCGTGGTCGTCGACCACGAGCTGCACAGCGCGTCCAGCGCACGTGTCGACGCGTACGCCGACGAGGACAGCGCGAAGGTCATCTACCAGCTCGCCGCGCAGGCGGGCGAGACGATCCGGCTCACCAAGCTGGTGTCCTTCCACCACGCCGAGTCGGTCCCGCCGCGCGAGCTGATCGACCGCTGCGAGCGGACCCTGGTGCGCGCCCGCGAGGCCGGCCTGGAGCAGATCCAGGACACCCAGCGCGCGTGGCTACGGCTGTTCTGGGACCGCGCCGACGTCGAGGTCCCCGGCCACGCCGGCATCCAGCAGGCCGTGCGCTGGAACCTCTTCACCATCCTGCAGGCCGCCGCCCGCGCCGAGGGCCAGGGCATCCCGGCCAAGGGCGTGTCCGGCTCCGGCTACGGCGGGCACTACTTCTGGGACACCGAGGTCTACGTCCTGCCGTTCCTCACCTACACGTTGCCCTGGGCGTCGCGGAACGCGCTGCGCTACCGGCACACCCTGCTCCCCGCCGCCCGACAGCGGGCCCGCGAGCTGGCGCAGAAGGGCGCGCTGTTCCCGTGGCGCACCATCAACGGGGCGGAGGCCTCGGCCTACTACGCCGCGGGCACGGCGCAGTACCACATCGACGCCGACATCTCGTACGCGTTGAGCCAGTACGTCGGCGCCACCGGCGACGACGAGTTCCTGGCCAGCGGCGCCATCGACATCTTCGTGGAGACCGCCCGGCTCTGGGCCGACCTCGGCTTCTGGAGGGACGAGTCCCGGCGTACCTTCCACATCCACGGCGTCACGGGCCCGGACGAGTACACCACCGTCGTCAACGACAACCTGTACACGAACGTCCTCGCGCGCTTCAACCTCCGGCGGGCCGCCCACGCGGTGTGGGAGCTGGAGCGCGACGACCCGGCGGCGTACGCCGACATGGTGCGCCGCACCGGCCTGCGCGAGGAGGAGCCGGACGAGTGGGCGTCGGCCGCGGCCGGCATGTACATCCCGTACGACGACTTCCTCGGCATCCACCCGCAGGACTCGCACTTCCTCGAGCGCGAGCTGTGGGACCTGGAGAACACGCCGCTGTCGAAGCGGCCGCTGCTGCTGAACTACCACCCGCTGGTGATCTACCGGTTCCAGGTGCTCAAGCAGGCCGACGTCGTGCTGGCGCTGTTCCTGCAGAGCGAGGAGTTCAGCGCCGAGCAGAAGAAGGCCGACTTCGACTACTACGACCCGATCACCACCGGCGACTCGACGCTGTCCGGGGTGGTGCAGTCGATCATCGCCGCCGAGGTGGGGTACGCCGACCTGGCGCTGCGCTACTTCCTCGGCTCGCTCTTCGTCGACCTCGCCGACCGGCACGCCAACACCGCCGACGGACTGCACATCGCGTCGACTGGCGGCGTCTGGAGCGCGCTGGCGTGCGGCTTCGGCGGCTTCCGGGACCTCGGTGCGGCTCGCGGCGAGGAGCAGTGGCAGCTCGACCCGCGGCTCCCCGAGTCGTGGGAGTCGCTGACCTTCCGGCTGACGCTGCGCCGCACCCGGGTGCGGGTGTGCGTGCGCGCGTCCGAGCTGGAGCTGCAGATCGAGCAGGGCTCGGGGCCGGTGGTCTTCATGGTCCGCGGCGAGCGGGTCGAGGTGAAGGACGACCGCCCGGTCGTCGTGCCTCTCACGCACCAGGGCCCGCGGCTCGTCGGCGAGCCGGTCAACCCGGCCGGCGTCCAGCGCGCCGACGGGACGGTGCTGGCCGCGATCGTCCCGTCGGGCGACTGACGCCGTTCAGCTCAGGAGGCGCACACCGTCAGGCCGAGCTGACCGGCCAGCGTGTTCGCCTTCGCGAACGCGTTGCCGCCGAGCGCTGCCACCGGGTCGGCGTTGGCCGCGGAGATGGCCTTGTCGAGCTCGGACTCCAGCTCGGTGACCTTCGCCGCGTCCTCGGGCGGCGGGGTCAGCGCCCGGAGCTGGTCGAGCTCGTCGCTGAAGGTCGGCACCAGGACGTTCTTGGTGGCGTCGATGATCTCGGCCTGGGTGGGGTTCTGCGGGTCGGCGAACTTCTTCGCCGCCGCGTCCACCTTGGCGTTCCCGGCCTGGCAGATCGCGTTGGCCTTGGTCACGAAGTCGGCGTGGGTCAGCGCGGCCGCCGTGGTCGGGCTGGTCGGGCTGCCCGCCGCGCCGGCGTCCTTGCTGCCACAGCCGGCCAGCGCGAGCGTGGCTGCGACAGCCGCGCCGATGACGAGGTGCTTCATGTGTCCCCCTGGGGTCGGTGTGCGTCGGTGTCACAGGATGCGCACAGACTCTCACGAGAGGCGGTACGCCGCCGCTGCTCTGCCGCGGGGTGGGTGAAGGCGTGCGGGGTTGGGTCGGGGTGGGGGTGTCACCGGACGCTCCCGAGGCTCTACCTGCCGGGGCGAGAGTGGGGTCCCCGCCCGGCAAGGCATTTGTTCTGAGTCGCTGACTCCTGCACGTTTGCCGGGCACCCCAATCGCCCCGCCAGGCAGACCTCGTCCGCGCCCGGTGCCACCCCCACCCCGCTCGGGTCGGTGAACAGGCTGGCCGCGTCGCAAGATCCACCCCGCGCCCGGGGTGCGGCGGGCAACTGCGGCGGACGAGGTCTGCCCCTCGGGGCGATTGGGGTGCGCGGCTAACGCAGCGGAGTACAGAAGAGACGGCAAATGCCTTGCCGCGCGGGGACCCCACTCTCGCCCCGAGGGGCAGAGCCTCGGGAGCCGCAGGCGCACGCCGCGACCCGGACCAACCACCCCGCACGCCTTCACCGACCCCGTCGGCGACCGGCGGTCTCGTGACGGTTGCTGCGTGAACGCGTGGCCCACCGCGCCGAAAGGCCGCAGCCGCGGCCCCGGATCAGGATGCGTCGTCGGGCGGGTCGGCGTAGGAGATCGAGTCCTGGCTGAGGGGAGCGTCGTCGTCGGTGTTGACCGTGGCGGCGCCGGCGGTCATGGCGGCGATGACGGCGGCCGAGGCGACCCAGCGACCGGTCACCATGACGGTGCGGCGGCGCCGGGGCGGGCGTTGTTCGGGTTCCTCCATGACCTCAGACGATGACAGGCATGTCTGAGAACGACCTGAGGTCAGACCTTGCGGTCCTCAGGGCTCTGCGGGAGGAAGTTCTTGGCCAGCTCGTCCCAGGCCTTCTCGATGAGGTCCTCCATGTCGAGCTCGAGGGCCTTCTGGATGTAGGGCTTGGCCAGCTCGACCCGGACCACCTTGAGCAGGAAGCGGCGCAGCTCGGACTCCAGGCCGGTCATCTTCTGGAACACCGCGCCGCGGCGCGTCGAGGGCTGGATGCTCAGCACGACCTCGTCCTCGGCGGGGGTGTGCAGCTCCATGTGCAGCGTGGTCGGCGCGACCGTGTGCACGATCAGCTGCAGCGGCACCACGACGTCGGCGTCGAAGGTGAGCGTGTCGAAGGGCAGCTCGAGGGTGAAGGTGACCGAGATCGGCAGGTC
>DATFHM010000165.1:0-2638 GCA_035248385.1 Nocardioides sp. | reverse complement strand
CGGTACGCCCTTGCCGCGGGTCTGGACAGGGCGGCCGGCCCTGGACAGGGTTTGGTGCCGAACCGTCCTGACCTTTTATTAACCAAGAACGACGGCGACACCCCGGACATACCGGTGTGTCGCCGTCGTTCTTTCTTCAATTAGGGTCAGGACGGGGTTTCGCCAAGCTCAACCAGCGGGTGGAAGGGCCAGACGTCAGCCGCGGAGGCGCTCCATGCCGGGGTCGAACAGCGGCTCGGCGCTGACCGTGGCGGCGACGCGGCTGCCGAAGTACTCGATCTCCACGGCGTCGCCCTCGGAGACAGCGGCGGGGAGCCAGGCGTAGGCGATCGGCTTGCGGATCGAGTAGCCGTACGCGGCACTCGTGACGTAACCGGAAGCCACACCGCCCACGTACACGGGTTCCTTGCCGATCACAATGGATGTGCCGTCGTCGACCGTCAGGCAGCGCAGGACCTTGTCCGCGGGCTGTTCCTTGAGGGTCTTCAGGGCCTCGGCGCCGACGTAGCCTTCCTTGTCCTTCGCCACGGAGAAGCCGAGGCCGGACTGGTAGGGGTGGTGCTCGGTGGTCACGTCCGTGCCCCAGAGGCGGTAGCCCTTCTCCAGGCGCAGGCTGTTGAAGGCACCGCGACCGGCGGCGATGATCCCGTGCTCCTGACCGGCCGCCCACAGGGTGTCCCACAGCCGCTGACCGAGGTCGGCGGTCGTGTAGATCTCCCAGCCGAGCTCGCCGACGTACGACAGGCGCCACGCGGTGACCGGCACGTTGCCGATGGTGAGCTTCTTGGCGCGGAAGTACTTCAGGCCGTCGTTGGTCATGTCCGCGTCGGTGACCGTGGCGAGCACCTCGCGGGCCTTCGGGCCCCACAGGCCGATGCAGCAGGTGCCCGGCGTGATGTCGGCGACCTGGACGGTGCCGTCCTCGGGGAGGTGGCGCTCGAACCAGTCGATGTCGAGGGCGCCGTTGGCGCCGACCTGGTAGTGGTCCTTGCCGAGCCGGGCGACCGTGATGTCGCTGCGGATGCCGCCGTCGACGTCGAGCAGCAGGGTGTAGACGACCGCGCCGACCGACTTGTCCACGTCGTTGGTGCAGAGCTTCTGCAGGAAGTCGACCGCGCCCGGGCCGGTGACGTTGATCCGCTTGAGGGCGGTCATGTCGTACATCGCGACGCCCTCGCGGGTCGCCTTCGCCTCGGCGCCGACGATCGGGTCCCAGTAGCGGGCGGCCCAGTCGTTGGGGGTCGGTACGTCGTACCGCTCGAGGAGGCCCTGGTTGGCGGCGTACCAGTGCGGCCGCTCCCAGCCGTTGGCCGGCAGGAAGAACGCGCCGAGCTCCTGCTCGCGGGCGTGGAACGGCGAGAGCCGGACGTCGCGCGGGGAGTCCATCGGCTGCAGCGGGTGCAGGATGTCGTAGACCTCGCGGAAGTTCTGGCAGTCGCGCTCGAGCACGTAGTCGGGGGCGAGCTGGTAGTCCTCGAAGCGGTTGACGTCGCACTCGTGGATGTCCCACGACTCGCAGTAGCCGTTGGCGATCCACTCGGCGACGGCGCGGCCGACACCGGCGGAGTGCGTGACCCACACGGCCTCGGCGACCCAGAAGCCCTTGACCTCGCGCGACTCCCCCAGCAGCGGCATGCCGTCGGTGGTGAAGGAGAAGAGGCCGTTGATGCCCTCCTCGATCTTGGTGTCGTTGGTCGAGGGCAGCAGGCGCTGGGTCTCCTCCCAGGCCGGCTCGAAGTCCTCGGGGGTGAAGGCGAGGACCGAGGGCATCTCCTCGGTCTCGTCGACGGCGCGGATGTCGAAGGCCGAGATCGGCATGGCCTCGTGGTGGTAGTAGCCGATGCCGACGCTCTCGTAGCGATCGCGGTAGTAGAGGCCGGAGTCCTGGTGGCGCAGGATCGGGCGGACGGCCTCCTGGGTCTGGCCCTTCATGGCCGGCACCTCGCCGGTCCAGGCGAGCTGGTGCGCGAGCGGGGTCAGCGGGAGGCCGAGGCCGACGAGCGAGGCGACCTTCGGGCCCCAGATGCCGGCGCAGGACACGACGACGTCGGCGGGCAGCTCGCCCTTGTCGGTGACGACGGTGGTCACCTGGCCGTCCTCGACGACGATGTCGGTGACCTCGTGGCGGGCGAGGAAGGTGACGCCGCGGGCCTTGGCCCGCTCGATCTGGGCGTCGACCGCCCAGACCGCCTTGGCCAGGCCGTCGGTCGGGCACCACAGGCCGCCCAGGATCACGTCGCGGTCGACGAGGTCGTGGAGCTCGACGCAACGGTCGACGTCGACGACCTCGGCCTCGACGCCCCAGGACGTGAGCCAGCCCTGGCGGCGGTGCAGCTCCGCGAGGCGCTCGGGCGTGGTGGCCACCTCGAGGCCGCCGACCTGCAGGAAGCAGGACTGGCCCTCGTGCTGGAGGTCGACGAACTTCTCGACGGTGTACGTCGCCAGCTCGCTGAGGATCTTGCTGCCGCTGGCCTGGAACACGAGGCCCGGCGCGTGCGAGGTCGAACCGCCGGTGGCGGGCAGGTCGCCCTGGTCCACGACGGTGATGTCGGTCCAGCCCAGCGCCGACAGCTCGTCCGCGAGCGCCGCGCCCACGACTCCGGCACCGATGATGACGGTCCTACGTCCGACCATGCCC
>DATFHM010000164.1:0-4546 GCA_035248385.1 Nocardioides sp. | reverse complement strand
GAAGCCGTTGTCGCGCAGCATCTCGAGGTCGGTGAGCGCGTCCTGGCCCTCGGAGGTCAGGTAGTCGCCGAGGAAGATCGAGTTGGCCACCTGGAGCGCCAGGGCCTGCAGCGAGCGCAGGTGCATCTCGCGACCGCCCGCGATCCGGATCTCCTTGTCGGGGCACACGAAGCGCGCCATCGCGAGGATCTTCACGCAGCGCACCGGGGACAGCTCCCAGGTGTTCTCGTACGGCGTGCCGTCGAACGGCATGAGGAAGTTGACCGGGATCGAGTCGGAGTCGAGCTCCTTGAGCGCGAAGAGCGCCTCGGCCAGCTGCTCGTCGGTCTCGCCCAGGCCCGCGATCAGGCCGGAGCAGGGGGAGAGGCCCGCGGACTTCGCCTTGCCGATCGTGTCCACGCGGTCGTCGTAGGTGTGCGTCTGCACGATGTTGTCGTGGTTGGACTCGGCGGTGTTGATGTTGTGGTTGTACGCGTCGACACCGGCCGCCTTGAGCCGCTCGGCCTGGCCGTCCTTGAGCAGGCCGAGGCAGGCACAGACCTCGACGCCGTCGTACTCGTCCTTGAGCGCCTCGGTCATCTCGACGACCTTGTCGATGTCGCGGTCCGACGGGCCGCGGCCGGAGGACACCATGCAGACGCGGGTGGCGCCGCCCGACAGGCCGGCGCCGGCCTGCTTGAGCGTCTCCTCCTTGGACAGCCAGGAGTACTTGAGGATCGGAGCCTGGGAGCCGAGCGCCTGGCTGCAGTAGTTGCAGTTCTCCGGGCACAGGCCCGACTTCAGGTTGACCAGGTAGTTGACCTTGACGGTGTTGGCGAAGTGCTCGCGGCGCAGCCGGCCCGCGGCGGCCACGATCGACATCAGCTCGGAGTCGGGCGCCTGCAGGACCGCGACGGCGTCCGCCTCGGTCGCCGAGCCGCCGGCGAGGATCTTGTCGGCGAGCTGGTCGAACACGGTCATCGTCTTCTCCTGGAGGTCGGTGGAACCGCTACCTGAACACTGTTCAGGAACGAGGGTAAGGGGCAGGCGGGGTTACTCGCCAGTCAGGTCCGTTGCAGGTACGACGCCGCACAGTGCTGCCATGACACAGATATCGGATGCAGTGAAGGGTGCCGCCAAGTCGTCGGGCGGCACGATGCTGAACAAGGTCCCCGAGGTCACGATCTGGTTCTGGCTGATCAAGATCCTCTGCACCACGGTCGGTGAGAGCTTCGCCGACTACATCAACGAGACCCTCGGCTTCGGCCTCGCGAACACGATGCTGCTGTTCACCGCCATCTTCGTCGCGGTGCTGACCTGGCAGATGAAGACCCGGCGCTACCAGCCCTTCCCGTACTGGCTCACCGTCGTGGTGGTCAGCGTCGCGGGCACGCTCTACACCGACATGGGCACCGACCAGCTCGGCATCCCGCTGTGGGTCAGCTCGACGGTCTTCGCCGTGCTGCTGGCGGGTGTGTTCGGCGTGTGGTGGCTGCGTGAGCGCACCCTGTCGATCCACGCCATCAACACCCGCTCGCGCGAGTCCTGGTACTGGCTGACCGTCCTGGTCACCTTCGCCCTCGGCACCGCGACCGGCGACTGGACCCTCGAGCTCACCAACTGGCTGCCGGTGCAGTCGATCTTCCTGCCGCTGGGCCTGATCATCTCGATCGCCGCGCTGTGGAAGTGGGGCGCCAACCCGGTGCTGTCCTTCTGGCTCGCCTACATCCTCACCCGCCCGCTCGGAGCCAACATCGGCGACGCCCTCGCCTCGCCCAAGGTGGCGCCCGCGGGTCAGCCCGTCGGCCTCGGCCTGGGCACGCTGTGGACCAGCCTGATCTTCCTCGGCGCGATCCTGGCCACCGTCATCTACCTGGCGATCAGCCGCTCCGACGTCTCCGAGGTGTACGACGCCACGCACGACCCGGTCGTCACCACCAACCCGCACAAGGAGCGGATCGCTGCCCTCGGCTTCGTCGTCGTCGCGGCGATCGCCGGCGGCGTGATGTTCTGGGGTCACCAGCAGCCGCACGCGACCTGTGACCCGACCGGTGCCAGCGAGACGATGCCCGCCTGCCCGAAGCCGGCCTTCAACGGCAGCCAGACCCAGGCCGCCGTGGCCAAGTACCAGGGCCTCGCGCGGAAGGCGATCGGCCAGGACAAGGCCGGCAACGCGGCCGCGGCCCACGCCACCGTGCAGCAGATGCGCGACGACTGGGACGCCGACTCCACCTCGCTGACCGCGGTCAACCCCAAGACCTGGCACGCGCTCGACGACCAGATGGACGCGGTCCTCCAGACCTTCGCCATCGACCACGGCAAGATCAAGCCCGCCGCGCCGGCGGTGCAGGAGAAGCAGCTCGGGGTGCTGCTGCAGGACCTGAAGACCAAGAAGTTCTGAGTTCCTGAACAGTCAGGCCCGCGGGAGCCGCACCACGAAGGTGGCCCCGCGGGTCTGGCCATTCCCGGCGAAGAACACGTCGCCGCCGGCGCTGCGCGCGATGCGCCGCGCGAGTGCCAGGCCGAGCCCCGAGCGCCCCGGCACCGCACCGGGGTGGAACAGGACATCCGGGTCGGCCACGCCGGGGCCGTCGTCGCCGACGACGAGGTCCACGTGCTCGCGGGTGAGCTCGACGTCGATCGCCACGTCGCGGGCGAGCCGGACGGCGTTGTCGAGGGTGGGGGCGAGGGCCCGCAGCGCGACATCGGCGGGTACGCGGAGGACCGCCCCACCGTCGTACCGGACCTCGATGCGGGGGTGCAGCCGGACGGCCTCCGCCAGCAGGTCGACGACCGGGCAGGTGCCGGTCGCCACGCGCTCGTCGGGAGCGCGCCGGGCGAGCTCGAGCAGCACGGTGATGGTCGCGGCCATGCCGCGCGTCGCACGGCCGATCTCCGCGAGGTCGGCGCGCAGCTCGGGGTCGAGGTCGGGGCGCATCCCGACCAGCTCGGCGGTGCCCTGGATGGCGGTCAGCGGGGTGCGCAGCTCGTGGGCGAGCTCGGCGGTGAGCCGGTGCTCGGTCCGGATCGCCTGACCGACCTTGTCGAGCAGGCCGTCGAGGGTGTGCGCGAGCGCGCGGATCTCGTCGGTCGGCGGGCCGAGGTCGAAGCGGCGCTCCAGGTCGTGCTCGCTCCACTCCTCGGCGGTCCGCGCCATGTCGGCGACGGGGGAGAGCGCGCGGTGGCTGATCCAGGACGCGACCGCGACCGTGAGCAGGACGATGAGCACCCCGGACGCGATGGAGACCTCGAGAGCCTGCGCCTCCTGGTGCTCGTACGGCGCCAGCGGCTCCACCACGACCACGGTCCCACGGGCGCCGCTGCGGGTGGTGAACGGCTCGGCGTGCAGCGCGTAGAGGTCGGTCGTCACGCCGGTCTCGTGCGCGCTGTGCGCGAGCGCGACGAAGTCCGAGCGCAACGAGGGCGGCTCGGAACCCGCGACGGGGTGCCCGCTCGCGTCGTACACGACGACGCCGGGGTCGACGCCACGGCTGGGCACGGTCAGCCGGGTGCCCGGCGTCGCGGCGTCGATGAGGGCGATGACCGCGTCGGAGCGGTCCTCGATCACCCGCTCGACCGTGCGGTTCGTGGTGGTCGCGAGGATCAGCTGGGCGACGAGCCCGAGGGCGGCGGCGACGGCAGCGGCACCGACGCCCGCGAGGAGGACCAGCCGGCGGCGGAAGCCGCCGAGGTCGGTGAGCGCCCGCGACCCCACGATCCTCACCCGCGCCTCATCCCTGGTCCGCGCGCTCGGCCAGCCGGAACCCGACGCCACGGACGGTCTCGATCTCGACCGGTGCGTCGATGGACCCGAGCTTGGTGCGGATCCGTCGCATGAAGGAGTCGATGGTGTTCTCGCTGACGAGTGCGCCGTCGGGCCACCCGGCCGCGACGACGCTGCGGCGGCGTACGACCGCACCGGGCTGGGAGGTGATCGCCGCGAGCATCCGGAACTCGGTCGGCGTCAGCAGCACCTCCCCGGCCGGTGTGCTCGCGCTGTGCGTCACCGGGTCGAGGGTGAGGTCGTGCTGCGGCGGAGGAGGTACATCGCGGCCGCGACGGGCCAGCGCCGCGACCCGCACCAGCACCTCCTTGATCTCGAACGGCTTCACCACGTAGTCGTCCGCACCGGCCGCGAAGCCCGCGAGCAGGTCGTGCGTGTCCCCGAGCGCGGTGAGGAAGAGCGCCGGTGCCTGCTGGCCGTTGGCGCGCAGCGCCTGCAGCACGTCGCGCCCGTCGGCGTCGGGCAGGCCCACGTCCATGATCAGCACGTCCACCCCGCTGGCGGGTGCGAGCAGCGTCAGCGCCTCGGCCCCGTTGTGTGCCGGTACGACGCTGTGGCCGGCCCCCTCCAGAGCCCGCGTCAGCACGCGACGGATCCCCGGGTCGTCCTCGCAGACACCGATCCTCAGCATGTGGCTACGGTTGCACCGCCGAGATGAGGAGGGCATGAAGTGCGCTACCGACGCGCCGACGTGGTCGACCGCGCCATCGTCGTGCTGGACGAGCACGGGCTGGCGGAGCTGTCGATGCGCCGCCTGGCCGGCGAGCTCGGCGTACGCGCCAG
>DATFHM010000163.1:0-15160 GCA_035248385.1 Nocardioides sp. | reverse complement strand
CCGACCTCCGCCACCTCGGGCGCCTGGTAGCCGACCGTGCCGTAGATCGCCGACTCCTGGTCGTCGATCCGGCGTACGCCGCCCAGGTCGATCAGCTTCATGGCGTCGCCGACCTGGATCATGTTGTCGGGCTTGAAGTCGCAGTAGACCAGGCCGAGGTCGTGCAGGTACTGGAACGCCGGCAACAGCTCCAGGATGTAGGCGAGCGCCTGGTCGACCGGCAGCGGGTCGTACTGGCCGCCATGCGCGGCCATCCGGTCCTTGAGGATCTCCTTGACCGACTTGCCGCCGACGTACTCCATCACGATGTAGCCGGCACCCTCGTGGGTGACGAAGTTGTAGATCTCGACGATGGACGGGTGCTCGACCTGGGCGAGGAACTGCTGCTCGGCGATGGCGGCCGCGAGGGCGTCGGGGTCGCCGGAGTTGAGCAGTCCCTTGAGCACGACCCAGCGGTTGGAGACGTTGCGGTCGCGGGCCAGGTAGATCCAGCCCAGACCGCCGTGCGCGAGGGCGCCGGCGACCTCGTACTGCCCGGCGACGAGGTCGCCGGCCTTGAGCTTCGGCGTGAACGAGAACGCCGTGCCGCACTGCGGGCAGAAGCCCTCGGCGCGGCCGGGCTGGCCGTCGTGGCCGCGCCCCACCGCGGCTCCGCACTTCGCGCAGGACCGCTTCTCCTCCGGCACCTGCGGGTTCGCCATGATCGCGGCGGCCGGGTCGATGGTGGGCGCGGGCGGCACCGAGGTGAGGCCGGCGCCGAGGCGCGCGGCGCGCAGGCGCTGCGATCCGGTGCGGGTACGCCGGGTGGCGTGCGAGCCGGACAGGCCGGCGCGCTTCGACCCGATCGCCGCCGACGCGACGCGTGAGGACGAGGAGCCGGTCGTGATCGGGGCGCTCATCCCGGTGGTCAGGGGCGTCGCCGACGAGATCCCGGTGGGCCGGCTGGCCTTCACCGTCGCCTGCGGGGTCGCGGCGGAGACGGCGCCCGGGCTGCCGCACACGTCGCAGTAGCCGTCGAGGATCTGGCCCGTGCAGCCCGGCTGGGTGCAGCCGTCGGTCGCGGTCGCCGTGGGCACCGCGGTGGCGGTGCCGCCGTCGCCGGGCGAGCCGCACACGTCGCAGTAGCCGTCGATGATGTTGCCGGTGCACCCGGGTTGCGTGCAGCTGCTGCTCATGAGGTGGTCTCCTTCGCGAGCCAGGTCTGGTACGTCGTCACGAGCTGTTGCGCGACCGCGATCGGCGTGGGGCGCCGGTCGAGCAGCGCCCTCGCCTGCTGCTCGCTGGCCACGAGGTCGGGCTTGTCGGCGACCCCGAGCGCCCGCGCCTTGGCGACGTACGCATCGAGGAGGTCGGCGAGCTCCTGGTGGTCGTCGAGGGCGTCGGCGTACCGCTGCTGCGCGAGTTCGAGCGCCTGCGAGACGCGATCGAGCCGGTGCCGGTAGGCACCGATCTCGTCGGCGGTCACCGGCACCGGGCCGAGGGCGTCCACGTCGGGAACCGCCAGGCGGGGCGCGGGATCCACCGTCGCCACGCAGGTGTCGGCGAGCTTGCGCAGCGCGACCGCCCGCTGCTCCAGGTCGGCGCGCAGCTCACGCGCGGACAGCACCTCGTCGCGGGCGTCGCGGCGCCGCGCGTTGCCGACGATCAGGTCGCGCTCGTAGACGGTCGCGTCGTTCTCCAAGGGCCCGAGCCGGCCGGCGACGTCGGCCCCGCGCTCGGCCCGCGCGGTGATGTCGTCGAGGCGCTGGATCAGGCCCGCCAGCCGGCGCGCGCCGGCCTCCCGGCTGTTGGCCGGCTCCAGGGCGAGCTGGTCGCGGATCCGCTCCAGCTGCGCGCGCAGCTCCTTGATCCGGGCCGCCGACGCGTCGGCACCCGGCACCAGTGCGAGCGTGGTGCGCAGCTGGGCGACGAGCGCGTCGCAGAGCCGGCCGGCCTCGGGCAGCGAGACGGCCAGCCCGCCGGGCAGGCCGGTGGCACCGTCGAGCCGTCCCCAGATCAGCGCCGAGATCCGCTCGCGCTCCTGCTGCAGGACCCGGCCGCCGTCCCAGGTCGCGAAGATCAGCTGGTAGCGGTCGGCGATCGCCTTCCACAGCGCGAGCGCGAGCGACATGTCGCCCGCCACCTCGCCACCACGTCCGGTGGCGAGTGCGGCCTGGTCCAGGTCGTCGAGCTCGGTACGCCGGCCGCGGATCCACTCGTCCAGCGCCGCCAGGTAGGCCTGGATGTCCGCCGGCTCGAGCGCCTCGCCGAGCTTGCCGGGTGCGATCGGCGAGGCCATCAGCGGCCGTAGAGCGGGGTCGGCGGGGTCGCGCCGACACGGAGGTACGGCTTCAACCACTTGTCGTACGACGCCTGCCAGCGACCGTCGTGCTCGTAGTCGGCGATGACGCCGTTCACGAACGCCACCAGGTCGGTCGCCTTGGCGTTCATGCCGACGCCGTAGGGCTCGTCCTCCAGCGGCCTCTGGGGCGGCACCACGGCGTACTTGTCCTGCGCGACGAGCCCGGCCAGCACGGTGTCGTCGCTCGTGATCGCGTCCGCGTCACCCTGCTGGAACTTCATCAGGCAGGCGCTGTTGGTGTCGGCGGTGACGGCGATCGCCTTCTTCTCGACCTTCTGGATGTTCGCGAGGCTGGTGGTGCCGGAGACCGCGCAGACCTTCTGGCCCGCCAGGCTCTGCGGGCCGGCGTACGCGGCGGCGGCGTCCTTGCGGACCAGCACCTTCTGCCCGGCGTCGTAGTACTCGCTGGAGAACGCGATCTGTGACCAGCGGTCGCAGCTGATGGTGAACGCCCGGACCACCATGTCCACGGTGCCGTTCTGGAGGAGCGTGATCCGGTCGCGGGCGGTGATCACCCGGAACTCGACGGGCACGCCGAGGGCCTTGCCGATCGCCTCGGCCAGGTCGATGTCGAAGCCCTCCACGCCGTTGGTGTCGACGTTGCGCGCCCCCATGCCGAGGGTGTCCCAGGCGACGCCCACGCGCAGGACGTCGCGCTGCTTGATCGCATGGATGGTGGGGGTGTTCTTGTCGTGGCTCGGTGCGTAGGAACGCAGGTAGGAGCTCGGCTGGCTCTGCGCGGCGGTGCACGACGAGGGTGCCGAGCTGCTCGACGCCGAGGGGCTCGGTTGGGCGACCGGCGTCGCGGCGTACCCGCATCCGGAGAGGAGCAGACCGAGGGCCGCGACACCGGCCGCGTGGACGCGCCTCACAGGAACTCCTTCTGTCGTTCGCCGATGCCACGGGTGACCGAGACCGCGGCGACGAGACCCAGCAGCGCGGTGAGCACGCTGAGCACGAGCGCGATCGCTCGACCGCTGCGCAGGTCGTGGCTGGCCTGCTGGCCTGCACTGGTGGCGAGCTTGTCCATCGTCGCGTTGAAGCTGTCGAGCGGCTCGCTGGACCCGGCGGCGCCGCTGCTCGTCGCGTCCGCGACGGCCGCCTTCCACTGGTTGGAGTCGTCGAGCTTGATGATCGCGTCGTGCCGCTGGACGTAGGTCTTCCAGTCGCGCAGGTCGCCGGCCGGCGTGGACTTCTCGACCACGTCACGGGCCGCATCCCAGAACGGCTCCCAGGTCGAGCCCGCCCCACGGTTGATCAGCCGCAGGCTCTCGATCGCCTTCGCGTCGTTGGCAGCCGTCCGAGCGGTCGCCGCCCGCGTCGCGTCGCGGTAGGCGTGGCTCTCGGTGTGGCTGTTGCTGCGCGAGGCCGCGAGGGCGACCGCCGCGGTCACGAGCGTCGTGCCCGCCACGATGGCGGCCGCGATCACGACGCCGGTGTTGAACCGCCGGCGGAAGGTCCGCGCGAGCTGCTGGTTGACGTAGAACAGCGCACCGACGGCGAGAACGCCGACGAGCAGCAGCCAGAACGGGTGCTGGCCGTGCATCGCGTCCTGCGAGCGCTTCTGGTTGGCCGTGACGAGCCCCTCCACGATCGGCTTCGCAACCTCGCGGAGCTGCTTCGAGGCGGTCTGCTGGTACGCGATGCCGAGCGGGTAGCCGAGCCGGTCGTAGACCGCGGCCTGGGCGACGCTGCTGGTGTAGTCCTCGATCTGCTCGTTCAACGCCGCCAGCGCGGCGCGGTCGGCGGGCTGCGCCTCGGCCGCGTCGGCGATCTTCTGCAGCACGTCGGCGACCGCGTCGGCGTACTCGTGCTTGCGGGTGTTCGGCTCGAGGCCGGCGAGCAGGTAGCCGTTCGTCGCCAGCGCGTCGGCGCGCAGCATCGAGGACTCGATGGCCTGCACCCGCACCAGCTGGTCGGTGTCGTCACCGGCACGTCCGTCGGACTGCCAGGCGAGGAGCTGCAGGAACGCCGACAGCACGCCGAACGCCACCACCGCCACCACCGCGACGAGGTTCAGCCGGCGCAGCAGGGCGGGAGTGTCGACGAAGCCGGGAGCCGCAGGGGCAGCGGCCGGTGCCGGCGGTGCCTGGGTCATGCCTGCTCCTTCGCGATGTCCACCGTGTCCGGCCCGAGGTCAGCTGCGCTGAGACTACGCAACTGCTCCACCGTCGGGGCCGGAACGTCGCGCAACCTCCAGGCCTGGCGGCCGATCGCCGCCTCCAGCTCGTTGCGCACGAACCGGGCGTTGCCGAACGCCGGGCCGCGCTCGGTGTCCTTCAGGACCGCGCGCAGCCGCTCGAGGACGGCCTCGTCGGCGTCGTAGTCGGCGGCCTTCGCCATCGAGGCGAAGATGGTCACCAGCTCGTCGTCGGTGTAGTCGGCGAAGTCCAGCATCGTGCGGAACCTGCTCTCCAGGCCCGGGTTCTCGGCGATGAAGCCGGCCATCGGCACCGGGTAGCCGGCGACGATCACGACCAGGTCGTCGCGCTTGTCCTCCATCTCCTTGACCAGGGTGTCGATGGCCTCCTTGCCGTACTGGTCACCGGCCAGCGAGTAGGCCTCGTCGATGAAGAGCACGCCGCCCTCCGCGGACTTCACGACCTGCGAGGTCTTCTCCGCCGTCTGGCCCAGGTAGCCGGCGACGAGCTCGGAGCGGTCGCACTCGACGAGCTGGCCCTTGGTCAGCAGGCCGAGGGCGCGGTAGATCCCCGCCACCAGACGCGCGACCGTCGTCTTGCCGGTGCCCGGGTTGCCGTTGAAGACCAGGTGCCGGGTGATCGTGGGCCGGCCGAGGCCGGCCTCCTTGCGTAGCCCCTCGATCCGCAGCACGGCCGCCTGCTTGTGGATCTCCTTCTTCACCGCGTCCAGGCCGGTGAGGGCGTCGAGCTCGGCCAGGAGCTCCTCGACGGACCTGGTGGGCTGCTCGGGCTCCTTCTCGGGCTCGGGCTGCTTGTCGGGCTCGGGGATCGGCTGCGTGGCGACGGGGTCGTTGGTTGAGTAGCCGGAGCGAGGAACGAGCGACGGCGTATCGAAACCGACGACCGGTCCCCGCAGGTCCAGGCTGCTCCCGCCCAGCTGCGCGGCCGAGGCCATCGCGGCGTTGCCGACGGACCGCGGGTCGGGGGTGCCGAGCTCGGCGGCCGCGGAGGCCACGTCGGCCAGCGCGGCGGCGTACGCCGGGGCGTGGGCCGAGCGCTCCAGCTCGAGCACGCCCATGGTCGGTGTGGGCGCGACCCGGAACCGGCGGCCCCGCACGGCCGCGTCGAAGAACGCCTCCGCGGCGCCGTCGCCGGCGTGCCCGGTCTGCTCGGCCCAGTCGGCGAAGGCGCCCTTGTTCGGCTCCGCGACGGTCGCGGCCAGCGACTCCCCCTCGGCGACCGCGGTCGAGGGGTCGACACCGGCCTTCGTGGCGACGGCCTCCAGCGCGGCGAGGGCAGCCCCCAGCGACGTGTTCACGGAGCCCCCACCGTCAGCTCGGGGCCACCGCTGTGGCCGAACTTCTCCTGCAGGAACCGGCCGTGGGTGACCAGCGCCTGGGCGTCGGCGCGGTTGGCCGCGTCGAAGATCTTGTCCATCGTGGCGGCGAGCAGCTCGAGCTGGTCGACGAGGATCATCAGCGCGGTCTTCTGCCCGTCCAGCGGGCGGGTGTCCGCCCAGTCGCGCGGGAGCCGCAGGTAACCGGCCACCGCCTCGGGGAGGTACTCGGTGGCGGTCGCCACGACGGCGTACCCCTCAGCACTGCCGAGGCCGAGCTGGCGCATCCGCGGCAGCGTCTGGCTGATCGTGCGCGCGATCGCCACGACCCGCGCCATCACGACCGGCGGGGCGTTGCCCTCGGTCAGCATCGCGTTGACGCGGTTCAGCGAGGCGAGCACGTCCTTCTCGGTCGGTGCGGGAGGGACGACGAATTGCTCGGCCTCCTCCTTGCGGCCGAACCACGACCTGATGCCCACGGTGCTCCTCGGCTCGGGCTCAGGCAGGTCGGCTGGGGTCGGCGATGTCGAGCGCGCCGGCGGCGTTGCGCTGGTCCTGCTGCTGGACGCGGTCCAGGTAGGCCTTCGACTTGGCGACCTCGGTCTCCAGCACGCCGATCGTGGTCGACATGGTGTCGAGCGCCTTGAGCTTGAAGGTGTCGATGGAGTCCATGGTGGCGTAGATGTTCTGGAACGCGGCCTGCAGCTGCTCCATGCCGATGGTGGCCGAGGCCGCCTGCTCCTGGATCTTCGCGGAGTTGTCGCGCAGCATCTCCGAGGTGCTCTGGATCATGCTCGACGTGGTCGTGTTCAGGGCGGTGATCTGGTCGAGCACCAGCTTCTGGTTGCCCAGCGCCTGCGCCACGATCACGGCGGTCCGCAGCGCGGAGATGGTGGTGGTGGAGGCGCGGTCGACGCCCTTGATGAGCTCGATGTTGTTCTTGATGATGATGTCGATCGCCAGGTAGGCCTGGATCGAGACGGCGAGCTGGGTCAGCAGGTCCTGGTGCTTCTGCCGCACGTAGAAGAGCACGTCCTGGCTGAGCGTCTTGGCCGCCTCGGGGTCGCTGAGCTCGAGCTGCGCGATCTTCGCGGACAGCTTCGCGTCGAGCCGCTCGGCCACGTAGATGTACTGGTTGAGGCGGCCCATGACCGCCCACAGGTTGGCCTTCTCCAGGTTGAGCGCGACGTTGTCCTTGGTCAGCTCGTCCTGGCCGGCGCGGAGGTGGTGCAGGATCCCGTTGAGCTGGTCCTGGGATGACTGGTACTTGCGGAAGTAGTCCTCGACCTTGTCGTTCCAGGGCATCATCTCCCAGAACTTCCGGGCTCCTCGAGCTTGCGAGGGGTCCAGGTCCTCGACGGTACGACGCAGCGCGATGAGCGTCTTGCCGACGTCGGAGCCCTGCGCGATGCCGCCCTGCTTGAGCGCCGTGACCGGCTTGTCGAGCATCCGGTTCGACGTCTCCGCCGCCCGCCGGATGTCGGCGTCGCCCATGGTGCGCACGCCCTCGGCCTGCTTGGCGAACTCCGGGCTGCCGACCTTGGCGGCGTCCAGGGACGCCAGGAAGCCGTCGACCTTCGCGTCGAGCTCGGGGGCCATCGCCGGGTCGACCTGCGGCGCCATCTTCGGTGCCTGGGTCTCGATGACGACGGCCGGTGCCTCGGGCGCGGTCAGCTGGATCACCGGGTCCGGCGGAGCGAGCGGGGTGGGCTCGGGAGCTGCAGCGGTGGCGCCGTCTGTCGTCATGCTGCTGAGACTATCCAGCGGCGCCAGCAGTTATGCCGGGTTGACGCAACCTGCTGCGGCGACGGGCTCGGGCTCGTCGAGGCGGACGGTGGCCAGCGGCAGGAGCTCGTGCACGATCGGGCCGATGAGCACGGCGTACAGGACCGTGCCGAGGCCGATCGTGCCGCCCATCAGGAAGCCGACGGCGAGCACGGTGAGCTCCAGGCTGGTGCGCACCAGGCGGATCGGGAGCCCGGTGCGGGCGACGATCCCGGTCATCAGGCCGTCGCGGGGGCCGGGACCGAGCTGGGCGCCGATGTAGAGGGCGCCGGCGAGGCCGTTGACGACGATGCCGCCGATCAGCAGGGCACCTCGGGCGACCATGCCGTGCGGGGCGTCGATCATCGCGAGGCTGGCGTCGGTGGCGATGCCGATGACGATGACGTTGGCGATGGTGCCGAGCCCCGGCGCCTGGCGCAGCGGGATCCAGAGCAGCAGGACGAGCGCGCCGACCACGATGACGACGGTGCCGAACGACACGGGGACGCGCGCGACGACGCCGGAGTGGAAGACGTCCCACGGGTCCAGGCCGAGGTGCGACCGGATCATCATCGCCATGCTGAGCCCGTAGATCCACAGGCCGACGAGGAGCTGCGGGATGCGCCGGCCGAGCCGGCCGGCGCGGAGCTGGGCCATCGGGCCGAGAGCGGCGAGGGGCGTCGGGGACATGCCTCCAGTGTGGTGCCGATTGGCCTGTTGTTAAATAGCCAATCATGGTTGACTGGCCTGCATGAAGCAGACCACTTTGGCCGCACGGCTCGCGGCTCTCGTCGAGGGCTTCGCCCGCTCCCCCGCGTACGTCGGCCTGGCGGACGCCCTGCGCGAGCTGATCGGCGACGGCCGCATCGCCTACGGCACCCGGCTGCCGAGCGAGCGGTCCCTGACCGAGGTGCTGGGCGTGTCGCGGACGACCGTGACACGGGCCTACGAGCTGCTCCGGGAGTCGGGCTACGCCGAGGCCCGGCAGGGGTCGGGCACCTTCACCCGGCTGCCGGGCGGCCCGCGGCGGGCCACCGACCGCGCGCTCTCCCCCGGCCAGGCCCGCGACGGCGTGATCGACCTGATCTGTGCGGCGGCCACCGCCCCGCCCGGCATCGCGGCGGCGTACGCCGAGGCGGCGGCCGACCTGCCGGCGTACCTCGGCGGTCACGGGTACTACCCCGCCGGACTGCCCGCGCTGCAGAGCGCGATCGCGGCGACGTACGACGCACGCGGGCTGCCCACCCGGCCCGAGCAGGTCATCGTCACGGCCGGGGCGCTGGCGGCGACCGCCGTCGTGGGTGCGGCTCTCGCGGGTCCGCGCGACAAGGTGCTGGTCGAGTCGCCGACGTACCCCAACGCCGTGGAGGCGCTGCGCACCGGCGGCGGCCGGCTAGTGACGATCCCGCTCGAGCCCTCCGGCTGGGACCTCGATGCGATCGAGGCCGTGCTGGCGCGGCACCGGCCGCGGCTCGTGCACGTGATGCCGGACCTGCACAACCCGACCGGGCTGGTGATGCCGGAGCGGACCCGGGCGGCGTACGCGCGGCTGCTGCGGCTGCACGGCGGGATCGCGGTAGTCGACGAGGCGCACCACGAGCTGTTCCTGGACGGGCAGGAGCCGAAGCGGCCGTTCGCCTCCTACGCGCCCGACGCGATCGTGCTCGGCAGCGCCAGCAAGGCGATCTGGGGCGGGCTGCGGCTGGGGTGGATCCGCTCGCCGCTCGACCAGGTCGACGCGCTGACCCGGGCACGGGTGGGGCTGGACCTCGGCGCCCCGGTGCTGGAGCAGCTGGTGCTGGTCCGCCTGCTCGGCGACACCACGCTGCTGGACGCGCACCGGGCGCGGCTGGTCGCCCAGCGCGACGCGCTGATGGCGGCGCTGGCGACGTACCTGCCGGACTGGGCCTACCGCCGCCCCGACGGCGGCATGGTGTTGTGGTGCCGGCTGCCGCGACCGGGCGCCGTGGCCCTGGCGACCGCCGCCGAGCGGCACGGCGTGCTGCTCGCCCCGGGCCCGTCCTTCGCCCCGGAGGGCGGGCTGGACCGGTGGGTCCGGCTGCCGTTCACGGTGTCGGCCGAGCAGCTCGAGGAGGCCGTGCGCCGGATCGCGCTCGCGTGGGCCGAGGTGG
The DNA here is from genome assembly GCA_035248385.1 of Nocardioides sp. Taxonomy (GTDB): domain Bacteria; phylum Actinomycetota; class Actinomycetes; order Propionibacteriales; family Nocardioidaceae; genus Nocardioides. The sequence continues at coordinate 5,446 of DATFHM010000163.1, read as the reverse complement.
AGCCGGGAACGACGACGCCGCCCGGACGCGGACGTCCGGGCGGCGTGATGGTCGCGTAGGTCAGTCGACCAGGTCCACCGCGTGGATCGAGGTCGCATCGATCGCCTGCGCGATCTCCGAGAGCGTGTCGGCGGCGATCTCGGAGTCGACCGAGAGGGCCACCAGCGCCTGGCCGCCCTTGGTGTCGCGGGAGACCTGCATGCCGGCGATGTTCACGCCCGCCGCACCCAGCACCTGGCCGACGGTGCCGACCATGCCGGGGCGGTCGTCGTAGGTGAAGAACGCCAGGTGGTCGGTGGGCTCGATGTCGATGTCGTAGCCGTTGACCTCGACGATGCGCTCCCGGCGCTGGATGCCGACCAGGGTGCCCGAGACCGAGACCTGCGAGCCGTCGGCGAGGGTGCCGCGCAGCGTGATCAGGTTGCGGTGGTCGGGGCTCTCCGGCTCGGTGACGAGGCGGACGGCGAGGCCGCGCTCGGCCGCGAGCAGCGGCGCGTTGACGTAGGACACCTGGTCCTCGACGACGCTGGTGAAGACGCCCTTGAGAGCGGCCAGCTCGAGCACCTTCACGTCGTGGGCGGTGATCTCGCCGCGGACCTCGACGTCGAGCTGCTGGGCGACCTCGCCGGCGACGCCGGTGAAGATCTGGCCGAGGCGCTCGGTCAGGCCGATGCCCGGCCGGACGTCCTCGGCGATGACGCCGCCCTGGACGTTGACGGCATCGGGAACGAGCTCGCCGGCCAGCGCCAGGCGGACCGACTTCGCGACGGCGACGCCGGCCTTCTCCTGGGCCTCGTCGGTCGAGGCGCCGAGGTGCGGGACGGCGACGACGTTGTCGAACTCGAACAGCGGGCTGTCGGTGCACGGCTCCTTGGCGAACACGTCGAGGCCGGCACCGGCGATGCGGCCCTCCTTGATCGCGGCGTGGAGCGCGTCCTCGTCGACGATGCCACCGCGGGCGGCGTTGACGACCACGAGCGACGGCTTGGCCTTGGACAGCGCGTCCTCGCCGATCAGGCCGACGGTCTCCGGGGTCTTCGGCAGGTGCACGGTGAGGAAGTCGGCCTCGGCCATCAGGATGTCGAGGTCGACCATCCGGATGCCGAGCTGGGCCGCGCGGCCCGGCTGCACGTAGGGGTCGTAGGCGATGACGTCCATGCCGAAGGCCTGGAGCCGCTGCGCCACGAGCACGCCGATCCGGCCGAGGCCCACGATGCCGAGGGTCTTCTCGAACAGCTCGATGCCGCTGTACTTCGAGCGGGCCCACTCGCCGTTGCGCAGCGCCGCGTGCGCGGGCGAGATGTTGCGGGCGGCGGCGAGCATCAGCGCGATGGCGAGCTCGGCGGCCGAGACGATGTTGGAGGTCGGCGCGTTCACGACCATCACGCCGGCCTGGGTAGCGGCCTTCACGTCGACGTTGTCGAGGCCGACACCGGCACGCGCGACGACCTTGAGCCGCTTGGCGGCGGCGAGGGCCTCGGCGTCGACCTTGGTCGCGGAGCGGACCAGGATCGCATCGACGTCGGCGATCGCCGGGAGCAGCTCGGCGCGGTCGGCGCCGTTGCAGTGGCGGATCTCGAAGTCCGGGCCGAGCGCCTCGATCGTGGCGGGGCTGAGCTCTTCGGCGATCAGGACGATGGGACGAGCAGTCACAGCGAAACCTCGTTACGTACGGGATGGTTCGAACCGCACGGCGCTGTGCAGGTCCACACGCTATCAACACCCGTGCCCACGTTACGAACGTGTGACACAGGGTGAGCACATCACGCGAAGAGCGCCGAGGCCAGGTAGCTCCCCCGCTGCGGCGCGGGAGGTACGGCGAACAGCGCCGACCCGATGTGCGCGATGTACTCGTTGAGCTGGTCGGACCGGCCGAGCTTCTCCTGCAGCGTGATGAACTGCTGCTGGTCCTTCATGAAGCCGATGAACAGCAGCCCTGCGTCGAGCAGCCCGAGGTCGTTGAGGCCGTCGGTGTAGTTGTAGCCGCGCCGCAGGATCCGCAGCCCGTTGTTGTTCTCGTGGGCCGCGAGCGCGACGTGCGAGGTCGCGTCGATCTTCGGCTTGCCGTCGGCGCCGGTCGCCGCGAAGTCCGGGGCGTCGAACTCGTGCGTCCCGCTCAGCGGCGCGCCCTCGATCTTCGACCGGCCGATGACCTGCTGCTGGTTGGCAACGTCGTCGGCGTCCCAGGTCTCGATGTCCATCCGGATCTTGCGGCTGACCATGTAGGCACCGCCGGTCATCCAGTCGACGTCGTCACCGTCGGCGAGCCACACGAACTCGTCGAGGTCGCCGCTCTCCTTGATGTTGCGGGTGCCGTCCTTGAAGCCCTGCAGGTTGCGCGGCGTCGACTGGCCGGCGCCGGCGGAGGCGCGTCCGAAGCCCATCACGGTCCAGCGGGTGTGGGCGGTGCCCCGCGCCATCCGGGCCAGGTCGCGGATCGCGTGGTAGGCGACCTGCGGGTCGTCGGCGCAGGCCTGCAGCATCAGGTCGCCGCCCGACAGCGCCGGCTCGAGCGTGTCGCTCGGCAGCGCGGGCAGCTCCTCGAGCTTCCTCGGCCGCTTGCCGGCCAGCCCGAACCGCTCGTCGAAGATGCCGGGGCCGAGGCCGAAGGTCACCGTCAGACCGGCGGCGGCGAGGTCGTAGGCCTCCCCCGTGTCGTCCGGTACGGCGCCGGGCCGGTCCGGCTGCACGCTGCCGACCGGCTTGCCCTGCATCAGCTGCGCGATGGCCGCCGACCACTTGGCGAAGAGCACCTGCAGGTCGGTGCGGGTGGTGCCGTCGACGATGTCGAAGGTCATCAGCACGCTGTGCCGCTGCGGAGGCGTCGCGATGCCGGCCTGGTGGCCGCCCGCGGACGCGGCGTAGAACGCGAACGACCGGTCCAGGTCGATCACGTTGCCGGACTCGGCGGCGTCGGGTTCGGTGGCCGAGGCCACGCCGTACCCGGCCGCGGCGCCGAGTGCGATGCCGCCCCCGGCGCCGGCGAACAGCGTGCGTCGGGACAGGCCGCTCAAGCCGTCGCCACCTTCTCGGCGAGGCCGGAGAGCGCGTCGGCCAGGGCCTGGACCGGCTGGCTGACCTTGGCGGCGTCCTTCTTGCGCAGCTGCGGGGTCCACAGCCGGTAGCCGCCGACCTGGCTGGCGTCCTCGTAGCCCTCGATCAGCTCGTGGACCGCGGCGAAGCGCTTCTCGATGGTCTCGGTGAGTCCGCGGTCGAGCTCGACGAGGCCGGGCCGGAGCGCCTCGAAGGCCTGCTGCGCGCCCTCGACGTTGTCGGCGATGTCGGCCAGGTCGGTGTGGCTGAAGGCTTCCTCCTCGCCGGTGATCTTGTTGGACTGGACCTCCTCGAGCAGGCCGGCGGCGCCGTTGGCGAGGTCCTCCGGCTTGTAGGTCAGCTTCTTCGCCACGCCAGCGAGGGTCTTCACGTTGGCGACGAGGTCGACGGCGTACTTCTTGGTGGCCGCCGTGATCTTCTTCGCCCCGAACACGTCGCGCTCGATGGCGTGGAAGCCGGACCAGCCGAGCTTCGGGTCGAGGCTGCTCTGCCGCATGTCGATGAGGTAGTCGAGGCTGGACGCCGGGTCGGTCGGGTCGCCGCCGGGCAGCACGAAGCCCTCGATGTCCGACTCGACCTTCTCGTAGAACGGCCGAGCCTCGGCGTACGCCTTCTGCGCGGCGCTCACGTCCCCGGAGGCGACGGCCTTCTGCAGGTTCTGGACCGCGACGACCATGCCGTCGAGCTGGGTGACGACGTACTCGCCGTACTCCTCGGCGCCCTGCTGCAGCAGCTGCGCGGTGCCGCCGGTCGGGGTCGCGGCGGCCTCGCCGGTCACCTTGAGCGCGGTCTTCTCGGTCACGGCGGCCGGGCAGTAGAGCGTGTAGCTGCCGCCACCGAGCGTGAGGGTGAGCTTCGCGGCCGGGAGACCGGTGATCACGTTCTCCTTCTCGCCGATGATCCGTTCGCCGTCGAGGACCTCGAACTCGGTGATGCCGGTGGCGCTCCGGTTCGTGATGGTGAAGGTCACCGGGCCGGCGGGCACCGTCGTGGCGTCGTACGTGCAGTCGTCGCCGTTGCTCCCGGCGGCCATGGTCACCGCGACCTGCGTGGCGCCCTTGCTCGACGTGGCCGTCGCGGAGTCCTCGCTGCCGCAGGCGGCGAGCGAGACCAGGGACAGGGTGGCGACGGAGGCGGCCAGCGCGTTACGCGTTGATCGGGACATGGTCTTCCTTCGGGGTGGTGACGGAGGGACGCCGGCGCACGGCCTGCCCGAGCAGGGCGGCTGCGGCGACGAGGAGGGTCAGGGGGAACCAGCGCCGCCACAACGGACGGTTGTTGCCGGGGTCGGCGGCGCCGGGGGTGGGGACGTCGACGGTGTAGGTGCGCGGCACGGTGAGGCCGCCACCCGTGATGGTGAGGACGTACGACGAGCCCGCGCGCTCCCGCCACGCGGCGGCGTACGGGCCGGGGGCGGACTGCGTGCTGAGACCGACGGGCACCCGGCCGTCGTTGTAGGTCATCAGGGTCGTGAGGTCCACGGTCGCGGGCAGCTCCGCGCGCGGCGTCGCCGCGGCCGGGACCAGCACCGTGAGCCCGGCCGCGACGACAGTCAGGAGGGCGGCGCCGGCGTACCGCAGCCGCTGCGCGAGCGCACCCTGGGGGCGCCAGCGGGCGGGGAGGTACATCAGCACCAGCATCGGGATCAGGTAGCAGGCCCAGGCGAGCGCCTCGACGACGCGCGGGTCGGGCTGGATGCCGAGCACGCCGGTGAACAGGGCGGCGCGGATCGAGCCGTTCGGCGCGAGCCAGGACAGGTCGACGGTGCGGCCCTGTCCGATGTTGAGCCAGCCGGCCTCGTGGGCGGTGCGGGCGGCGAAGATGACCAGCCCGGCGGCCACGAAGACCAGGAAGATCCCGGTGGAGGAGAAGAACTTCTGCAGGTTGAGCCGGACGCCACCGGCGAAGATCAGGTAGCCGAGGACGACGGCGACCAGGATGCCGAGCACCGCGCCGAGGACGGCGGTGGGGGCGCTCGTGGCGTGCTCGAAGGTGGCGAGCAGGAAGACCGCGGTCTCGAAGCCCTCGCGCAGCACCGCCAGGAAGGCCATCACGACCAGCGCCATGGTGGAGCCCTGGGCCAGCGCGCTCGCCGCGGCGCCCTCGAGTTCCTTCTTCAGGCCGCGGGAGTGCTTGGCCATCCACAGCACCATGTACGTGACCATCACCACGGCCAGCGCGCCGACGACGGTTTCGAGGCCCTCCTGGCCCTGCTGCGGCAGCTCCTGGGAGATCACGCGCAGCGCGACGCCGATCACGATGCACAGCGCCACGGCGATGCCCACGCCGGTCCAGACCTGGCGCAGCGTGTCCTTGCGGCCCTGCTGGGCCAGGAAAACGGCGATGAACCCGACGATCAGCGCGGCCTCCAGGCCCTCGCGCAGTCCGATCA
>DATFHM010000162.1:0-23779 GCA_035248385.1 Nocardioides sp. | reverse complement strand
GCGTGGACCTCGTCCTGCCGCGTGCAGCGGCCCTGGACTACTTGGATGAACATGTGTTGCCTCCTCCGTCGTTCGTCGAACGGTCCGGTCGAGGCTGGGACGGGCCCCGGCCGGGCCCACCTGCGAACGTACGCCCGGCCGGGGCCGGGCGCCATGGCTGCGGGACAGCGTTTCCGCTGTCCCGCAGCAGGGGGTCAGTGGACGACGGCGGTGAGGGCGCTCATCGCGGAGCCGGTTCGGTAGCCGGGCACGGTGACCAGGGCGATGACCTCGATCCGGGTGCCGCGCACGGAGGCGGGGACCTTGAGCGTGGTCGACGTGGTCGGGCGGCCGATCGGGCCGCCGTACTGACCGCCGTTGTAGGCCCACTGGTACTTCACGGTCGCGTTGGCCGGAAGCCCGCTGATGTGCGCGGTCAGGATCCTGCCCACCCTCGCCGTGCCGGTGATCGTGGGCTTGCTCGGGACCTTGTAGACCGGCTGCGTGACCGGGCCGGCCAGGGCCGAGGTGACGGTCGAGGGGCTGTGGCCGGCGCTCGTCCCGGTGACCGCCACCTTGATCTTCTTGCCCACGTCCGCGGCCTTGGGCGTGTACGACGACGCGGTGCCCACCTTGGTCGTCCCGGCGTACCAGGCGTAGGTGAGGGCGGTGCCGGTGGGCCACGACCCGGTCGTGCGGATCGTCAGCCTCGTGCCGACCTGCGGCGTGCCGGCGACCGCGACGGCGGACGGCTTGGGGGTGGCCGGCAGCGGCACGGCGAGGGGTGCGCTGGTGCCCGCCTCGCTGGTGAAGAAGCCGTTGCCCTGGGTCACGGCGAACGTGTAGGTGTGGCCACGGGTCAGGCCGGTGACGTCCACGGTCGCCGCGTCGCCGTCCAGGTAGCCCGCGTCGCCGAAGAAGCCGGTCCTGACGGGAGCGAGCACGGTGCCGGTCGTCGTGTCGGTCGGGGTGACCGTCGCCGAGGTGATGGTGGTGCCACCGTTGGACGCGGCGTTCCAGGCCACGGTCGCCGTGGTGCCGCTGAGGGTGCGCGTCGGCGCCGGTGCCGCCGGTGCGACGACCTTGACCAGGCCGGGTGCGGTGCTGCTGTCGGCGTTCTGGAACTTCTGGTCCGACGGCAGGAGCAGGTAGTCGGCGTCAGCGGTGGCGGCGAAGCCCTGCGGACCGTCGTAGCCGACGTTGAGCGCCGGGGCAGGAGCCTCCGGCGTGTACGCCGTCGTGTCGGCCGGGTCGAGGACGGTGATGCCCCACGAGCTGAGCCAGAGCTTGCCGTTGACCAGCCCGAGCTGGGCGCTCCCGGTCAGGTAGGCACCGGTGCTCTGCAGCGTGTCCGCCTCCGGGTTCCCCGGGTGGACGGAGGCGATCTGCGCGTTGTCCCCGTTCGCGCCGGAGCCGGCGACGTACACCGTGCCGTCGGCGCCGACGGTCAGGCCGGCGGGGTTGCCCAGGCCGGCGGGGAGGGTGACCGGTGCGACCTCGGCGCTGAGGTTCCACAGCTGCTCGGTCGAGGACTCCTGCTGGTCGGCGACCACGGCGTAGGCGGTGCCGGTGGTGGCATCGGTGGTGACGGCGAAGGGCATGTAGGCGCCGGCCGGGTTGCAGACGGGCGCCGACTCGGTGGCCGTGGTGGCGTCCGTCGCCCAGGTCCACGACACGAAGCAGCTGTTGATCGCGCCGACGGCGAGGAAGCCGTCGGCGGTCGAGGTCACGCCCTGCACGAAGAAGCCGTTGCTGGTGTCGCCGGGCAGCGTGACGGCGGTCGCCGTACCGTTGCTGATGGTCCACACCCCCGCGTTGCCCGTCGTGTCGGATCCGGCGACGGCGACGGTGCTGCCGTTCGCGGCCGGGTTGCCGTTGGTCTGGGACGCGGGGAACGAGACTGGTGTACCGGCCTCGCTGCTGCTCAGGTTCACCGGGACGACAGTCGGGTCGACGCCGCCGCCGTTGACGACGACGTAGGCCGTGGAGCCGTCGCCGGACACCGCCATGCCGGCCGTCCCGGTGCCGTAGTCGCTGACCTGGACGTTCCAGGGTCCGTCGACGGGTACGGCGAGCGACGGTGCGGCCGTCCCGATGACGGTGGAGGCCACGGCCGCAGCAGCGATGCCGGCGCCGAGGGAGGTACGGAGCTTCACGAGATGCCTTTCGAAGGACGGTGAGGTCAGGAGGGTCGCACGGAATGCGGTATCGCCGATGCGAAATAGAGAGAACCGGGACCATCGGTCCCGGTTCTCGTCCGGTCGCGTCCGCCCGGAGGGCCTGATCGGTAGCGCTCTTGGCGACCTGAGTGCTGCTACTACTCGACGTCGTGCGGGTCGCCGTGTCCGCGCTGCGCGCGCCGCTCCTGCAGGCGGTCCTGCGCGGCCTGCAGGTAGGCCAGGCAGGGCGCCTCGTCGCCCGGGTGCCTCTCGACCAGGTGGAGGATCCAGCGGTCCATGGCCGCCAGGTAGCCGTTGTCGTCGCCGGGCCGGTACGTCGACCACTGCCGGCCACCCTTGGCCTCGCACACCGAGCAGCGGATCTTGTACACGAACTGCTCGTCCGTGCCGAGGTCGATCTTCACCCTCGCCAGGGGACCCGCGTCGACGCCGGCCTTCCTCTCGCGAGCAGATCGGCTGGCAACCATGGCACAACTATGGCGGCCGGTCCTCACGCGGTGACGGTCGGGTCCTCCGCTCGCTGCAGCTCCTCGAGGAAGTCGGTGATCGTCCGTCCGTAGAGGCCCGGGTGGGTGAACCGGAACATGTGGCCGGTCTCCGGGAGCACGACCTCGCGCGCGTTCGGGAGGCCCTCGCGCAGGATCCGGGCGGCCTCGTCGCCGACGAGCCGGTCGTCGGCGGGCGTGATGAGCAGGGTCGGGGTCGTCATCGTGGCCAGCCGGTCGCGGACGTCGAAGTCCACGACGCTGGTCACCCGGGCGGCGTACGACGCTGCCGGGGTGTTCTCCACGAACAGCTGCCGGTAGTCGGCCTGGCGGTGCGGCACCTCGGCGGTGGTGTCGAATCTCGAGGAGAGCTCGTGCGCGTGGAACCGCAGGGTGAGCTGGCGGTAGAGCCCCTCGCCGAGGTGGCGCGACGCCCCGGCCGCCGCGGCCTTCCAGCGGGGGAGCGGGTTCGCGGCGAAGCCGCCGGACAGCACGAGCCCTCGTAGGCCGGCCGGGCGGCGTACGGCGAGGTCCAGGCTGATCACCGCTCCGAACGAGTCGCCGACCAGCACGTAGTCGGACAGGTCGGCGACCTGCTCGGCGACGAAGTCGGCGTACGCGTCGACCTCGGCGAGCCGCTCGGGCAGGCGGAGGGTGCGGATCGGGTAGGCGCGCAGCGGGGCGAGCTGCTGGTCGTCCCAGGGGGCGCCGGAGAAGCAGGGGACGGTGACGAGGGTGGGAGTGCTCATGGTGGTGTCCTTCGAGCGATAGAAACGTGACGTGTCATGAATATACGTGACGCGTCACGGTTGGTCACTAGGATGTGACCATGGACTCGGTCGAAGAGCTGCGCTACCTCGTCCTGGCCGCTCAGCGCGAGGGCAACCGGACCCTCACCGGCGCGCTCAAGGAGCACGACCTGACGCCCTCCCAGGCCGAGGCGCTCGCCGTCCTCCGTGATGCCGGCCGGGCCCTGTCGGTGCGCGAGATCGGGAAGCGGCTGGTCTGCGAGGGCGGCAGCCCCAGTCGGCTGATGAGCACGCTCGCGCGCAAGGGCCTCGTCGAGACGGGCACCGACCCCGATGACGGCCGCGCGACCCTGCTGTCCCTCACCCCGGCCGGCGCCGCCGCGGCTCGGAAGGTGACCGAGGTCGAGCAGGCCCTGTACGCCGGCCTCCGCCTCCTCGTCGACGACGACCAGGTCGAGGCCGTCCTCCCCGTCCTGCGTGCCCTCGTCGCCACCCTCCCCGCGGGCGAGGCGCTCGAGCGCCGGATCGCCGACAAGAACCGTTGATCCCTGAGATCATCAGCCGTGCCCCGCCGCTACTCGCCGAAGCCTCCGCGCGGTCGTGTGCGCAGTCTCGGCGACCGGCTGCGCCGCCCGGGCCAGTGGTCGGGCGCGTGGGCGGTGGTGTGGTTCGGATTCGGTTCGGTGGGATCCGCGATCGACCACTCCTTCCAGCACCACCACATCACCGCGGCCGGCGCCGTCACCGCCGCCTTCCTGGTCGGCGCGCTGGCCGGTTGCGCGTGGCAGTGGCTCAACCGGCGCGACCTCGTGGACCGGTTCGTCCCGCTGGTCATGATCGCTATCGGCGTCGGGGTGCTCGCTCTGCTGTCCAAGGACGCGGTCGACCTCGACGAACCGGCCGCCGCGATGCTGTCCGGACTCGTGGCCGGCAACGTCCTGCTCGAGTGGTGGCTGCGCCTCCCGGCCAATCGGGACCGCTTCGAGGAGTCCCTGCCCCGCCCGATGACCGGTGGTACCCGGGTGCCCTAGTCGCGCCGGCGCATCGAGTACACGTCGTACTCGGCAACGGGGTGCGCGGAGGCGAGGGCCTCGTGCGAGCTGCCCCCGTCGATCTCGTCGAGCGTGGCGTCGACGAGGAGCTGGATCTCGGGGGAGGGGTTCGAGACGCGCTGCGGCGACGGCTCGATCTTCCAGCCCCGGTGGCCGAGGTCGTTGAACAGGCTGACCAAGGTGGTGTTCTTCTCGGCCACGAAGCCCTCGAAGCCGTCCCCGGCCTCGATCAGGAAGACCGGCCGGGTGACCGCGAGCGCAGCCGTGTCGTAGAGCGGCACCCAGAGGCGCGCGTACTCGTACGACCGATGGCTCATGCAAGCCACTGTAGTGCGACGGACTCCCCGTCGCGCGGAGATCAGCTCCGGAAGCCGACCTGACCGGCGACGCTGCGGCCGATCTCGACGTAGGCGAGCTTGGCGGTGGGGACGAGGGTGACCTTGCCCTTGGCGTCGGTCAGCGAGAAGACGCCGTCGGTGTCGATCGCCGACTTGAGCGCGGCGGCGATCGCGTCGTTGGTCTCCTCGGTCTCGACGACCAGCTCGCGGGCGACGTTCTGGACGCCGATCTTGACCTCGACGGTCATGTCATCTCCTCGGTTGTGCTGAAAACTCAGGCAGTGGGGTGGTCGCCGTGCTCGAGCGGGTAGCCGCCGATGCCGCGCCACAGCAGTGCGGAGACCAGGGCGACCGCCTGGTCGCGGCTGATGCCGGCGCTGTCGGAGAGCCAGAACCGCGAGCTCACCTGGGCCATTCCCACCAGCGACGCCGCGAGCAGGCGGGCCGCCGGCGCGGGCAGCGCGGTGTCCTCCTGGATGACCGCGGCCACGGCGTCGGCGCACTCGGTGGTGACGCGCTCCAGGTGCTCGCGCACGGCCGGGTCGTTGGTCAGGTCGGACTCGAAGACGAGCCGGAACGCCCCGGTGTCGTGCTCGACGTAGGCGTAGAAGGCGTCGACCGTGGCACGCACGCGCTGCTCGTTGTCCTGGGTGGACGCGAGCGCGGTGCGGCAGTTCTCGATGATCGCGTCGCAGGAGGTGTCCAGCAGCGCGAGGTACAGCTCGAACTTGCCGGGGAAGTGCTGGTAGAGCACCGGCTTGGAGACGCCGGCGCGCTCGGCGATGTCGTCCATGGCAGCGGCGTGGTAGCCGTTGGCGACGAAAACCTCCAGCGCAGCCGACATCAGCTGCTGACGGCGCTCGCGCCGCGGCAGGCGGACGGCACGCGACCGGCCGGACTCGACGTCGTACGACTCCCTGACCACGACCGAAACCCTACTCGCCGGTCGCCACGTCCGGATGACGGGATGCGCGGACTGGACGTGTCGTGTCCGCCTGCGACCATGGAGGCGTTGGGAACACGTCACCGCCGTACGGCGTTGAGGCCCGTGACAACCGAGAGTCCCCGAGCAGGAGCACACCGTGAGTTTCCCCCCGCTGGTCGAGCCGGCCGCCGAGCTGACCATCGACGAGGTACGTCGCTACAGCCGCCACCTGATCATCCCCGACGTGGGCATGGCCGGTCAGAAGCGGCTGAAGAACGCCAAGGTGCTGGTCATCGGTGCTGGCGGCCTGGGCAGCCCGGCGCTGCTCTACCTGGCCGCCGCGGGCGTCGGCACGCTCGGCATCGTCGAGTTCGACGAGGTCGACGAGTCCAACCTGCAGCGCCAGGTCATCCACGGCCAGTCCGACATCGGGCGCCCGAAGGCCGTCTCGGCCAAGGAGTCGGTCGCGGAGATCAACCCGCTGGTCAACGTGATCGTCCACGACACGCGCCTCGACAACGACAACGTGAAGGAGATCTTCTCCGGCTACGACCTGATCGTCGACGGCACGGACAACTTCGCGACGCGCTACATGGTCAACGACGCGGCGTACTTCCTCGGGATCCCCTACGTCTGGGGCTCGATCTACCGCTTCGACGGCCAGGCCAGCGTCTTCGCGCCCAAGCAGGTCGAGGGTGCTCCCTGCTACCGCTGCCTCTACCCCGAGCCGCCGCCGCCGGGCATGGTCCCCTCCTGCGCCGAGGGCGGCGTGCTGGGTGTCCTCTGCGCCTCGATCGGCTCGATCCAGGTCAACGAGGCCATCAAGGTGCTCACCGGCATCGGCGAGCCGCTCGTCGGCAAGCTGATGATCTACGACGCGCTGGAGATGGAGTACCGCAAGCTCAAGGTCCGCAAGGACCCCAACTGCGCGTTGTGCGGTGACCACCCGACCGTCACCGACCTGATCGACTACGACTTCTTCTGCGGCGCGGTCTCCGAGGAGGCTGCCGACGCGGCCGCCGACTCGACCATCTCGGTGGTGCAGCTCGAGCACATGCTCAAGGAGCGTGAGGAGGGCACCCGCGACTTCGTCCTCATCGACGTGCGCGAGCCCAACGAGTACGAGATCAACCAGATCCCGGGCTCGGTCCTCATCCCGAAGGGCGAGTTCCTCAACGGCAACGCCCTCGAGCAGCTGCCGCAGGACAAGCAGATCGTGCTGCACTGCAAGTCGGGCGTCCGCTCGGCCGAGTGCCTCGCGGTCGTCAAGGGTGCGGGCTACGAGAACGCCGTCCACGTCGGTGGCGGCGTGGTCGCGTGGGTCAACCAGATCGACCCGAGCCAGCCGGCGTACTGATGGCGTAACACGTCGACGAGAGGCTCGTTGAGAAGGGCAGAGCGCGGTCCGTCGTGGGGGCGGCCGCGTGAAACTTCGAAGCGTGCATCGCCGACGAGGGAGCAAAGCAGAGGGTCCTGCCGTTCGCGGTGGGGCCCTCTCGCGTTGTCGGGTAGAACAGTCCCGTGCACGAGGAGTACGTCGAGCGGGTGCTCGAGCTGGTGGAGCGGATCCCGCCCGGCCGGGTCACGACGTACGGCGCGCTCGCCGACGCCGTCGGTGGGGGACCCCGCCAGGTCGGCTCGGTGATGGCGCACCACGGCGGTCCGGTGCCGTGGTGGCGGGTGATCCGCGCCGACGGCTCGCTGCCGCCCAGCCACGGCGAGCGCGCGCGGGAGCACTACGAAGACGAACGCACGCCGACCCTCCCGTCCGGGAAGGTCGACGTGCGTGCTGCGTTCTGGAGTCCTGCGTCAGCCGAGTGAGGCGACGGCGGCGTCGTAGTCCGGCTCCTGGGCGATCTCGGGGACCAGCTGGGAGTGGACGACCTTGCCGTTCTCGTCGACGACGACGATCGAGCGGGCGAGCAGGCCCTCGAACTTGCCGTCGGTCAGGGCGACGCCGTAATCCTCACCGAAGGACGAGCGGAAGCCCGACGCGGCGACGACGTTCTCGATGCCCTCGGCGCCGCAGAAGCGCGCCTGGGCGAAGGGAAGGTCGTTCGAGACGCACACGACGGTGGTGTTCTCCAGGCCGGACGCGAGCTCGTTGAACTTGCGCACCGACGCGGCGCACACACCGGTGTCGACGCTCGGGAAGATGTTGAGGACGGTGCGCTGACCCGGGCTGAGCTTGACCGTCGAGAAGTCCGAGCCGGTCAGCTCGAAGGCGGGGGCGTCGGCGCCGACCGCGGGAAGGTCGCCGTTGGTGTGGACGGGGTTGCCGCCCAGTGCAGTGGTAGCCATGGGTCCTTTCCTAGCAGGTGCACGAAGGGCCGCCTCTGCCGGTACGGCGGAGACGGCCCTTCGGCGACGGTCGGGGTGGATCAGCGCAGGCGGCCGATCATCGTCACCGCCCGCCGCAGGTCGCGCAGCTGGCGCTCCCAGGTGATGCCGGCGCCGGTCAGCACCACGCCCGCCAGGCCGATCCAGACCCACTGCGGCACCGTGCTGGCGTAGGGGCCGATCTCGCGCAGCACGAGGATCACGCCGGCGAAGGTGCCGACGACGACCGGGGTGCTCCACCGCAGCAGCGCACCGGCCAGCACCAGCGCCACGCAGCCCGCACCGAGCAGGCCCGCCCGCAGCGAGAGCGGGTCGCCGAGCACCAGCAGCGTGGACGGCACGACCGCCAGCAGCAGGCCGGGCAGCAGCGCCTCGGTGCCGGACTCCGGGTTGCGGCGCAGGTGGAGGACACCGACGACGAGCAGCGCGGCGGCGAAGGGCAGCGTGTAGGCCTCGACCACGGTCACGTGCCGGTCGGCGAGAAGGCTGAACACGGTCACGGCCGACGTGGGCACGAGGACGACCTCGCTGAGGACCCGCACCGGCGTGGCGATGGCGGTCGCCGCGAGCCACGTCGCGAGCAGGACACCGACGCCCGAGGCGGCGGAGGTCAGGCCGGCGCTCGGGAGGGACGCGACGACGGCGACGGCGACGAGGCCGAAGGCGACGGCGGCGTACGCCGGGTTGGTCTTGCGGCCGGCGTACGCACCCAGCGCGGCGGCGGTCAGCGCGACCATGCCGACGGGGAGTGCCAGGGCGACGTCGTACGACGCCAGGGCGAGCGCCGCGGCGGCGCCGGTCGCCGGCAGGGCGACGCGGGCCAGCAGCGCGACGTCGACGAGGCGCGCGCCGGCGGACACGGTGACCAGCGTGCTCGCCAGGACGAGCACCGTCGGGATCACGAGCCATCCGGCGAACGGGGTGGTGGGGCCGTCGAGGTGCACGCCGAGGCGGTGGGCGAAGGGCTCCGCGAGGGTGATCCAGCGGGCGAGGTCGTAGCCGGTGGTGATCAGGGTCGCGATGCCCAGCAGGCCGGAACCTGCCGCGATCGGGGCGATCGAGGCGGTCCGCACGGGCGTGTTGCCCAGGGCGAGCGCGGCGGCCGCGAGGCCGGTCATCGCGATCGCGGTCGCCAGTGCGCTGGTCATGGTGGCGTGCGGCAGGCCGATGCTGCCGGCGTACGCGAGGACGACGCCGATGCCGCTGATGACCGACGGTGCGACGAGCCGGGCACCGCGGCCGCGGGTCAGCAGGCCGAAGGAGCCGCCGGCCACGGCGAGCAGGGAGCCGGCGAGCAGGGTCGTGACCGGTCCGGTGATGTCGCCCAGCAGGCCGGCTGCGGCAGCGCCGTACACGTCGAGGGTGAGGAAGCCGAGGGTGACGACGCTGATCGCCTCGGCGGCGATCCGCAGGCCGCTGCGGTGCAGGGCCAGCGTCGAGCCGAGGGCGGCGAGGGTCAGGCTCGCGAGGACGGCGGTGCGGCCGCCGACGCCGAGCGTGGACCAGGAGACGGCCAGGAAGGTGCCGGCCGCGGCGAGTAGGCAGAAGGCGCCGAGCCCGAGCAGGATCTTCGGAACGGACGCGTAGCTGACGCCGCTGCGGGCCGGCAGCGGCGTGGTGGGCAGGGGCGGGATGTGGGTCGAGTTCATGTGACCCATCCCCTCAAATCCGCGCGCGCGTGAGGCCTGTGCCGCGACTCAGGGCGGCTGAGTAGCGATGCTCGAATCTCCGGTGGCCGGTGCGGGGTTGCGTCGGTGGTGGGTGGTTGGCTTGACGCCGTGAGCATCCGGATCGCCCCGCCGCCCGTCGCACCGCCGGTGCCGACGCTGGACCCGTTCCAGCAGCAGGTGGTCGACCACGGCAACGGCCCGTTGCTCGTGCTCGCCGGCCCGGGCACGGGCAAGACCACGACGCTCGTCGAGGCGATCGTGGACCGGATCGAGCGGCGCGGTGCGCGCCCCGACCAGGTGCTCGCCCTGACTTTCTCCCGCAAGGCCGCCGAGCAGCTCCGCGACAAGGTCACCCTCCGGCTGGGCCGCACCATGGCCACCCAGCTCAGCTCGACGTTCCACTCGTTCGCCTACTCCCTGGTGCGGGAGTACGGCGGGGACGGGCTGTTCCCCGACCCGGCCCGGCCGCCGCTGCGGCTGCTCTCCGCGCCCGAGCAGGAGGTCGTCCTGGCCGAGCTGCTGCGCGAGCGGGAGCACGCGGTCGGCTGGCCGGCCGAGCTGGCGCAGGCGCGTCGTACGCGTGGGTTCGCGCGGGAGCTGTCCTCCCTCATCGGCCGGGCCACCGAGCGGGGCCTGGGCTCGCGGCGGCTGCGCGAGGTCGGGCTCGCGGAGGGGCGCCTCGAGTGGGTCGCGGCGGCGGACTTCCTCGACCAGTACGACGACGTCCTCGGCGACCAGAACGCGCTCGACTACTCCGCGCTGATCGCGACCGCGGTGGCGATGCTGCAGGATCCGACGACCGGGATCCGCGACGACCTCCGGCGCCGGTTCCGGCACGTCTTCGTCGACGAGTACCAGGACACCGACCCGAGCCAGGTGGCCCTGCTGCGCGAGATCGTGGCGCCCGACGCCGAGCTCGTGGTGGTGGGCGACCCGCACCAGTCGATCTACGGGTTCCGGGGCGCCGACGTGCGCGGGATCCTCCGCTTCCCCGAGCGGTTCGCGAAGCCCGACGGGGCGAAGGCCGACGTCGTGGTGCTGCGGAAGACGCGGCGCTTCGGCCCCGAGCTCCTCGACGCCGCCCGGACGGTCGCGCAGCGGCTGCCGCTGCCCGGGGCGCTGACGGGTGAGCAGGCCGAGGCCTTCCGCTCGCCGCTGACCGAGGCGCCTGCCGGGTCGGGGGAGGTGCTCGTGCGGACCTTCGACACCGAGCGCGCCGAGGCCGAGAACATCGCCGACCTGCTGCGGCGCGCGCACCTCAACGACGACGTGCCGTGGTCGGACATGGCGGTGCTGGTGCGGTCGGGTGCCGCGATCCCGGGTCTGCGGCGCGCGCTGGTCGCCGCTGGCGTACCCATCGAGGTGTCGGCGGACGAGGTGCCGCTGCAGCGCGAGCCGGCCGTCCAGCCGCTGCTCGACGCGCTCAACCTGATCGGTGACCCGGCCTGGCTCGACCCGGAGCGGGCGCAGGCGCTGCTGCTCTCGCCGCTGGCCGGCCTGGACCCGACCGACCTCCGGGTGGTTGCGCGGGCCCTGCGGCAGCGGGCGCGGGAGAACGGCGAGGCGCCGATGTCCTCGCCCGAGGCGGTCGCCGCGCTGCTCGCCGACCCGTCGCTGCTCGACGGCATCGACCTGGACGGGGTCGTGCGGGTCAAGGAGTTCGTGGCGCTGCTCGACCGCGGGCGGGCCGTTCTCGACGAGGGCGGCACGGTCGAGGAGGTGCTCTGGGAGCTCTGGGACGGCACCACCTGGCCGCAGCGGCTGCGGCGCTCGGCCGAGTCGGGCTCGCGGCTCGCGCACCGCGACCTCGACGCCATCTGCGCCCTGTTCGACTACGCCGCCCGGGTGGAGGAGCGGGTCGACCGCACCGGTGTCGTGGCGTTCCTGGAGACCCTGCGCGCGCAGGAGATCCCGGGCGACTCGCTGTCCCAGCGAGGTGCGTACGGCGATGCCGTGCGACTGATGACCGCACACCGGTCCAAGGGCCTGGAGTGGCGCCTGGTCGTCGTCGCCCACGTGCAGGAGGGCGCCTGGCCCGACCTGCGGCTGCGGTCGGGTCTGCTCGGCGTCGACGAGATCGGCAGCGACGGCATCGTGCCGCGTGCCACCGTGCGCGAGCTGCTCGCGGAGGAGCGGCGGCTGTTCTACGTCGCGTGCACCCGTGCGCGCGAGCGACTGGTGGTGACGGCGGTCGCGAGCGCGGAGGACGACGGCGAGGACGCGAGCCGCTTCCTCGGCGAGCTGGGGGTGTCCATCGATCCGAAGCTGATCCACCGGGTTGGCCGGCCCCCGCGGCCGATGTCGCTGAACGGGCTGGTCGCAGAGCTGCGGCGTACCGTCGCGGACGAGTCGAAGCCCGAGGCTCTCCGGGAGGCGGCCGCCCGACGGCTGGCCACCCTGCCGGTGCCCGCCGCCGACCCGGCCAGCTGGTGGGGCACCCGCGCCGCGTCGCGGTCCGAGCGCGCGCTGCGCGACCCGGCCGATCCGCTGCGGGTCAGCGCGAGCATGCTCACCGCGATCGAGCGGTGCCCGACCGCGTGGTTCCTGGAGCGCGAGGCCGGGGGCGGGCAGCCCAGCAACCAGGCGCAGGCGTTCGGCAATGTCGTGCACGCGCTGGCCGAGCGGGTCGGGCGCGGCGAGATCACCGCGCCCTCGCGGGAGGCGCTGGTCGACCTGCTCATGGAGCGGGTCGACGAGGTGTGGGAGCAGCTCCCGTTCCGGACGCCCTGGTCGGGCGCCAAGGAGCGCGAGGAGGCCCGTGCCGCGCTCGACCGGTTCGTGGCGTGGCACGAGCAGTCGACGCGGACGCCGGTGGCGTTCGAGCAGTCGTTCTCGACGCCGGTGACCCTGCCCGACGGCACCCGCGTGGTGCTCAACGGCTTCGCCGACCGGCTCGAGATCGACGAGGACGGCCGGATCGTCGTGGTCGACCTGAAGACCTCGAAGAACCCGCCGCCGGACAAGAACCTGCCGGAGGACCCGCAGCTCGGGCTCTACCAGCTCGCCGCGGAGCAGGGCGCCTTCGACGCCGTGCTGCCCGAGGGCGCCGCCGGTGGCGCCGGTGGTGCGGAGCTGTGGCAGCTGCGGCGATCGGCGTACGGGAAGCTCAAGGTGCAGCGCCAGGCCCCTCTCGAGGCGGCCGAGGACGGCGCGGAGCGGCCGATCGAGCGGCGGATGCGCGAGGCGGCGGAGCTGCTCCAGCTCGAGGTCTTCCCGACCAAGTACGACGCCAGCAGCTGCAAGTTCTGCGGGTTCCGGGTGCAGTGCCCGGCCTGGAACTCGGACGGAGTCATCTGATGAGCCTCAAGATCGCGTCCCCGGCCGACCTGGCCGAGGTGATGGGGACGCCGTACCAGGCGAGCGACGCGCAGTGGGCGGCGATCTCGGCGCCGCTGGAGCCGGCCGTGGTCATCGCGGGCGCGGGGTCGGGCAAGACCGAGCTGATGGCAGCGCGGGTCGTGTACTGCGTCGGCAACGGGCTGGTCACCCCCGACCAGGTGCTCGGCCTGACGTTCACCACCAAGGCCACGTCGGAACTGCGCGAGCGGATCCGGAAGTTCCTGCCGCCCGAGCCGGACGTGCCGGAGCCGACGATCTCGACCTACAACGCGTACGCCGCGAACCTGCTCACCGAGCAGGGCCTGCGGATCGGGCACGAGCCCGACGTCCGGGTGATGGCCGACGCGTCGCGCTACCAGCTCGCCGCCCGGGCGGTCGCCCGGCACCGCGGGCGCGTCGAGTCGCTCAGCGACCACCCGCCGACCGTGGTGGAGAACGTGCTGGCGCTGGAGTCCGCGATCAGCGAGCACCTGCAGACGACCGACGCCGTGCGGGAGTTCGACGCGCGGCTGCGACCCGCGGTCGACGCCGCGCTCGAGGCCGGGCCGAAGGGTGACCTCGCCCGGGTCCTGGGTGCGCTCGACAAGCGCGCCGAGCTGCTCGGCCTGGTCGACGACTACCGGGCGCTCAAGGAGCAGCTGGGGCTGATGGACTTCTCCGACCAGGTCGCGCTGACGGCGCGGCTCGTCGCCGAGCACCCCTCGGTCGGCGCGGGGGAGCGCGACAAGTTCAAGCTCGTGCTGCTCGACGAGTACCAGGACACCTCGGTGGCCCAGGCGCAGCTGCTGGCCGGGCTCTTCGGCGGCGGGCACGCGGTGACGGCGGTGGGCGACCCGAACCAGGCCATCTACGGCTGGCGGGGCGCGTCGGTGTCGAACATCGTGGGCTTCCCGCGGCAGTTCCCGAAGCCCGACGGGTCGCCGGCGACGGTCTTCCCGCTGGTCGTGAACCGGCGGTCGGACCGGCGCATCCTCGAGGTAGCCAACGCCCTGGCTGCGCCGCTCTACCGGCGCTTTCCGATGGTGGAGCCTCTGGTGCCGAAGCCGGACGCCGCGGAGGGCGAGGTCCACACCCTCGTCCACGAGACGTACGCCGAGGAGCTGGCCTGGCTCGCGCGCTCGGTGCGCGAGGCGCACGACGCCGGCACGGCCTGGGGGCAGATCGGCGTGCTCACCCGCGACAACGCCAACGCAGCCGATGTCTTCGACACCCTCTCGCGCGCCGACATCCCGGTCGAGATCGTCGGTCTCGGCGGGCTGCTGCGGCTGCCCGAGGTCGCCGAGGTCGTGGCCACCCTGACCGTGCTGGCCGACCCGACCGCCAACCCGGACCTGCTCCAGCTGCTGACCGGGCCGCGCTGGGCGATCGGGCCGCGCGACCTGTCGCTGCTGGGCCGCCGCGCCCGTGCGCTGGCCGGCCGGCCGGACGGCGGACGCGCCGAGGGCGAGCAGTCCGTGGAGGAGGCGCTCGCGGGCGCGGTCGAGGGTTCGGACCCGGTCGACCTGCCGGCGCTGTCCGACGCGCTCGCCGACCCCGGCGAGCCCGACGAGTTCCCCTACTCCGAGGCCGCGCGCGAGCGGTTCGCGCTGCTGCACGCCGAGCTGCGCCGGCTGCGGGTCCACGTCGGCGAGCCGCTCCTGGACCTGGTCCGTCGCGTCATCGACGCGACCGGCCTCGACGTCGAGCTCGCGTCCTCGGTCAGCCCGGCGGCGGCGGCGCGTCGCGACAACCTCGACCACTTCGTCCGGGCGGTCGCCGACTTCACCTCGATCGACGGCGCCCAGAGCCTCCCGGCGCTGCTGGCCTGGCTGGAGGCCGAGGACGAGCTCGGCGAGGGCCTCGACGTCGCCACCCCGTCGGAGAGCGACTCGGTCAAGCTGCTCACCGTCCACCGGGCCAAGGGCCTGGAGTACGACGTGGTCTTCCTGCCGGGCTGGTGCGTGGAGAAGTTCCCGCACAAGACGCTGCGCACCCAGTGGCCGACCGGCCAGGCCGTGCTGCCGATCCCGCTGCGTGGCGACTGGGCCGACCTCCCGGCCTGGCAGCCGATCGACGCGAAGGGGCTCGGCGCGTTCACCGAGCAGGCGCGGGCCCACCAGCACGAGGAGGAGCTCCGCCTGGCCTATGTGGCGCTCACCCGCGCCCGGCACGTGCTGTGGGTGTCGTCGTACCTCTGGAACGAGACGCGGGCGACCCCGGTCGGCCCCTCGCCGTTCCAGGAGCAGGTGCGCGACGCGATGGCGGCCTGGGGCGGGGAGCCGGAGTCGTGGCTCGAGCGTCCCGAGAAGGACGCGCCCAACCCGACGGTGGGCCGGCGCGAGCCCGTGCTGTGGCCGGTCACCGAGCAGTCGGCCGAGGCGCTGCGCCGGCTCGACGCGGCCGAGCGGGTGCGCGAGGTCGACGTGGAGGCTCCTGACGGCGACCTGGGGGAGTACGCCGAGCTGGTGGCCACCTGGGACGCCGAGATCGAGCGGCTGCTCGCCGAGGCGGCCCGGGTCGGTGGCGACGACGAGGTCGCGCTGCCGTCGGCGCTGTCGGCGACGTCGCTGCTCAAGCTGCGCGAGGACCCCGAGTCCTTCGGTCGCGAGCTGGCCCGGCCGATGCCGCGCAAGCCCTCGCCGGCGGCGCGCTTCGGGTCGCGGTTCCACGCCTGGGTGGAGGCACGCTTCGGCCAGCAGAGCCTGCTCGACGTCGACCGGCTCAGCGGCCGCGGCGACAGCGAGGTCTCGCGCGCCGACGAGGCCGAGCTCGACCAGCTCATCGCGCGCTTCGAGCAGGGCGAGTTCGCCGACCGGGTGCCGCTCGCGGTGGAGGCGCCGTTCGCGCTGGTCCTCGGTGGGCAGGTGGTGCGCGGCCGCATCGACGCCGTGTACGCCGATCCGGCCGACCCCTCGGGCTACCTGCTCGTCGACTGGAAGACCAACGCGCGCGCGGCGGCCGACCCGCTGCAGCTCGCCGTCTACCGGCTGGCCTGGGCCGAGCTGCACGTCGTACCGGTCGAGCGGGTGCGGGCGGGCTTCTACTACGTGCGGACAGGCCGCCTCGTCGTACCGGACGAGCTGGCCGACCGCGCCGAGCTGGAAGGGATCCTCACTCCCGTCGGACCACGATGATCCGCGGGCGGGTGGCGAGGCTCTGCCCGACGACGCAGTAGCGCTCGGTCGAGGCCGCGATCCGGTCCAGGCGCGCCTCGTCGGCGTCGCTGTCGAGGGTGATGGTCACGACCACGTCGCTGATCCCGACGGGGACGTCGCGGTCGATGCCGAGCGTGCCGCGGGCGTCCCAGGTGCAGGTCGCAGCCAGCTCGACGTTCTCGACCCGCACGCCCATCGCCGTGGTGACGGCGCGGAAGGTGACGCCGGCACAGGCCAGCAGCGCCTCCATCAGCAGGTCCGCGGAGCACGCGTCGAGGCCGTCGCCACCGGTCGCCGGGTGCTGCCCGGCCCGGATCGGGCCCGCCCAGCCCTCGATCGTCGCGGTGATCCCGGGGTCGAGGAAGTCGCCGGTCGCGCCGGAGGTGACCAGGGCGCTCGCGGGGTCGTCGCGGTAGCGCTCCTTGAGAGGGGCCTGGCGTGCGCGCAGGGTCTCGGCATCCATGCCTGATCATCGCCCAGCCCCGGTCCCGGTGTCTTGAGGAGGCTGCTGAACAATCCGCGCGGCTACGCGGCGCCGGGTGGAACGTTCGCGGCGTTCGGCTCGGTTGAAGTGACCCGCCACGCCTGTCCTCGCCGATCTTGCGACCGCACGCACCCGACGCCGCTCGCGATCGCCCGTCTTGCTCAGCAGCCTCCTAGGCTGAACCCGTGAGCCACCCCCACCTCTCGCTGACCCGGAACCCGCACGAGCGGCTCGGCCTGCACCGCACCGACGAGGCGTGGCTGGACGCCCGGTGGAAGGAGCCGAGCAGCCGGGTGCTGGTCGTCTCCGGGACGCGCGTGCGCCCGGTCGACCGCGCGCTGGAGTGGGTGCCGAGCGCGGAGGCGCCGGACGGCGTACGTCTGCTGCTGGGGGAGCGTGACGGCGTCACGTCGTGGGCGGTGATCACCGGTCCCGAGGCGGCGAAGGCCGAGCCGCAGGCCTGGGTGCCGCTGCGGGGGCTGCTGCCCGTCCTGGCGGGCGAGGGGGTGGCCGAGGCGCCGCTGGTCTTCCACGCGCTCGGGCTGGCGGAGTGGCACTGGGCGACCCGCTTCTGCCCGCACTGCGGCGGTGCGCTCACGTCGCGCGCGGCCGGGCACGAGATGGTCTGCACCTCGTGCGGCAAGCCGCAGTTCCCGCGCACCGACCCGGCGGTGATCATGCTCATCACCTCCGGCGAGCCGGGCGCTCCGGACGAGCGGGCGCTGCTCGGGCGCAACAAGGCCTGGCCGCAGGGCCGGTTCTCGACGCTGGCCGGCTTCTGCGAGCCGGGGGAGACCCTCGAGGACTCGGTACGCCGCGAGGTGCTCGAGGAGACCGGCGTGGTCGTCGACGAGGTGACCTACTTCGGCAACCAGCCCTGGCCGCTGCCGTCCAGCCTGATGCTGGGCTTCTACGGCCGCGCCACCACCACCGACCTCGTGCTCGAGGACCACGACGTCGAGGAGGCCATCTGGGTCACCCGCGAGGAGATGCGGGCGGGCGCGGAGTCGGGCGAGCTGGTGCTGCCCGGCGGCGTCTCGATCAGCCGCTCCCTGGTGGACCACTGGTACGGCGGGAACCTCCCCGGATCCTGGTGAGACGGGACTGATCCGGGACGCCCGTCACTGGGCGCCGGGACTCGCGGCCCCGGACCGTCGGGGCATGCACCTGAACCCCATCGCCTCCCTGTCCCTGGCCGCGCTCGCGGCCTCCTCCGTCCTCGGCGTCTGCGCTCCCGCGCACGCCGACACCGCCGGCCCCGGCCGCCCGGTCGTCACCCGGACGACCACCGCGTCGACCGGCACGATCGTCTTCATCAAGTCGTACGACGTCTGGGTCTCCCGACCCGACGGCACGGGCGCCCGTGCGCTCACGACCGACGGCACCGCCGACGCGCCGTACGACCACCCCTCGATCTCGGCCACCGGCGTCATCGCCGCGATGAAGGGCGGGACGATCGTGCGGCTGCGCCAGGACGGCACCGTGCTCAACCGGATCACCCCCGAGGACCTGTTCGTGCCGGACTACGCGACCGTCACGATCAGCCCGATCCAGGGCGCCGAGATCTCGCCGGACGGCACCAAGATCGCCTACAGCCAGCTCCGGCTGGAGCACTACGGCAGCAGCACCGACGACTACAACTACTTCGTCACCGAGGCGGAGACGAGCTTCACCGACGCATCCCAGCCGACGGGGCCCGACAAGTACGGAATCGTGCTCGGCTTCTCCCCGAGCTGGGTCAGCAACAGCCGCGTCGCGCTGGACGTGAACGGTGACGTCCAGCTGGCCGACCTCGGCCACGACGCCCAGCCGTGGTTCTGGTCCAAGGACGTCTTCACCGACTTCATCCCGCTCAACGAGCCGGAGGTGTCGCCGGACCACCAGCGGGTCATGTTCGGCACCGACGGCGGGTTCGTGGTCGTCGCCGCCAACGGCGACCCCGCCGGCGCGTCGCCCGGGAAGCCGAGCCAGTTCATCTGCGGGCTCAGCTCCGACCAGGGCGACCCGGTCGCCAAGGACGCGGCGTTCGGCCCGGACAGCGACTCGGCGGCGTACAGCCAGGGCGGGGACCTGTGGGTCGTGCACGGGCTGGGCAGCTGCGACGCGAGCACGACGCTGACCAAGATCGTGGCCGGCGGCACCGAGCCCGACTGGTCGCCGGCCGCGCTCCAGGCGCCGCCCATCGCGCACAGCTTCACGCTGACCAAGGCGCCGGTCGTCAGCGGGATCGCGCGTCCCGGCCGGACCCTGCGCGCGAGCACGGGCAGCTGGTCGCCGGCGCCGGCGTCGTACACCTTCAGCTGGTACCGGAACGGCCGGCTCGTCGCGGGCCGCACCAAGGCGACGTACGCCGTGGGCCGCGCCGACATCGGCACGCGGATCAAGGTCCGGGTGACGGTGCGCCGCGGCGGCTGGACCACGCGCTCGGCGGACTCCGCCGCGCGGCTGGTCCGGCGCTGACCCGGCTCAGTCGTCCCCGATCCAGCCCTTGTGCTGGAACCACAGCCGCATCGCCCCCGCGGAGAAGAGCATCGACCCGAGACCGAGCATGAGGAAGGTCGCGAGGCCGTGCAGGACATGACCGGTGAACCAGTCGAAGTTCATCCCGAAGAAGCCGGTGAGGAAGCTCAGCGGCAGGAAGACGCTGGCGACGATGGTGAGCTGCTTGCCGATCTCACCCTGCCGGTTAGCGACGTTGGAAAGGTAGAGATCGGTGCAGCCGCTGACCAGGTCGTGGTAGGAGTCGAGCAGGTCGCTGATCCGCAGCAGGTGGTCGTAGACGTCGCGGAAGTAGTCGTGGCTGTCGCGGTCCAGGCCGGCGAGCTCGGCGATCGTCTCGATCTCCCGCGCGAACAGGTCCCGCATCGGCGTGACGGCCTTGCGCAGCTTCAGCAGCAGCCGCTTGAGCTTGAAGATCTTGACCAGCTCGGACTTGCTCGGCCGCTCGATGATCGCGTCCTCGAGGTCGTTGATCTCGTCGTCGAGGCCGGACAGGACCGGGAAGAAGCTGTCGACCACGGTGTCGACGATCCGGTAGACGTAGTACTGCTCGGACCGGGTCGCGGTGGTGGCGGCCAGCTGCTGCTTGAGCCGGTCCAGGTCGCCGAACTCGTTGCGCCGCACGGTGACCACGAAGTCACCGCTGACGTAGCAGTGGATCTCCTCCAGCGGGTGCGGGTTGTCCTCCTCGGGGTCCGCGGCCACGCCGCCCTCGAGGACCAGCAGCGCCTGGTTCTCGTAGACGTCGAGCTTGGGGCGCTGCCCGAACGCCAACGTGTCCTGGACGGCGAGCGGGTGCAGCCCGATCAGGTCGCCGAGCCGGCGTACCTCGTCGTCGGTGGGCGCGACGAGGTCGAGCCAGAAGAACTCGTGGCGCGAGCACAGGTCGCGCACCTTCGCCTCGTCGACAGCGTCCAGGACCTGCACGCCGTCGAGGCTAGCCGCGCCGGCCTCCGGAACGGCTCAGGCGAGGCTGGCGATCTTCTCCTGCACCTGCTTGAGCGAGGGGTTCGTCTGGGCGGTGCCGTCGCTGTAGACGAGGGTCGGCACGGTCTGGTTGCCGTTGTTGACCTTCTCGACGATGGCCGCGGCGTGGGGGTGCTGCTCGATGTCGACGACCTCGTAGGAGATGCCCTCGCGGTCGAGCTGCGACTTCAGCCGGTGGCAGTAGCCGCACCAGGGGGTGGAGTACATCGTGAACTGCGTGTCGGACATTGCGACCTCTCTGAGCTGCGCGAACGCGTCATGGTGCGAGCGGTGTCGTGACCGCTCCGCAGAGGAGAACCCGGCCGGCCCCTCGTGCATTCCGGCGCGGATCAGACGCCGCCCGGGCCCTCTGTCGCCTCCGGGGCGGCGAAGCGGGCGAGCACCCAGCAGCCGGCGAGCGTCAGGGCGAGCCCGACGACCGCGAACGGCGTGGTCCCGGGGCGCAGGCGGTCGTGCAGCCAGGCCGCCCCGACACCGGCAGGAACGACGGTCTCCACGACGAACGTCAGCGCCGCCACGACGGTCACCTTCGCCCGGGCGAGGGCGTGGCCGAAGGCCACCAGGGCGATCAGCCCGTATGCCGCGAGGGCCCAGAGCGCGGGCTCCCGCACGGTGTGCCACCAGGGCGTGGGGACAGGCAGCACCCGAGACGCGATCGCCGTGCCGCTGAACCCGAGCCCGGCCACCGTCGCGAGCACCGGCCCGCTCCACGGGCGCTGGGAGCGGTACGCCGACACGCCGGCCGCCAGGATCGGCACGACGCACGTACACAGCCACAGCTCACCCTGGTGGCCGACCGGTCGCGCCGCTCCCTCACGCGCGGCCGCGGTCAGCGCGACCAGGCCCACGGCGACAGCCACGAGGCCGGCCACCTCCCGGCGGCCCAGCCGGGCGCCCAACCACCACACGGCGAGCAGCGCCGTGACGGCGACGCTGGACGCGACGGCCGACTGCACCACGACGAGCGGCAGGCGTCGCACGGCCACCAGCGAGGCCACGAACCCGAGGAGGTCGGCGGCCAGCCCGGCGACGTACACGATCGGGCGGCCGGTGACACCGCGTGCCTGCAGCACGGTGCCGGCGCCGTACAGCAGCGCGGCCGCGAGCGCGCCGCCGAGGCCCAGGAGCATCACGCCGCCATCCTGGCAGTG
Source organism: Nocardioides sp. (assembly GCA_035248385.1). Lineage (GTDB taxonomy): Bacteria > Actinomycetota > Actinomycetes > Propionibacteriales > Nocardioidaceae > Nocardioides. The sequence goes on along the minus strand of DATFHM010000162.1, from coordinate 2,467 downwards.
CCGGGGTCGCGGCTGGCCCGGTGAGACCTTGTCCACAGCCCCCGGTGGCTGGCGCCGGATGTGTCGTCGCCCCCGTCTAGGGTCGTACGTCGTGAACGCCTCGGACTCCCTGCTGGCCGCGCTCGACCCCGAGCAGAGGGCTGTCGCCGAGGCCCTGCGCGGGCCGGTGCGGGTGCTCGCGGGGGCGGGCACGGGCAAGACCCGCGCGATCACCCACCGGATCGCCCACGGCGTCTCCTCGGGCGTGTACGCGCCGTCCGAGGTCCTCGCGCTGACCTTCACGACGCGTGCCGCCGGTGAGCTGCGGCAGCGGCTGCGCCAGCTCGGGGCCCCGGGCGTCCAGGCACGCACCTTCCACAGCGCGGCGCTGCGCCAGCTGCGCTACTTCTGGCCGCACGTGACCGGCAGCCAGGAGCCGCCGCAGCTGATCGAGTCCAAGCTCGCGCTCGTCGCCGGCGCCTGCCGCAACCTGCGGATCTCCTCGGACCAGGCGCTGCTGCGCGACCTCGCCTCCGAGATCGAGTGGGCCAAGGTCAGCAACGTCACCGAGGAGCGGTACGTCGAGATGGCGGCCGCCCACGGGCGCTCGGTCGCCAACCAGCCGCCTGAGACGGTGGCCCGCGTCCTCGCGGCGTACGAGGAGATCAAGCGCGACCAGGGCCGCATGGACATGGAGGACGTGCTCCTCTACACGGTCGGGATGCTCGACTCCGACGAGCGGGTGGCCGCGCAGGTGCGCCGGCAGTACAAGTGGTTCGTCGTCGACGAGTTCCAGGACGTCTCGCCGGTCCAGTGGGCGCTGCTGCAGCAGTGGCTCGGCGGCCGCGACGAGCTCTGCGTGGTCGGCGACCCCGCCCAGACCATCTACTCCTTCGCCGGTGCTGACGCGACGTACCTGCGCGACTTCGCCAAGACCTACCCCGGCGCCACCTCGATCGAGCTGGTCCGCAACTACCGCTCGACCCCGCAGGTCGTCGCCGCGGCGAACGGGCTCCTCGCCGGCACTCCGAGCGCCGGCGTCGAGCTGCGGGCGCAGCAGCCCGCCGGCCCGACGGTGCGGTACGCCGGACAGCCCGACGAGGTCGCCGAGGCCAGCGCCGTCGCGGAGCGGATCGTGCAGCTGCACCGGGCCGGCGTGCCGTACGGCGAGATGGCGATCCTGTTCCGCATCAACGCCCAGTCGGAGTCCTTCGAGGACGCGCTGGTCGACCGGGGCGTGCCCTACCTGGTCCGCGGCGCCGCCCGCTTCTTCGACCGGCCCGAGGTCCGCGAGGCGGTCACCCGGCTGCGCGGAGCCGCGCGGTCCGAGGAGCCGGCCGGTCACTGGACCGACTCCGTCAAGGCCGTGCTCGGCGGGATGGGCTGGGCGGCCGAGCCGCCCGCCAACCGCGGTCAGGTCCGCGACCGGTGGGAGTCGCTGCAGGCGCTGGTCGACCAGGCCGAGGAGCACGCGACCGAGGAGGGGGCGTCCTCGAGCCTGAGCGGGTTCGTCGCCGACCTGGACCGCCGTGCGACCGAGCAGCACGCTCCGGCCGCCGACGGCGTCACCCTGGCCACCTTCCACGCCGCGAAGGGCCTGGAGTGGGATGCCGTGTTCTGCTGCGGCGTCCAGGACGGCACCGTGCCGATCACCTACGCCCAGCAGGCGGCCGACGCCGGCCGCCGCGACGCGGTCGAGGAGGAGCGCCGGCTGCTCTACGTCGGCGTCACCCGGGCCCGCAAGGAGCTGTGGGTGTCGTGGGCGGCCGCCCGCAACCCGGGCCAGGCACCGCGCCGGCGGCCCTCACCGTTCCTGCTGCCCCTGCTGCCCGCCTCCGAGCAGCCGCAGGCCGCCCGCAGCCGCAGCAAGGTGGCCCGCTGCCGCGAGTGCAGCCAGCCGCTCGGCACGCCGGCGGAGAAGAAGCGCGGCCGGTGCGCCCACCACCCGGTGCGCTTCGACGAGGAGCTGCTGGAGCGGCTGAAGACCTGGCGACGGGCCGAGGCGACCGAGCAGGAGAAGCCGGCGTACGTCGTCTTCACCGACGCCACCCTCGAGCTGATCGCGGAGTTCAAGCCCGCGAACCTGCACGCCCTCGGGAAGATCAGCGGGGTGGGTCCGGCCAAGCTCGAGCAGTACGGAGAAGCGGTTCTCGCGACCGTGGCAGAAATTCCTTGAAAAACAGGCAATAAATGATTTGCGCGCCGCAAGGTTCGCTCTTTAACGTTGAGCCCACGACCTGATAGCTGCGCATCAGAGCACTGGCAATGCTCGCGCCCGAAGCAGTACCGGAAGGAGGTGGCCCCGATGGAGACCATCATGAACACCAGCGTTCACGCCGATGGCATTGCCGTCGTCCCGTGCGCCATCTCCGCCGTCGCGACCCTCGAGGTCCGGGGCGCTGCTGCGCGTGATCTGACGGGTGCCGTGACGGCCAACCGCTGGTTCGACGCCACCCGTGGGGCGAAGCGCACCGGTTTCGCGCCGGCC
>DATFHM010000161.1:0-16990 GCA_035248385.1 Nocardioides sp. | reverse complement strand
GCGTGTCGCGGTAGATGCGGACGACACGGTTCTCGGCCTTGCCGTACTGGTTGGGTCCGAGGCGGATGGACATGGTCAGCTCCCTCGATAGGTGGAGTAGGCGAACGGGCTCAGGAGAAGCGGCACGTGGTGGTGCCGCGCGTCGGTCACCGCGAAGGTGAGGGTGACCTCGGGGAAGAAGCAGCTCTGGCCGGTCGCCGCGCAGTAGGCGGCGATGTCGAACCGGAGCTGGTAGGTGCCCGGCTCGGCCTGGTCCGGCCCGAGATCGGTCACCCGGCCGTCGTCGTCCGTGTTGGCGTCGGCGAGAACGGTCTGGTCGGGGGCGATCCGGCTGAGCCGGACCGGTACGCCGGAGGCGGGACGCCCCAGCGCGGTGTCGAGGACGTGGGTGGTGATGGCGCTCATGCAGGCTGCTCCTCGCTGCTCAGGACCCGGTCGAGGCGGAGCAGCGCGATCTTGCGCAGCTCGTCGGCGACGACGCCGGCCTCGGTCTCGGAGTCATGCTCCAGCCGGGTGCGGAGGTTGGCGAGGACCTCGTCGGCGCCGAGGCCCGTGGCGCAGATCAGGAAGACCCGGCCGAAGCGCTCCTCGTAGGCGCGGTTGCCGGCGGCCAGCGCCTCCTGGACGTCCGTCGTGGTCGCCACGCCGGCCTGCTCCTGGCGTGACCAGGCGGCCTCGGCGTGGGCACCCTCGGCCCGCTCGCCGATGCGCGGGTGGGCGGCCAGGGCGCGGTCGACCTCCTCGGGGGTGAAGGCGCGGGCGGCTCGGTCGGCGGTGGCGGTGACGTCCGCCGGATCGGCGTACGGACGGCCGGCGAGGATCGCCTCCGCCCAGCGCGGTACGTCGCAGCAGGCGAGCAGCGCGGGCAGGAGCTCCGCTGCCGGAGCGGTGTTGACGTGGTCGAGACCCATGCTCTCCCTCTTTCGCCATGCGGAAGGAATGTTCCGGATGACGAAGAGCGTGTCATGTGCGCCAGATCACGTCAACAGTTTGTTGAAAAGTTCTTCGGCAGCTCAGCTGCGTTCACGGTTCAGGTAGTTGTAGACGGTGAACCGGGTGACCCCGAGCGCCTCGGCCACGATCTCGGGCGACTTGCGGTAGTCGAAGGCGCCGCGCTCCTCCAGCAGCCGGACGGCCTGCTGCTTCCGGGCGCGCGGCAGCGCACGCAGGTCGCCCCCCAGCTCGGCGGCGACCTGCGCGAGCAGTCCCTCGAGGCCGCCCGTCGCGAGCTGCGGTGGCACGTGGCCCTCGACCTGGACCTGGAGGGTCACCCGGTCGGCGCCGTGCTCCAGCGCGGCGTCCACGATGCCGGCGAGCGCGGCCAGCAGCGCCGTACGGTCACCGCTGACGGAGGTGCCCAGCGGGCCGAAGACGCAGTCGAGCCCGGCCGCCCGCGCGGCCTCCAGCGCTGCCGTCGCGTGCGCCGGAGGCTCGTCCTCACCACGGAAGGGCTCGGTGGTGAACTCGGCGTCCAGTCGCATGCACCGAGGCTAGATCACGCTTTCCGGCGGGCGAGGCGGGCGATGCCGTCCTGGTCGACCCCGATCAGCTCGTCGACCTCGGCGAGGTCGACCGCACCGCACTCGACCCCGCGCAGCACGAAGCCGGCAAGGGCGGCGGCGGTGGCGGGCTCGTCGAGGAAGCCGGACCGGCCGCCGTGCACGTAGGCGTGCAGCCGGGCCGCGGCCTGGTCGAGGCCCTCGCGGAAGAAGGCGTACGTCGCGACGTACCGACTCGGCAGCTGGGCCGGGTGCAGGTCCCAGCCCTGGTAGACGCCCTGGGCGAGCGAGCGGCGGACCAGGCGGGCGTGCAACCGCCACGCGGCGAGCACGGCGTCGTGGTCGCCGACCGGGATGATGTTGGTGGAGCCGTCGGACACGAAGACGCCCGTGCCCGCGGCGGCGACCTGCATGACGGCCTTGGCGTGGTCGGCGACCGGGTGCTCCATGCTCTGGTGCTGCGCGGAGACGCCCAGCGAGGCGGAGTAGTCGTAGGTGCCGTAGTGCAGGCCGGTGCAGCGCCCGTCCGCGGCGTGGATCATCCGCGCGACGAGCGCCGAGCCGTCGGACCCCAGGATCGACTGCGGTGTCTCGACCTGGATCTCGAAGCGCAGCGTGCCGCGCGCGAGACCGTGCTCGGACTCGAGGGCCGCGAGGACGACCACCATCGCCTCGACCTGGTCGACAGAGGTGACCTTCGGGAGGGTGATCACGAAGCCGGGGGTGAGCGCGTCCGCCGCGGCGAGCCCGCCGACCACCAGGTCGAGGGTGCGCACCGAACGCGCGCGCAGAGGCGCCTCGAGGCACTTCACCCGCACGCCGTGGTACGCCGGTGCGCGGCCCGCGGCGACGACCGCGGCCAGCGCGGCGACCGCCGCACCGGCGGCCTCGTCCTCGTCGGCGTCGGGTCGCACGCCGTACCCGTCCTCGAAGTCGACGCGGAGGTCCTCGATCGGCTCGGTGGCCAGCTTGCGGCGTACCCGCTCCTCGACGACCGCCGCCAGCCCGGGCTCGAGGTCGAAGACCTCGGCGAGCTCGGCGCTGGTGCCGGCGTGCTCGTCGAGGACCTGGAGGGCCGTCGCCCCCCAGGTGGGCACGGTGTCCTCGTCGAAGCGGTCGGCGGGCACGTAGACGGTGTGGACCGGCTGGCGCACGCCGCGGTCGCCCGGGTAGCCGGCGGCGAGAGCCGCGTCGGCCGCGGCGAGGCGACGGTCCAGGTCGGCGACGAGACCCGCGAGCCGGTCGGTGGTGGCGCTCACGAGGCGGCGACCAGGTCGTAGGCGGGCAGGGTGAGGAAGTCCGCGAAGTCCTCGGCGAGCGCGACCTGCTCGAAGAGCCGGCGGGCGTCGGCGAACCGGGCCTGCGGGTCGTCCTGGGCAGCGAGGATCCGGGCGAGCTCCTCGTCGAGGACCGCGCGCACCAGGTCGGCGGTGACCGGCGTGCCGTCCTCGAGCTTGGTCTGGTTGTGCACCCACTGCCAGATCTGCGAGCGCGAGATCTCGGCGGTGGCCGCGTCCTCCATCAGGTTGTGGATGCCGACCGCGCCGTTGCCGCGGAGCCAGGCCTCCAGGTAGAGCAGCGCCACCTCGACGTTGCTGCGCAGGCCCTCGCGGGTGACGGCGCCGGGCGTGGAGGCGAGGTCGAGCAGGTCGGCGGCGGTCACCTGGACGTCGTCGCGCTGGCGGGTGACCTGGTTCGGCTTGTCGCCGAGGACAGCGTCGAAGATCTCGCGACAGACCGGGACCAGGTCGGGGTGCGCGACCCAGGAGCCGTCGAAGCCGTCGTTGGCCTCGCGCTGCTTGTCCTCGCGGACCTTCGCGAAGGCGCGGGTGTTGACCGCCTCGTCGCGCCGGTTGGGGATGAACGCGGCCATCCCGCCGATCGCGAAGGCGCCGCGCCGGTGACAGGTCTTCACGAGCAGCTGCACGTAGGCGCGCATGAACGGGGCCGCCATCGTCACGTCTGCGCGGTCGGGCAGCACGAACTCGGCGCCGGAGTCGCGGAAGTACTTGATGATGCTGAACAGGTAGTCCCAGCGGCCGGCGTTCAGCCCGGAGGCGTGGTCGCGCAGCTCATAGAGGATCTCGTCCATCTCGAACGCCGCCGGGATGGTCTCGATGAGGACGGTCGCGCGGACCGTGCCGTGCGGGATGCCGAGGCGCTCCTGGGCGAAGGTGAAGACGTCGTTCCACAACCGGGCCTCGAGGTGGCTCTCGGTCTTGGGCAGGTAGAAGTACGGCCCGCTGCCGCGGGCGATCAGCTCCTGGGCGTTGTGGAAGAAGTAGAGGCCGAAGTCGACGAGGGCGCCGACGACCGGCGTGCCGTCGACGTGCAGGTGCTGCTCGTCGAAGTGCCAGCCGCGCGGGCGCATGACGATGGTGGCGAGGCGCTGGTCCTCGCGGAGCCGGTAGGCCTTGCCGCCCGGTCCGTCGAGCGTGATGGTGCGGCGGACGGCGTCGTACAGGTTCACCTGGCCGCCGATGACGTTCTCCCAGTGCGGGGTGCTGGCGTCCTCCATGTCGGCGAGCCAGACCCGGGCGCCGGAGTTGAGGGCGTTGATGGCCATCTTCCGGTCGGTGGGACCGGTGATCTCGACCCGGCGGTCGACCAGGTCGGCCGGGGCCGGCGCGACCGTCCAGTCGGCCTCGCGCACGCTCGCGGTCTCGGGCAGGAAGTCCAGCCGGCCGGTACGACCGACCTCCTCCCGGCGCCGGCGGCGCGCGGCGATCAGCTCGTCGCGCCGGCCGCCGAACTCCCGCTGGAGGTCCGCCACGAACGCGAGCGCGTCGGGCGTGAGGATCCGCTCGCCTCCCTCGACCTGCTCCCCGGTCACGGTGATGTCCATCTGCTTGCTGCCTCTCTGGGTCGGGTCTCTGGGTCGGGTCTGGTGTCAGTCTGCGGCGGGGGACGGCACGTGCGCACCCGCGGCGTCCCGTACGGCGGCGGCCACCGTCGTCGCGACGTCGGGGTCGAACACCGACGGGACGATGTAACTGGCGTTGAGCTCGGAGGGAGCCACCGCGTCGGCGATCGCCCGGGCCGCCGCGAGCATGACGTCCTCGGTGATCTCGTGCGCCCCGGCGTCGAGCATCCCCCGGAAGAAGCCGGGGAACGCCAGCACGTTGTTGATCTGGTTGGGGAAGTCGGAGCGGCCGGTGGCGACCACCGCGGCGTGCTGACCCGCGGCCACCGGGTCGACCTCGGGGTCGGGGTTGGCGAGCGCGAACACGATGGCGCCCGGGGCCATCGTCGCGACGTCATCGCCGGTGAGCAGGTCGGGCGCCGAGACGCCGATGAAGACGTCGGCACCGGCGAGCGCCTTCTGCAGGCTGCCGTCGAAGCCGTCCGCGTTGGTGTGCTCGGCGATCCACGCGCGAGCCGGGTCGAGGCCGGGGCGGGCCGCGTGCACGGCGCCCTTGCTGTCGCAGGCGATGACGTCGGCGGCGCCCTGCGCGAGCAGCAGCTGGATGATCGCGTGGCCCGCGGCGCCCACACCGCTGACGACGATCCGGATCCCGGCGAGCGACTTGTCGACGACGCGGAGGGCGTTGGTGAGCGCGGCGAGCACCACGATCGCCGTACCGTGCTGGTCGTCGTGGAAGACCGGGATGTCGAGCTCGGCGCGCAGCCTGGCTTCGATCTCGAAGCAGCGGGGCGCGGCGATGTCCTCGAGGTTGATGCCGCCGTACACCGGCGCGATCGCCTTGACGATCTCGATGATCTTCTCGGTGTCCTGGGTGTCGAGGCAGACCGGCCAGGCGTCGACGCCGGCGAACTGCTTGAACAACGCGGCCTTGCCCTCCATCACCGGGAGCGCGGCGGCCGGGCCGAGGTTGCCGAGGCCGAGCACGGCCGAGCCGTCGGTCACGACCGCGACCGTGTTGCGCTTGATCGTCAGCCGGCGCGCGTCGGCGGGGTTGGCGGCGATCGCCTGGCAGATCCGGGCGACGCCCGGGGTGTAGGCACGGGAGAGGTCGTCGCGGTGCTTGAGCGGCACCTTCGGCACCACCTCGAGCTTGCCGCCCAGGTGCATGAGGAAGGTGCGGTCGCTGACCTTGCGCACCGAGACGCCGGCGACGCCGTCGATCGCGGCGGTGATCCGGTCGGCGTGCTCGGCGTCGGAGGCGTTGCAGGTGACGTCGACGACGAGGCGGTCGGCGTGCGACTCGGCGACGTCCAGCGCGGTGACCGAGCCGCCGGCGGACGCGACGGCGGCGACGAGGTCGCCGGTCACCCCGGTCGAGGCGGGCGCGTCCACGCGCACGGTGATGGCGTAGCCGGGGCTCGGGACGGCCATGACATTTCCTCTCGTCGATTCCGTATTGCGGATAGTAGTATCCTTATGACGGAATCAGCAACCACCTCCGGCTGCGCGATTCCCGCCCAGCGACCGCTACACTTCCGGCATCCGGAAATATCGACGGAAGATCGACCCAGGAGATGCGATGACCGAGACGGCCGAGACCACGGCTCCGACCACCCGCTCTCGCAGCGGCGGGGGCGTGCAGTCGATCGAGCGTGCCTTCGGCCTGCTCGAGACCCTCGCCGACGCCGGTGGGGCGCTCGGTCTCTCGCAGCTCGCCCAGGCCTCCGGCCTCCCGCTGCCGACGATCCACCGGCTGCTGCGCACCCTGGTCGACCTCGGCTACCTGCGCCAGGAGACCTCCCGGCAGTACGTCCTCGGCCCGCGCCTGATCCGTCTCGGCGAGGCGTCCTCGCACATGCTCAGCGTCTGGGCGCGTCCCTACCTGAGCCGGCTCGTCGACGAGCTCGGCGAGTCCGCGAACCTGGCGATGCTGGACGGCGACGAGATCGTGTACGTCGCCCAGGCCCAGTCGCGCCAGTCGATGCGGATGTTCACCGAGGTCGGCCGCCGGGTCCTCCCCCACTGCACCGCCGTCGGCAAGGCGATCATGGCCGACATGCGGCCCGAGCAGGTGCGCGAGATCCTCCAGCGCACCGGCATGCCACGGCACACCGACACCACGGTGGTCGACCCCGACGAGTTCGCCGCCCAGCTGGCCACCGCCGCCGAGCGCGGCTACGCCATGGACGAGGGCGAGCAGGAGGCCGGCGTGCGCTGCGTGGCGGTCGCCGTGCCCGACGTACCCGGTCGGCTGGCGCTCTCCGTCTCCGGGCCCACCGGTCGGATGACCGAGGAGCTCGTGCAGCGGGCGGTGCCGCTGCTGGTGGAGGCCGGGCGCGGGCTGTCCGCCGACCTGCGCTGAGGGGCTGTCCGGCTCAGGCGAGACCGAGCTTCTTCGCCGACTCCTCGCGCATCTGGACCTTCCGGACCTTGCCGGTGACCGTCATCGGGAACTCCTCGACGACCATCACGTAGCGCGGGATCTTGTAGTGGGCGAGCTTGCCGGTGGCGTAGGCGCGCACGGCGTCGGCGTCCAGCGGCGCGGCCCCGGCGCGCACCTTGATCCAGGCGCAGAGCTCCTCGCCGTACTTCTCGTCGGGGACGCCGATGACCTGGACGTCCTCGACGTCGGGGTGGGCGTAGAGGAACTCCTCGATCTCGCGCGGGTAGATGTTCTCGCCGCCGCGGATGACCATGTCCTTGATCCGGCCGACGATCGTGCAGTAGCCGTCCTCGCGCATCACGGCGAGGTCGCCGGTGTGCATCCAGCCGTCGTCGTCGATCGCCTCGTGCGTCTTCGCGTCGTCGTTCCAGTAGCCGAGCATCACCGAGTAGCCGCGGGTGCAGAACTCCCCGGTCTCGCCGCGCTCGACCGTCTCCCCCGTCACCGGGTCGACGATCTTGATCTCGACGTGCGGCGCGGCGCGGCCGATGGTGCTGGTACGCCGGTCCAGGTCGTCGTCGGCGCGCGTCTGGCAGGACACGGGGCTGGTCTCGGTCATGCCGTAGGCGATGGACACCTCGGCCATGTGCATGTCGTTGACGCAGCGCTTCATCACCTCGACCGGGCAGATCGAGCCGGCCATGATCCCGGTGCGCAGGCTGGACAGGTCGTGCCCGGAGAAGGCGGGTGCGTTCTGCATCGCGATGAACATGGTGGGGACGCCGTACACCGCCGTGCAGCGCTCGTCCTCGATCGCCTGGAGGGTGATCTCGGGGTCGAAGCCGGGCGCCGGGATGACCATCGTGGAGCCGTGGGTGACGCAGCCGAGGTTCGCCATCACCATCCCGAAGCAGTGGTAGAAGGGCACCGGGATGCAGAGCCGGTCCTGCTCGGTGAAGCCGATCAGCTCGGTGGTGAAGTGGCCGTTGTTGAGGATGTTGCGGTGGCTGAGCGTGGCGCCCTTCGGGAAGCCGGTGGTGCCCGAGGTGTACTGGATGTTGATCGGGTCGTCCGGCGCGAGCGTGGCCATCCGTTGCTCGACGGCGTCGGCGGGAAGCTCCTTGCCGGCGGCGGCGAGGGCGGCCCAGTCGTCGGTGTCGACGTACAGGGTGCGCTCGAGCTGGGGCGTCTCGCTGGTGGTGGCCTCGACCATCTCCCGGTAGGCGCTGGTCTTGAACTCGGTCTGGGTGAGGAGCAGGCGCAGGCCGGACTGGTTGACCGCGTAGGTGAACTCGTGGGTGCGGTAGCTGGGGTTGACGTTGACCAGGATCGCGCCGGCCTTCGCGCTGGCCAGCTGGACGATGGTCCACTCGGCGCGGTTCGGCGCCCACATGCCGACCCGGTCGCCCTTCGCGATGCCGAGCGCGATCAGGCCGCGCGCGACCTCGTTGACGGCGTCGTCGAGCTCGCGCCAGGTCCACCGTCGGCCGGTCTGCACCTCGACCAGCGCCTCCCGGTCGGGGTGCGCGGCGACGGTGCGCTCGAGGCTGGCCCCGATGGTCTCGTCGAGCAGGGGCGTGGTGGTCTCGCCGGCGGCGTACGACGCGGTCATGGCGCCATTGTCGCCCTCGGGTGACGCGGGTCACACCCCCTCATGGGGGGCTGTGCTCCTACGGGATGAGGCCCTGGCGGCGGGCGATGACGACCGCCTCGTGCCGCGAGTGGGCGCCGAGCCGGGTGAGCAGGTCGCGCATGTAGGACTTCACCGTCTGCGGGGCGAGGCCGAGGCGGGCGGCGGTCTCGGCGTACGACGCGCCCGTGGCGACCTGGGAGAGGACGTCGAGCTCGCGGTGGGTGAGCTCGACGGTCGGTGGCGCGTCGGGGGTGAGCTCGTCGAGCAGCCGGGTGACCTCGGTGCGGGTGGCGGGGTCCTTGGCGGAGGCCCGGAGCTGCCGCAGGCCGGCGTGGGCCCGGCGGAGGCGTTCGCTGGCGGTCGCCTCGAGCTTGCGCAGCTGGGCGGTGCGCTCGCGGAGGCGGCGGTTCACCTCGTCCTCGAGGGCCAGCTCGCGGGCCAGCCACTCACCGGTGCGGGCGACGGCGTCGAGGAGCCGGTCGCCGTACCCGACGGCCTCGCGGGTGCCGGCGTAGATCACGCCGCGGATGCTGGTGCCGACGACGACCGGTGTGGCGACGACCCCGCGCAGGCCCTCGGCGAGGACCGGGCCGTCGTAGTCGTGCGAGATCTCGTCGGAGCGGCCGTAGTCGGCGACGCCCATCGTGGTCCGCTCGCGCCAGGACCGGCCGCCCAGACCGAGGCCGCGCACGACCTCCAGGCCGGACAGGGCGCCGGTTCGGGCGCCGTCGAAGTGGCGCAGCCGCAGCGACTGCCCGTCCACAGCGCCACCGAAGCCGATCCCCGCCCCGGAGAGGCCGCGCAGCCGCCCGAGGGCGACCGCCCACGCACGCTCCTCGGCCTCACTGGTCTGCATCTGGTGAGGATATCCGGGCGGGGGCGGGGGCGGGGTGTCGTCGCTGCCTGCCTGCGTGCAGGCAGGCTGGCTTCGTCCGACCCGGGTCAGCCTGCCTGCGCGCAGGCAGGCGGCGGGCCCCCGGTCGACGCGGGCTTGCTTGCGGGCACGCAACGAGTTGCTTGCGGGGCCGCAACCGGTCGCTTGCTTGCCGGCAAGTAACTACTTACCTGCCGGCAAGCAAGCGAGGGGTCAGAGGTCGAAGAGGGACCCGGCGTTGTGGATGTCGGCGTCCGTGCGGGGCTGGTGGGCCTCGCCGGACGACGCGGCGGGTGCCGGGGCGGCGGGCGCCGGCTTGTCCTCGGGCTCCGCGGCAGGCTCCTCGGCGGTGGGAGCCTCGGGCTCTTCCTCCACCGCGGCCGGCTCGGCTGCGGGCGCCTCCTCGACGACCTCAGCCTCCTCGGCACGGGCCTCCGCCTCGACCGGCGCGGTCTCCTCGACCGGGGCCGGGGTGGGCGCCGTCTCCGCGGCCGGGGCCGGCGTCGGGGCGGCAGCGGCGGGGGCCGCCGCGACCGAACCCTCGGGGGCCTCGATGTCGAAGAGCGACCCGGCGCTGTGGATGTCGACGTCGGTCCGCGGGGTGCTGGCCGTACCGCTGCTCGCCGCGGGGGCGGGAGCAGGCGTAGCCGGAGCCGCCGGGGCAGGCTCGGGCTCGGCCGGGGCCGCAGCGGCAGCGCCGCCCTCGGTCTCCGCCTCGACGACCTGCTCCTCGACCGGCTTCGGCGCCGGTTCCGCCGGGGCGGCAGGAGCCGGTGCCGCAGCCGCCGGGGCGGCGGGTGCCTGCTCGGCGGCCGGGATGTCGAACAGCGAGCCCGACGACAGGTCCGCGACCGGAGCAGCCGGAGCAGCCGGAGCAGCCGGGGCCGCAGGCTCCGCCGGCTTCTCGGCCGCCTTCTCCGCAGCAGGCTCGGCCGGCGCGGGCGCCGGCGCCTCGGTCGGAGCGACGTCGAAGAGCGACCCGCCACCCGAGAGATCCGTCGCCGGAGCGGCGGGCTTCTCCTCGGCGGCCGGAGCCGCCGGAGCCGCCGGAGCCGCCTCGGGCGCGGGAGTGTCGAACAGCGACCCACCCGAACCCACGTCGAAGAGCGACCCGCCCTCGGCCTGCTTGGTCTCCGCGGCCGGGGCCGGCTTCGACTCAGCTGGAGCCGCCGGAGCAGCGGGCGCCTCGTCGAACAGCGAACCACCCGAGGCCGGTGCGTCGTCGAACAGCGAGCCACCCGACGCCGGAGCGGCCGGAGCCGGAGCCGCAGCGGCCGGAGCGGCCGGAGCGGCCGGAGCGGCCTCTGCCGCCGGCGCGTCACCGAACAGCGACGAGCCCGACTCGGGAGCCTTCGCCGGCTCCTCGACGACCGTGCCCGAGGCGACCGGCTCCGCGACCGGCTCCGCCTTCTTGGCGGCAGCACCGGCCGGCGTACCCTCGCCCGGCTTCAGCTTGGTCGCCTGCTCGCCCTTGACCGACGCGAGCAGCATCTGCGCGACGTCGAGGACCTCGACCTCCTCGCGAGCGTCGCCGTCGGCCTGCATCTTGGTGAGGCCGTCGGCCAGCATCACGCGGCAGAACGGGCAGCCCACGGCGATCTGGTCGGCACCCGTGCCGACCGCCTCGGCCGTGCGGTTCAGGTTGATCCGCTCGCCGATGGTCTCCTCCATCCACATCCGCGCGCCGCCGGCGCCACAGCAGAAGGACCGCTCGGCCGAGCGCTCCATCTCCTTGAACTCCGCGCCCGGCAGGATCTGCAGGAGGTCCCGCGGCGGCGTGTAGACCTGGTTGTGGCGACCCAGGAAGCAGGGGTCGTGGTAGGTGATCGAGCGCTTGTGCGCGCCCTCGCCGGTCGAGACCGGGGTCAGCTTGCCCTCGCGCACCAGGCGGTTGAGCAGCTGGGTGTGGTGCACGACCTCGAGCTCGATGCCGAAGTCCTTGTACTCGTTCTTCAGGGTGTTGAAGCAGTGCGCACAGGTCGAGACGACCTTCTTGACCTTGAACTCCTTGAACGTCTCGATGTTCTGCTGGGCCAGGCCCTGGAACACGAACTCGTTGCCCGCACGGCGGGCGGAGTCACCGGTGCACGTCTCGCCGTTGCCGAGTACGCCGAAGGACACACCCGCGATGTCGAGCAGCTCGGCCACGGCGCGGGTCGTCTTCTTGGCACGGTCCTCGTAGGCACCGGCACAACCGACCCAGAACAGCCAGTCGACCGACTCGAGGGACTCGAGGTCCTCACCGACGACCTTGACGTCGAAGGGCAGGTCCTTGGCCCAGTCCAGCCGCGCGTTCGGCGACATGTTCCACGGGTTGCCCTTGTTCTCCAGGCCCTTGAACAGACCGTTGAGCTCGGAGGGGAAGTTCGACTCGACGAGCACCTGGTAGCGGCGCATGTCGACGAAGTGGTCGACGTGCTCGATGTCGACCGGGCACTGCTGGACGCAGGCACCGCAGTTGGTGCAGGACCAGAGCGCGTCCTCGTCGATGACGAAGTCGCCGCCCTCGGGGTTGTAGAACCACTCGCCCTCGTCGGCCTTGCCGACCAGCGCCTTCTCCGCGGCACCCTCGACACCGCCGGCGGCGGCGTACGCGTGCTCGCGCAGGCCCATCATCATCAGCTTGGGCGACAGCGGCTTCTCGGTGTTCCAGGCCGGGCACTGCGACTGGCAGCGGCCGCACTCGGTACATGTCGTGAAGTCGAGGATGTCCTTCCAGGAGAAGTCCCAGATGGAGCCGGCGCCGAGGACGGAGTCCTCGTCGAGGTCGTCGACGTCGTCGAGGGTGATCGGCTTGCCACCCGAGGTCAGCGGCTTGAGGCCACCGAGCGCGGTACCACCGGTCTCCTCGCGCTTGAACCAGATGTTGAACCAGGCGAGGAACCGGTGCCAGGCCACACCCATCGTCAGGTTGGAGGCGATCACGATCAGCCAGACCATCGCGGAGACGATCTTGATGGTGGCGATGACGTAGATGATGTTCTTCAGCGTGCCGATGGCGTCCGGACCGGTCGGGTAGAGGCTGCCGAAGAGGTGCGCGATCGGGAAGTGCGCGGCGATGGCGTGGTCGGCGTGCTCGCCGCCCAGCGCCTGGCCGAGGTTGTACTCCGCCCCGCGGATGAAGAGGATCGCGACGCTCTCGAGGAGCACCATCGCCTCGACGAAGTAGGCCTGCCACATGGTCGAGCCGAAGAAGCGGCTCTGGCGGCCGAGCTTCTCGGGCAGGTGCGTGACCCGGTAGATGATCAGCGGGATGATGCCGATCGTGCCGAGGAGGCCGAGGAACTCGGCGAGGTACTCGTAGAGGTACCACTTGCCGAGGATCGGGATGGTCCACGTCGGCGAGAAGAGCTGGAAGAAGGCCGAGCCCACCGCGGTCGACAGGAACAGGAACGCGGCGAACGCGAACCAGTGCAGGATGCCGACCCACGTCCACTGCAGCATGCGCGTGTGGAGGAAGGTCTCCTTGAGCATGGTCAGCGTGCGGCCACCGGGGTTCCCGGCTCGGCCGGGCGCGGGCTGTCCGCGCCTGATCACGCCGAGCATCGCCTGGACGGCGCGGGCAATCAGCGCGATGGCCACCACCGTGAAGGCCAGTGACACCACGATCGCAACGGTCTGCATTTGAGCGGCTCCTCGTCATCCGGGGATCGCGCGTGGCACAGCACGCGCATCGGCGAGCCTAGGGCCAACGCGCGGCTGCGCACTGCCAAGGCTTGCCTTACCGGGCAGATACTACCGGTCGGTAACTTGCTCCGCAGCCGGCCACAGGCACGCGGCCGTGGCGTCGAACACGTCCGCGGTGGAGCCCGGGTCGCCGTTCTCGGCACGCAGGCGATCGACGACGCAGCGCACGTGAGCCGGACCGAGGTGGGCACGGCGCAGCTCACCGACGAGGTACGCCGACGGCGGTGCGGGGGCGGCCGGCGGGCGACGGTCTCGGTCGACCCCGAACCAGGCCCCACCCGTCAGCACGACAGCCGCCACCCCCACGAGCACCGGACGACGGGCCGTGCGGCGCCGGGCCGCCGCGGCCAGCAGGTCGTCGCGCAGGGCCAGCACGTCGGCGTACCTCTCCGCCGGGTCGTCGGCCAGCGCCCGCTCGAGGATGCGGGCGACGTCGCGACCGGCCCGGGGCCGCCCGCCCGGCCGCCCGGTGAGGGCGAGGCGCAGCAGGCAGCCCATCGCGTAGACGTCGGCGGCCACGGAGCTCGCACCGCCGGCGGCCACCTCCGGCGCGAGGTACGCCGGCGTGCCGGCGCCGTCGCCCGTCCCACCCGCAGGTCGGGCGAGCCCGAAGTCCGCCAGGTACGCCGTCCATCCCTCGCCCCGGTCGCGGAGCAGCACGTTCGCGGCCTTGATGTCACGGTGCAGCAGCCCGACCCGGTGGGCCTCGGCGAGGCCCTCGGCCACCTGGGCGACCACGTCGAGCGCGGCCCGGCGCGGCAGCGGCCCGTGGTCGCGGACCAGGCGCGCCAGGTCCCCGTCGGGCACCAGCTGGGTGGCGAGGTAGAGGACGCCGTCGATCTCGCCGTACGCGTGCACCTGGACGACGTGCGGTGAGTCGAGGGCCGCCATGGCCCGGGCCTCCGCGGTGAACCGGGCGCGGAAGGCGGGATCCCCCGCGAGCCCCGGCGCGATCACCTTCACCGCGACCGAGCGGCCGAGCACCTCCTCGACGGCCTCGTGCACCGTCCCCATCCCACCGGCGCCCAGCCGGCGCACGACCCGGTAGGGGCCGAGCCGGTCACCCGGGCCGAGCGGAGGAGGCACCGCTCGAACCTAACTGCGCGCGGAGCCGGATGCGGCCGCTCCTCCACAGGGCCGGAACAGCGGTCAGAACAGCAGCGCCAGCGACGGGTCGTGCAGGAGCCCGGCCACCTCCGCGAGGAAGCGCGACCCCGTCGCACCGTCGATGTGGCGGTGGTCGAAGGACAGCGCCAGGGTCATCACGTCGCGCGGCACGACCTGGTCGTCCACGACCCAGGGCTGCCGCTTGATCGCGCCGAGGCACAGGATCGCGGACTCGCCGGGGTTGATGATCGGCGTACCGCCGTCGACACCGAAGACGCCCACGTTGGTGATGGTGAACGTCCCGCCCGCCTGGTCGGCCGGCGGGGTCTTCCCGTCGCGCGCGACGGCCGTCAGCTCGTTCAGAGCCTGCGCCAGCTCGACCAGCGACAGGTCCTGGGCGTCCTTGATGTTGGGGACGATCAGGCCGCGCGGGGTGGCCGCGGCGATGCCGAGGTTGACCCGGCGCTTGACCACGACCTCCTGGGCCGCGTCGTCGAACCAGGAGTTGAGCAGCGGGTGGTGCGGCATCGCCAGCAGCACGGCCTTCGCCGCGACCAGCAGCGGAGAGACCTTCACCTCGGCGAACTCGTGCCGCGCCCGCAGCCGCTCCACCAGCTCGACCATGCGGGTGACGTCGATGGTGATCCACTCGCCGGCGTGCGGGGCGGTGAACGCCGAGGTGGTCATGGCCGCGGCCATCTGCTTGCGCACGCCCTTGACCGGCTCGCGCGTCTCCGCCGGTCCGGAGGTACGCCGCCGGCCCCGGCCCTGCTCGGCGTGGTCGGTCGCTGCCCGGCGTCGCGGGCGTCGCTTGAGCTCGCGCTGGCGCGGCCCGTAGCCGACGAGCGTGGCCTGGCCCGTGGGCGGCACGTTGGTGTCGATCGGGTCGCGCACCTCGCCCGGCATGGCGCGCCGGGTCGCGAGCTCCTCGTCGGCGGGCTCCGGGGTCTCGACCGGGGCCGGCGGTGCGGCCGCGGCCGCCGCGGCGACGGCCCCCGGCTCGCCGATCGCGATGATCGGGGTGCCGACGGTGACCTCCTCGCCCTCGTCGACGAGCAGGGCGGTGACCTCGCCGGCGTACGGTGACGGGAGCTCGACGATCGACTTGGCGGTCTCGATCTCCACGACGATGTCGTTGACGGCGATGATGTCGCCGACCTTGACCCGCCAGGTCACGATCTCGGCCTCGGTGAGGCCCTCGCCGACGTCGGGCAGCTTGAACTCGGGCATCGGTAATCCTCTTTCGGTGATCGAGTAGCGCGAGGAACGAGCGCGTATCGAGATTCAGTAGGCGAGCGAGCGGTCGACGGCGTCGAGCACGCGGTCCAGGTCGGGCAGGAACGCCTCCTCGACCCGGGCCGGCGGGTACGGCGTGTCCCAGCCGCCCACCCGCAGCACCGGCGCCGCGAGGTCGTGGAAGCAGGCCTCGGTCAGCCGGGCCGCGACCTCGGCACCGAGGCCGAGGTTGGTGTGCGCCTCGTGGACGACGACGGCGCGGCCGGTGCGACGTACCGACTCCACGACCGGGCCGAGGTCCAGCGGCGAGAGGGTGCGCAGGTCGATCACCTCGAGCGAGCGGCCCTCCTCCGCGGCGACCGTGGCGGCGTCGAGGCAGGTGCCGACCGAGGGGCCGTAGCCGATCAGCGTGGCCGCGTCGCCGGAGCGCACCAGCCGCGAGGTCCACAGCGGCGGCGGGGCCGCGGTCGCGATGTCGTCGTCGACCTCGGCCTTGGTCGAGTGGTACTGCCGCTTGGGCTCGAGGAAGACGACGGGGTCGGGCGCCGCGATCGCCTGCTGCAGCATCCAGTAGGCATCGACCGGGTTGGAGCACGCGACGACCTTGAGGCCCGGCGTGTGCGCGAACTGCGCCTCCGGCGACTCGCTGTGGTGCTCGACCGCACCGATGCCGCCACCGAACGGGATCCGGATGACCATCTGCATCGGGAACCGGCCCTTGCTGCGTCCGTGCAGCTTGGCGACCTGGCACACGATCTGGTCGTACGCCGGGTACACGAACCCGTCGAACTGGATCTCCACCACCGGCCGGTAGCCGCGCATGGCCAGCCCCACGGCGGTGCCGAGGATGCCGGACTCGGCGAGCGGGGTGTCCATGACGCGGTCGTCGCCGAAGTCCTTCTGCAGGCCGTCGGTCACCCGGAAGACGCCGCCGAGCCGGCCCACGTCCTCGCCCATCACCAGGACCTTGGGGTCGTCCTCCATCGCGCGGCGCAGGCCGGCGTTGAGCGCCTTCGCGAGGGTCATCGTCGTGGTGGTCATGCGTGGGCCTCCTCACCGGAGTCGACGAACGAGGAGAGGTACGCCGTGACCTCGTCGCGCTGGGTCATGAGCTCCTCGGTGGGCTCGGCGTACACGCCGTCGAAGATCGCTCCGGGGGTCGGGTCCGGGAGCGCCTTGCACTCGCGGCGCATCCGGTCACCCAGCGTGTCGGCCTCGACGGCGAGCTCGGCGAAGAAGTCGTCGTCCGCGGCGCCGTTGCGCCGCAGGTAGGCCTCGACCCGGGCCAGGGGGTCCTTCAGCTTCCACCGCTCGACGTCGTCGAGCAGCCGGTAGCGGGTCGGGTCGTCGGTGGTCGTGTGTGCGCCCATCCGGTAGGTGTAGGCCTCGATCAGCATCGGGCCCTGGCCCTCGCGGGCCCGCTGCAGGGCGGCCTTGGTGACGGCGTACGTCGCCAGGACGTCGTTGCCGTCGACCCGGATGCCGGGGAAGCCGAACCCGTCGGCGCGACGCGCGAGCGGGATCCGGGAGACCTTGTCGATCGGCTCGGAGATCGCCCACTGGTTGTTCTGGCAGAAGAACACCACCGGCGCGTTGTACGACGCCGCGAAGATGAACGCCTCGTTGACGTCGCCCTGGCTGCTCGCGCCGTCACCGAAGTAGCCGACGACCGCCGCGTCGCGCTCGGGGTCGCCGGTGCCGACCG
>DATFHM010000160.1:0-2776 GCA_035248385.1 Nocardioides sp. | reverse complement strand
CGCCGACGTGGTCGTCGTGCACCCCCCGTTCCGCTGGCAGAAGGAGTACGCCGCCGACTTCGTCAACGGGATCGCCGCGCTGGAGGAGTCGACCGGCATCGCGTTCGCGGTCGAGAACATGTACCCGTGGCGGGCCTCGCGTCGGCAGATGCCGATGTACCTGCCCGGCACCGACCCGTCGCAGGAGTCCTACGCGAACACCACCATCGACCTCTCCCACGCGGCCATCGCCGGGGACGACGTGATCGAGATGGCGAAGCGGCTCGGGCCGCGGCTGCGGCACATCCACCTCACCGACGGCACCGGGAACGCCCGCGACGAGCACCTGGTGCCGGGCCGCGGCGAGATGCGGGCGGGTGCCTTCCTCGAGCACCTGGCCACCAGCGGGTTCGCCGGCGAGGTGATCGTCGAGATCAACACCCGGCGCTGCCCGACGATCGAGGAGCGGGAGGCCGACCTGGCCGAGTCGCTCGCCTTCGCGCGGACCCACCTGGCCGTCGGGGCCGAGCCGTGACCGGTGCCCCGATCGAGGTCGCCGGCCTGCGCGTCGTCCGCGGCGGTACGCCGGTCCTCGACGGCCTCGACGGCCTCGACCTCGTCGTCGAGCCGGGCGTCACCGGCCTGCTCGGGCCCTCGGGCTGCGGCAAGTCCACGCTGCTGCGCTCGATCGTGGGCGTGCAGCGGGTGGCCGACGGCACGGTCACCGTGCTCGGCGCGCCCGCGGGCTCGGCGTCCCTGCGTACCCGGGTCGGCTACCTCACCCAGGCCTCCAGCGTGTACGACGACCTCTCGGTCACCGAGAACCTCCGCTTCTTCGCGCGGGTGCTCGGCCGTCCGGCCGGCGTGGTGGACGAGACGATCGAGCTGGTCGACCTCGGCCGGCACCGCGACCAGGTCGTCGGCCGGCTCAGCGGCGGCCAGCGCTCGCGGGTCGGGCTGGCGGCCGCGCTGCTCGGCGACCCGGAGCTGCTGGTCCTGGACGAGCCGACGGTCGGGCTCGACCCGGTGCTGCGGCGCGACCTGTGGGAGGTCTTCCACCGGCTCGCCGCCGACGGCAAGGTTCTGCTCATCTCGAGCCACGTGATGGACGAGGCCGACCGCTGCGACCGGCTGCTGCTGATGCGCGAGGGCCGGATCATCGCCCACGACACCCCGGCGGCGGTCAAGGCGGCCGCCGGCGTCGCCTCGGTCGAGGAGGCCTTCCTGGCCCTCGTCGAGGGAGGCGGCGCGCGATGACGCCGCGGATCACGCTCGCCATCACGGCGCGGGTCCTGCGCCAGCTGGTCCGCGACCGTCGTACCCTCGCGATCCTGCTGGTGCTCCCGTGCCTGCTGCAGACGCTGCTGTGGTGGATCTTCACCGACGCGCCGCTCGTCTTCGACCGGGTCGGGCCGGCGCTGCTGGCGATCTTCCCGTTCTTCGTGATGTTCCTGGTGACGAGCGTGACGACGCTGCGCGAGCGGTCGAGCGGCACGCTGGAGCGGCTGTTCACGCTGCCGATGGGCAAGCTGGACTTCCTGCTCGGCTACGCGCTCGCGTTCGGGCTGGTGGCGATGGTGCAGGCGGTCCTGGCCGTCGGCGTCGCCGTGGGGCTGCTCGGCATGGACGTCGGCGGACCGGTCGTCCTGCTCGGTGTCGTGGGCGTCGCCGACGCGGTGCTCGGCACCGCGCTGGGCCTGTTCGTGTCGGCCTTCGCCCGCACGGAGTTCCAGGCCGTGCAGTTCCTGCCGGCCGTCGTGGTGCCGCAGATCCTGCTGTGCGGCCTCCTCACCCCGCGCTCGGCGATGCCGGACGTCCTGCACGCCGTCTCCGACGTCATGCCGCTGACCTACGCGGTCGACGCGATGTCCCGCCTGGCCTCCGGTGACGCGCTGGCGCACGTGTGGGGCGACCTCGCGGTCGTGGTGGGCTTCGCGCTCGCGGCCCTCGCCCTCGGCGCTGCGACGCTGCGGAGGCGCACCGAGTAGTTTTCGCGGCATGACGCAGATTGCCGTGATCGGTGCCGGGATGATGGGCGAGGCCCTGCTCGCGGGGCTGCTCCGCGCCGGCCGGCCGGCCGACTCCGTCCTGGTGGGGGAGAAGCGGCCCGAGCGCGCCGCCGAGCTCACCGAGCGGTACGCCGTGCGGGTGGTCGACAACGTGGGCGCTGCCGCCGCCGACACCGTGGTGCTCGTCGTGAAGCCGCAGGACGTGCCGGGCGTGCTGACCGAGATCGCTCCCTCGCTGCGCCCCGGCCAGCTCGTCGTCTCGCTGGCGGCCGGCATCACGATCGCGGCGATCGAGGCGCTCGTCCCGGACGGCGTCGCGGTCATCCGGGTCATGCCGAACACGCCGGCCCTCGTCGGTCAGGGCATGGCTGCGCTGTCGCCCGGCACGCACTGCAGCGACGCCCAGCTGGCCGAGGCCACCGAGCTGTTGTCGGCTGCGGGCCGCACCGTCGTCGTACCGGAGAAGCAGCAGGACGCCGTCACCGCGGTGAGCGGGTCGGGCCCGGCGTACGTCTTCCTGGTGGCCGAGGCGATGATCGAGGCCGGCGTCCACCTCGGCCTGCCGCGCGCCACGGCGCACGAGCTCGCCGTGCAGACGCTGCTCGGCGCCGCCACCATGCTCAGCGAGAGCGGCGACCACCCCGCCCTCCTGCGGGAGAACGTCACCTCGCCGGCCGGCACCACCGCCGCCGCCCTCGGCCGGCTCGAGGCGCACGGCCTGCGGGCCGCCTTCCTGGACGCGCTGCGCGCCGCCCACGACCGCTCGGTCGAGCTCGGCGGCTGACCCT
>DATFHM010000159.1:0-5662 GCA_035248385.1 Nocardioides sp. | reverse complement strand
CGGCACGCAGGTCGAGCTGTGGGACTGCAACCAGGTCGGCGGCCCGCGCCGGCCACCCCGGCAAGGCCCGCCTGGTCCGCCGGTACGGCGCCGACGCCGCCCTCGTCCTCACCACCTCCGTGGCGGCCACCGGCTGGGAGGAGTCCGAGCTACTCGCGCCGATCGTGCCGGGCAACCCGGCCATCCCGACCGTCTGGGCCGAGCTGGTCTTCGGCGTCACCCACGAGGGCGCGGCGACGGTGGGCGACCTGCTGGACCGGCGTACCCGGATCGGGTTGGTGCCCGCCGACCGCGAGCTGGCCGTCCCTGCGGCCGAGAAGGTCCTCGCCCTCCTCCTGCCGAATCGTTAGTTCTGGCCCCGCGAATCGTTAGTTCTGGCCCCGCGAATCCGGAGTTGTGGTCGACCGAAACTGGCGCTTCGGTCGACCACAACTAACGATTCGCGGCGGTGGCGGCCGCGTGGGGCACCGGGCAGCCGCCGTACGGCATGAACGTGCCCAGCTCCTCGAGCCGGTAGCCGTCGGGGTAGGTCTTGAACCGCGGCAGGTCCGCGATCCGCTGGGGCGTGCGTCGTGACGGGGTGTGCCTCAGAACCCGCGCCCGCACGCGCATCCCGGCGTTCACGAGCCGGCGCGCCCGCGGGCCGGGGTCGTCGTACCGGAACGCGGCGAGGAGCGGCGGGTCCATCAGGGCCCGGCTCATGACGTCGACCGGTCGCCGCAGCGCCCGCGGGTAGAAGGTGCCGAGGAGCTCCAGCGTCGCGTCGGCGACGTGCCGCCCGCCTTCGTCGTAGGCGAAGTGCGCCCGCTCGTAGTCGTCCATGAGGTGCATGAAGGCGTCGTAGGTCTCGGGGATGTCCTTGATGCCCATGTGCCGGCCGAGCGCGCGGTAGTAGTTGACCGTCGCGCGCAGCTCGCCGTCGGTGAGCGGCCGCCACCCGTAGGCGTCCAGCCACCGCTTCGGTACGACGACGAAGGTCGACAGCACGTAGCGCAGGTCGTCGTTGCTGATGTCGTACATGTGGTGCATCTGGTTGATGCGCCGGATCGCCGCCTTGCCCTCGGGGCTGTCGAAGCCGCTCACGAACGGCGCCTCGAGCAGTAGCCCGGTGTCGTCGTACCGCTTCTGGCAGGCGGTGGTGAACGCGCCCGTCTCGTCGAGGAGCCGGCCGATGCTGGGCACGGCGTAGGTCCGGAACAGGGCGAAGCTCAGCGACTGGGTGATGTCCCAGGTGAACTCGTACAACGCCAGGTTCTGCACGATCTCGACGTAGTCGGTCTCCGGGTCGAGCGCCGCGTTGCGCTCCTTCCACAGCTTCTTCGCCATGTCCTCGAGCGTAGGACCGGCAGTCGGTGGCCGAAAGATGAATCATCCTCACTTTCGTCTCACTTTCTCGATCTAGAACACGTTCCAGTTTCTCGTTACGCTGCCGGGGTGGTGATCCCAGACGTCTTCGACCCCGTCGACCTCGGCCCGGTCCGGCTGCGCAACCGCACGGTCAAGGCCGCGACCTTCGAGGGACGTACGCCGGAGGGGCTGGTCACCGACGAGCTCATCGCCTACCACCTGGCACCCGCGCGGGGCGGCGTCGGCCTGACGACCGTCGCCTACCTCGCGGTCGCGCCGGAGGGTCGCACCCATGCCGAGCAGGTCGTCGTGGGGGAGCGCTCCCTGCCCGGCCTCGCCCGCCTGGCCGACGCGGTGCACGAGACCGGCGCCAAGGTGTCGGGGCAGGTGGGTCATGCGGGTCCGGTCGCGAACGGCCGCTCCAACGGGGTCCGCGCCATCGCGGCGAGCGGGATGCCGAGCCCGCTGTCGATGCAGTTGATCCGCGCCGCGTCGGAGAAGGACCTGACCCGGGTGACGCGCGCGTACGTCGACGCTGCCCGCGTCCTCGTCCACGCCGGCTTCGACGTCCTCGAGCTGCACATGGCGCACTCGTACCTGATCTCGTCCTTCCTCGCTCCCGGCCTCAACCGGCGGCGCGACCGCTGGGGCGGCTCCCTGGAGAACCGGGCCAAGCTCGCCCGGCAGGTCGCCCGGGCCGTGCGCGAGGAGGTGGGCGACGCCGCCGCGGTCACGGCCAAGATCTCGGTCAGCGACGGCTTCGCCGGTGGGGTGACGACCGAGGCCGGTCTCGACTTCGCGCGGCTGCTGCAGGGCGACGGTCACCTGGACGCGCTGCAGCTGTCGGGCGGCTCCTCGCTGATGAACCCCATGTACCTGTTCCGTGGGGACACCCCGGTCGACGAGTTCGCCGCGAGCATGCCGCCGCTGGTGCGCTTCGGCCTCAAGACCCCGCTCGGACGCGGGTTCATGAAGCACTACGCCTTCGAGGAGGCGTACTTCCGGCCGAAGTCGCTGGAGTTCCGCAAGCAGCTCGCGATGCCGCTGATGTACCTCGGCGGCGTGAACTCGCTCGCCACGATGCAGCAGGCCATGGCTGACGGCTTCGACTTCGTCGTCATGGGGCGGGCGCTGCTGCGCGAGCCGGACCTGGTCAACCGCCTCGCCGTCGGTGCGGCCACCGAGGGCATCTGCATCCACTGCAACCGGTGCATGCCCACCATCTACTCCGGCACCCGGTGCCCGGAGTGGACGGCCGACCAGGTCATCCCGGTCTCGCGTCAGGGGAGGTAGTACGTCGGGTTCGGCAGCTTGACCGGGTTCTCGGCGTACCCGCCGATCAGGTCGGAGAACTGGTCACCGAAGTTCGCGACGATGTCGTAGCCCTCGGCCTCGACGTGCTGGCGCGTCCCGGACTTGTACTCGATCGTCGAGCACACGCCGTCGCTGCCGCAGTCGAGGTACGCCGGCGGGGTGGTGCCGGTCGCCCACTTCGTGAAGTAGGTGTCGGGCGTGAAGCCGACGTACCCGACCTTGGCGAGGTTGGCGAGGGTCGCGTCCTTCTGTGCGGCGCCGCGCCCGGTGAGGCCGATCGGCGTGCAGCCGGCGGCCGTGACGGCCCGCTCCAGGCCGACCATCGACGGAGTCGCGGGGAAGCGCTGGTCCTGCACCCACTGGTTCTGGAGCACCGGGTCGAAGTTGAACCTCATCGCCCCGTCCTCCATGTCGTAGGTCCACAGTGTGGTGTCGTCGGCGTCGAAGACGATCGCCGGGCGCGCGCCGCCCGCGGCCAGGCGGCGGCACGCGTTGACCAGCCGCGGCTGCCAGCGCCCGGCCAGCTCGGCCATCTCGGTGATGTACGGCGAGGACGCCTTGTCGGCGATGCCGCCGGTGGCGCGGTAGTAGGCGCGGATCTCCTTGCGGAGCGGGTCGAGGTTGGGGATGTCGTCGCCGCTCGCGACGGTCGTGCCGCTCGAGCCGTCGGGCGCCATCGTGTACTCGGTGGGCGGCATCATCGCGCTGTCGGTGGTCGGCGCGCCGGCGATGTCGGCGGCGGCCAGGAAGTACGTCGGGTTCGGGAGCTTGGTGTGCGCGTCGGCGTACCCACCCTCGAGGTCGCTCCATTGGTCGCCCACGTTCATGACCACGTCGTCGCCGAGGTCCTGCTCGATGTGCTTGCGGGTGTTGGCCTTGTACTCGACCGTGTTGCAGGTCGGCGAGAGCGTGCAGGCGCCGATGTAGGCGGGCTTCGCGGACGGGTCGGCGGTGTTCCACTTCGTGTAGAGGGTGTCGTTGGTGAGGAGCGGCGTGCCGGTCGGGGTGCCGTCCGTCGTGAAGCCCTGGGCGGTGAGGTTGCCGAGGGTGGCGTCCTCCTGGCTGAACGGCCGCCCGGTGATGCCGTAGAGGTCGTAGCCGCGCGCGACGACCTGGCGCAGCAGCTCGGGCATCCCCGGTACGGCGGGGAAGGCCTGGTCCTGGACCCAGGTGCTGTTCACCGCGGGGTCGAAGTTGAAGTGGGTCGCCTCCTCGAAGGCGTAGTCCGACAGCAGCGTCGAGTCGACGTCGAAGACGACGGCCTGGTTCGGTGCGTGGTCCGTGGGGAGTGCGGCGAGGATGCGCTGCTCGACGGCCCGCACCTGGTGCGCGTACGTCGATCCGCTGAGGTCGGGGAGGTTGATCGGACCGCTCGACAGGCCGGTGGGGTCAGGCCCCTTGTGCGCGCCGTAGTAGGCGCGGATCGTCGACTTCACCGAGTCGATGTTCGGGATCTCCGCGCCGTGGTCGGGCGGAGCGACGGTGCCGGTCGCCTGGTCGACCACCATCGTGAAGTGGGTCCGGGGAGCGAGCTGATGGGTGGCGGCGGACTCGTTCTGGCGGGCCTGGGTGGGTCCGGCGACGAGGGCGGCGGTCGCGAGGGCCGCGGTGGCGGCGACGATGCCGGAACGGTGCATGGGGGTCTCCCGAGGGATCGGCGGTGGCGGTGCGGTGACGGTATGCCGCTCCTTGCGTGCCCGCAAGCAACTCCTTGCGTGCCCGCAAGCGAGCGGCGGTGGCCTGCCTGTCCGCCTGCCTGCGGGCAGGCAGGCGGGCTATGGACGACCGGAGCCAGCCTGCCTGCCGGCAGGCAGGCCGCGCACGCCCGCCATCCCCGCACCCCTAGCCAGGAACTAGAACCTGTTCTACATTCGGCTCATGTCGCAGGTGATCCCCGAGCAGCCCCTCCGCGTCGTCGTCTGGTCGACCGGCACCATCGGCCGGCACGCCATCGCCGGCGTCGACGCCCACCCGGACCTGGAGCTGGTCGGGGTCTGGACGTCCACCCCGGAGAAGGAGGGGAAGGACGCTGGCGAGCTCGCGGGCCTCGGCCGCGACCTCGGCGTCCGAGCCACCACCGACCGTGACGCCCTGATCGCCCTGAAGCCGGACTGCATCGTGCACGGCGCGATGACCGACGACCGGCTCTTCGAGTCGATCGAGGACCTCACCGGGTTCATCCGCGACGGCGTCAACGTGGTGTCCAGCGGCCCGGTCATCCTGGTCCACCCCGAGCACGCGCTGCCCGACGACTTCATCGCCGGCATCGACAAGGCCGGCCAGGAGGGCAACGCCAGCCTGCACGTCAACGGCATCGACCCCGGCTTCGCCAACGACGTGCTGCCGCTGGTCATGACCAGCCTCAGCCAGCGGGTCGACCACGTCCGCGTCAGCGAGATCGCGGACTACTCGACCTACTACCAGCCCGTCGTCATGAACGACATCTACGGCTTCGGCCAGCCCCTCGACACCAAGCCGCTGCTCTGGGAGCCCGGCATCCTGTCCTCGGCGTGGGGTCCGGTGGTCCGCGTCATCGCGGCCGGTCTCGGTGTCACCCTGGACGAGCCGCTCACCGAGCACGTCGAGCGGCGCCCTGCCGCCCGCGCCAAGGAGACCGTCTCCGTCGACATCCCCGAGGGCACCATGGGATCGGTCCGGTTCCAGGTCACAGGCTTGGTCGACGGCGTCCCGCGGATCACCCTCGACCACGTCACCCGCACCGACGCCGCGAGCGACCCGGACTGGCCCACGCCGCTGGAGGGCGACGGCTGCTACCGGATCGAGATCACCGGTGAGCCCTGCATGAAGGTGGAGTTCACCCACCACGGCGAGAACGGCGACCACAACGTCTCCGGGATGATCGTCACCGCGCAGCGCCTGATCAACGCGATCCCCGCGGTCGTCGCCGCGAAGCCCGGGCTGGTGAGCCCGATCGACCTGCCGCTCGTCACCGGAAGGGGGCTGGTCGCGCGATGAGCATCCTCGACCGCTTCGACCTCAC
>DATFHM010000158.1:0-4837 GCA_035248385.1 Nocardioides sp. | reverse complement strand
GTGGGCGCCGAGCTTCGCCAAGATGTTCTTGACGTAGCCGCGGCAGGTGTGGACCGAGATGCCCAGCTCGTGGGCGATGACGCAGGCGTCGAGGCCGGCAGCGAGGAACTGCAGGACGTCGCGCTCGCGATCCGTCAGGGAGGGCTGCCAGGCGGGTGCCTGACGGTCCTCCGTCACGAGGTGCCGCAGCAGCTGGGGCTGGACCACGAAGGCACCGCACCGCGCCGTCCGCACCGCGTGCAGGATCTCGTCGAGGTCGCCGTCCTTGGGGTGCAGCGCGCACGCCCCGGCCTCCGCGGCCCGGCGCATCAGCGCGCTGTCGATGTGCCCACTGAGCACCGCGACCTTCAGGCCGGGGTTCTGGGCCACCAGCTCGGCGGTCGCCGCGACGCCGTCGCCGTCGCGCAGCCGGGCGTCCATCAGGACGAGATCGGGCTGCAGCGAGGAGACCATCGCCAAGGCGGTCTCGACGTCGCCGGCGATGCCGACGACCTCCATGTCGGGCTGATCCCCCAGCGTGAGCGCGAGCAGCTGGGCGAACATCAGGTGATCGTCGACGACGACGATCTTCAGTGTCCCGAGAGTCGTTTCATTGCGAATCATTGTTTGACTCATTGAGCTTCCAACCTCTGGGAACTGAGGTCCCCCCCGGCGACTACATTGACCGCTTTTGCCGAACCGCGTGGCGGGATTCCTGTTTCTTTGCCGAGGCCCCGGATTTCTTTGCCTTCGTCGGTCCGACGCCTCACGGCATCGTGGCGATCACCCTCGCTGCCACAGCCGAGAGGGCCGCGTCACGGGCCGGCAGGACGACTCCGGGGGTCGACGCGAGCGACTGGCGCAGGAGCACGAGGAGCGTCTGCAGCTCGGGTCCCGCGAAGCGCCGGCGCTCGCTGTCGTCGGAGGAGTCACGGAGCACGGCGAAGTAGAGCTCGCGGCTCTCCGGACCCGGCTCGTCACCGAGCTCGTCGACCATGACCTGCCGCAGGTCGGCGTACGCACGCAGTGCCTCGCCGTGCCGCCCGGCCAGCCAGTAGGCACGGACGAGCTGCTGCCAGGCCAGCTCGCAGAGCCGGTCGAGCCGGACCGCTTCGTGCGCCAGCAGGGCCGCGTCGTCGAAGCGACGGGTGGCGGTGGCCAACCCGGCGGCGCGGACGTACGCCGTCACGGCCGCCCGGCTGAAGACGTCGCGCGCCCGGTCCGCCCAGGCGGCGTACGGCTCGCTCTCGAGGAGCTCGCCCGAGGCCAGGCGCACGGCCGCGAGCGCGTGGTCGACGACCGCGTCGGCCGAGCCGGACGCGGCGAGGTGCCGGTGCGCCTCGCTCAGGTCGACGGAGACCTCCGGGCCGGCCAGCACGTAGCCGGCGGCGGACGTCGCGAGCACGGAGGCGCGGCCGCTCTTCACCCCCAGGCTGTGCCGCAGGTTGCAGACGTAGCTCTCCAGGGTGCCCTGGTACGACGCCGGCGGAGCGCCGTCCCACACCAGGTCGGAGAGCCGGTCCTTGGCGACGGGTGCGCCGTCGGCGGCGGCCAGGATCTCGAGGATCTGGCGCGGTCGCCCGCGGAGGGCTCCCGGAGGGAGCCAGCTCCCGTCGACCTCGACGGACGTTGCTCCGAACAGCCTGACATTGATCATCGCGAGACCCCCACGCTCGACGAACGGATGTGACCGGGTCCCACCCTCGTCGTCGCGGTCGCGCACCGGCACCCTCACCGGTGGGGGCGCTGACCACCAAAATTGGTTAGTCCTTCTGTGCACCCCTGGCCGGGTCGGGCCATCAGGCCGTGGCGGTGGTGGTGACCGCTCCGGCCCCGCTCCCGGCCAGCCAGTCGGCCCAGGAGACGTTGTAGTCGGCGTACCCGTTGTCGCCCTCGGCCTTGCCGCGCGGCGATCCGGTCATCGTCACCGGGTCCCCCTGCTTCGCGAGGTTGTAGTACCACTCCGCGTCGTCCCACGACAGGTGGACGCAGCCGTGCGAGCCGTAGCTGTGGCCCGGGTACGGGTCGGCCGGCGAGTAGTGCAGGAAGGTGCCCGAGTTGGTGATCCGGACGTCCCACGGAAGCGTGAGGTCGTAGAAGTTCGGGTCGTTCTTGTCGCAGGCGATGGCCACGCTGCAGGAGGTCATCCGCGTGGTGCGCTCCTTGTTGACCACGGCCATCGTGCCGTCCCAGGACGGGAACTCGGGGCTGCCGGCGTCGATCGGCATGGTGCGGATCAGCTTGCCGTTCTTCGTCACCGTCATCTTGTGCTTGGCGATGAAGACGTGGGTGCGGACGTCGGAGCCGATGGTGAAGTCACGCGTGTAGCCGTGCGTCCCGTAGCGGCCGTAGCCGTCGCCGACGTGCTTGAACGCCGCCACCATCGACACGGTGGTGCCGGAGGGCCAGAACCCCCTGGGCCGGAAGTCCACTCGCTGGTCGCCGAACCAGTGCCAGGCGCCCGTGACGGGGGTGGACGTCTTGAGCGAGATCGCGTTCTCGATGGCCTTGCGGGCCGACGGCTTGACCGGCTCGGTGAACACCATCGAGATCGGCATCGCCACGCCCACGGTGGTGCCGCTCAGCGGCGCGATGCTGTCCAGGAGCATCGGCGGACCCTTGGGGAAGTGCTTCTTCGGGGTCGGCGTGGCAGTCGCCGTCGTCGACCCGGAGGCCGGCTGGGACGAGGTGGTGGCGCCCACCTGCTGGGAGGCGGCGTCGTTCGAGCCGGCGTCGAGACCGCAACCGGTCAGGATCAGCATCAGGCCGGCGGCTGCGGCCGCAGCGGCTCGGTGCTTCCACGTGATCTTCATGCGGGCTCTGTCCTCTTCTCCACGGTGGGCTCGCTGCCGTCAAGCGTAATCGGCGGACCCCGCCGGATCCGCCAGGCGAGGCGGGGAGTGTGACGCGTCGCTCAGCGGTCCGGTTGCAGGACCGGGCACCCGGGCCGGTGTCACGATGGTCACAGCACCACGGAGAGGCGAGGCCCGATGACCGTCCACCACCCCGAGCTCGCCGAGCGGGTACGCCGCCAGGGCGTCCTCCAGCCGGCGATGTACGGCGAGGTCGACCTGTCCGCGACGCCGTACCGCTTCACGACCGACCCGGACGTGAAGGCCTCGCTGCCCGGCTGGGTCGCGCCGCGCGAGCCGCTGCTGGCCGACGAGGCGACCGTCGAGCTGATGCGGACCGCCACCATGCTCGGCGACGTGGCGGCCGACCCCTACGCGGCCCTGATGGACACCTACGGGGTCAAGGGGCTCATCGCCATGCTCACCACGGCCTGCCGCGAGGGCATCGACGCGGTCGAGGACCCGCCGCAGGAGCTGCGCGACTTCATCGCCGCGATGGAGGCGGTCCCGGACTGGCTGGACCGGGACCTCGTCGAGGAGGGCGCCCGCCACTCCCGGATCGCCGCGGCCCTCCTCGCGCCGTTCGTGACCCGGGGCGCGTTCCTGGCCACCTTCATCAACACCTACGCCGCGCTGCCGATGGCGCTGACCGGCGCGCTGTCGGACAAGCGGGCCGCGCGCCGGGTCGTCGAGACGACCAGCTTCTTCGCGGTCACCACTCTGCCCGGGGCTCTGGATCGCCACGGCATCGGATTCGAGACCGCGGCCCACGTCCGGCTGATGCACGCGGTGGTGCGCTACAACGCGCTCAAGCGCTCGGCGAGGTGGGACCAACGCATCTACGGGGTGCCGGTCCCCCAGGTCGACCAGATGCCCGCCGGGATGATCAACACCTACATCCTGGCGATGGGCGCGCTCCGGGCCGGCCGCACCGAGTGGACGCCGCGCGAGCGCGCGATCCACGAGTTCGTCCGCTACCGCTGCTTCCTGATGGGGCTGCCCGAGGACCTGCTGCCCAGAGACCCGGCGGGCGTCGTCCGGGTGTTCCACGCCCGCGCGGCGACCCTGCGCGACGACTTCGACGACGCCACGTGCGGTGAGCTGGTGCGGTCGACCCTGGCGGCGTACCTGCGGCCCCGGCACACGCCCTACGACCGGGTCGCCGACCGCGTCGAGAAGGCGTGGAGCAAGGTCTTCTTCGCCCGCACCTTCGGCCGGGGCCGCGGGCTCGCCGCCTCCTCGAGCGTCCGGCTGGACCGGGTCGACCGCGCGCTGGTGACCCTCACGACGCCGTACGTCCTCGGGCGGTTCACCGCGGTCGTGAAGGCCTCGGAGGTCGCCGCGCTGCGTCCGCTCGCCGACGCCTACACGCTGCACGTCCTGCGCCGCTGCCTCGCCCGCTACGGCGTCAGCGAGGCGATGACCGAGTCGCACGGGCGCATGGCGGCCTGATGCAGCAGGTCGGGTTCGCGGTCGGGCTGGTCCTGATCGGGCTGCTGTCGGTCGGGATCGCCGGCTGGTCGAGGCTCGAGCTCGGCTGGCAGCCCGTCACGGCGCTCGCGCGGGCCACGGTGCAGCTGGCCGTCGTCGCCCTGCTGCTCCGCGGCGTCCTGTCGGTGCCGGCGACGGCCGCGGCGTTCGTGGCGCTCATGGTGGCGACGGCGTCGTGGACCTCGGGCGGGCGGCTGGACGCCGTGCCGAACGGGCGGCGGCTGGCTCTCCTCGGCGTCCTCAGCGGCGCAGGGATCGCCCTGGTCGTGGCGTTCTCTGCGCGGATGGTCGCCTTCGATGCCCGCCACGTCGTCGCACTCGCGGGCATCGTCATCGGCAACGCCATGAACGCCGCGACCCTGGCGGGGCGCCGTTTCGCGCAGAGCGCCCAGCAGCGCCGCGACGAGGTCGAGGGCTGGCTGGCGCTGGGCGCGACGCCCGAGCAGGCGTACGACGAGATCGCGCGCACCGCCGTGCGCGAGGCGCTGCTGCCGAACCTCGACCAGACCCGCGCC